>JBBDXJ010000243.1:0-18782 GCA_040902445.1 Cyclobacteriaceae bacterium | reverse complement strand
TTCAACGCAGGAGGCAATCTGTTTCTGACCATATCAGAACAACAGCCCTTGAAATTTTTCAACAGCTGGGTTTGCCGGCGAACAAACACGAAGAATACAAATACACTCCCCTGACACGAGAACTCGAAAAGAATTTTTCTTTCCAGGAGCTGGCTGTTCAGCCTGTGATCAGGGAAGTAAAGGAATTTTTGATTCCCAATGTGGATGCAAATATTGTGGTCTTTCTCAATGGTGTGTTCTCGCCGGAACATTCGGTGATTCGCTCGCCATCTTCACAAATGGTAATCCAGAACCTGGAGGAAGTGCTCACGGCCAAAAATATTCTGGCGACAGAACATTTCAACCAGCATGTCAATATTAAAACAGATGCCTTTGCTGCCTGGAACACAGCTGACTGGAAAGCCGGAGTATTCATCAATATTCCCGATAATACAGTTGTAGAAAAACCTTTGATCATCCACTATATCAATGATACTTCATCAGGCGAGGTGGTGGCAACCAACCGCAACCTGATCGTTACTGGTAAAAACAGTGAGGTTACAATTGTAGAGAAATTCAATTCCTCAGGACCTGGAAATCACTTCACTAACCTTGTTAATGAGGTGGTTGTTGCCGAAAACTCCAGGCTGGATTTTTACAGCATCCAGAACGATAAAGGAAACCGCTATCAGTATACCCATACGGAGATCTGCCAGAAGAATTCAAGCCGTGTAAACACATACACATTTAATCTTCAGGGGAAGCTCCTCAGGACAAATCTTCATTTGGTAATTGACGGTGAAGGAATTGAATCTCATATGTACGGGCTTTACCTGCTGACAGGAAATACTTTGGCAGATAACCATACAGTGGTAGATCATAAAAAACCCAATTCCCATACCAATGAATTGTACAAGGGAGTAATGGATGAAAATTCAAAGGGTGTTTTTAACGGAAAGATCTTCGTCAGGCCCCAGGCGCAGAAAACAAATGCATTCCAGGCCAACCGCAATATTTTATTATCTGACAGGGCAAGTGTGAACACCAAACCTCAGCTTGAGATCTGGGCTGACGATGTAAAATGCTCTCATGGCTGCACCACGGGCCAGCTGGATGAAGAAGCGCTGTTTTATCTCAGGACGCGGGGTATTAACAAAGATGCCGCCCGCGCCATGATGTTGTACGCTTTTGCAGGAGAGGTCACCGATAAGATCGCACATCCAGGCATAAAAAATTACATAGACAAGGTGATCGGCGAACGCCTCCAAAAAAATTTTTGAATCATGGAGACAGCTCAAAAACCCATCATACGGGGAATAGATGTTGAGAAGATCAGGAAGGAATTTCCTGTTTTGCATCAACAGGTCAATGGCCGCGACCTGGTGTATTTCGACAATGCCGCCACTAACCAGAAACCAAAGAGGGTTATCGACGCGCTTGTCGAATATTACACAGGGTACAATGCCAACATTCACAGGGGCATCCATACCATGGCAGAAAAAGCGACAAAGGCATATGAACAGACCCGTGAAACTGCAAAAGATTTTATCCATGCCGCCTCGGCGGAAGAAATTATCTTCACACGCGGAGTAACTGAAAGTATCAACCTCGTGGCTGCTACTTATGGAAAGACCTTTGTCAAAGCCGGAGATGAGATCATTATATCCACCTTAGAGCATCACTCCAACATTGTTCCCTGGCAGTTTGTCTGTGAAGCGAATAGTGCAACCCTGAAAGTAATTCCGGTCAGCAGAGTAGGTGAACTTGACCTGAAAGTCTTTAAACAACATTTGACTTCCAGGACAAGGATCGTCGCTGTTAATCACGCCTCCAACAGTCTGGGAACCATCAATCCCATCAAAGAGATCATACGGCTTGCTCACGAAGCCGGCGCGGTGGTTTTAATTGATGGCGCTCAGGCCGGAGCGCATATCGCCATTGATGTTCAGGATCTGGATTGTGATTTTTATTGTCTCTCCTCCCATAAAATGTATGGTCCCACCGGAACCGGAATTCTTTATGGCAAACGGGAATTACTTGAAAAAATGCCTCCTTACCAGGGCGGTGGAGAAATGATCAAGGAAGTAAGGTTTGAAAAAACTACTTACAATGATCTGCCCTATAAATTTGAAGCGGGCACCCCGAATATTGCAGACGTTGTTGCGTTTCGCCACGCGATGGACTTCATAAAGGAGTTAGGTCAGGAGAATATCGCGGCCCACGAACATGAGCTGCTGGAATACGCCACTGCCAGGGTTTCTAAACTGAACTCCGTAACACCTGTAGGTACTGCTGCCAACAAAGTAGGAGTGCTTGCCTTCACCGTGAAGGGCATACATCACTTTGATGTGGGACAAATGCTCGACGCACGGGGAATTGCGGTGCGCACGGGACACCATTGCACCCAGCCACTAATGGAGTGTTACGGCATTGAAGGAACTGTTCGTGCCTCGTTTGCCGTTTATAATACAAAGAAGGAGGTTGATCAGCTCGTGGAAGGCCTTGAAAGAATCATTAACTTCATGAAATAATAAACCCTCAACATATGAAGAACGATGACAGAATACTCGAATTGCTGGCTGAATCCCTTAAAGGCCAGGACCGGATTGTGGCGGAGCTGAAAGGCACCAATGAAAGGCTGGATCGGAGCATTGAAAGGTTAGACCGCCTTGACATCAAGGTAGACAAGATTGAAGGTCAGCTTATTAAGTTGAACATTCAGACAGTCGAAAACACAAGAGCAATTTTTCAGCTGGCGGAAAAAGTCGAGATGATCGCAGACCTTCACAATCGTGTTTCAAAACTGGAAAAGACGGTGTATAAATGACCAATAACCAAATCCAGGACGGGATTATCAGCGATTTCTCCCTTCTCGACGGAGACATGGAGATGACAGTCTTCTACATCATGGAACTGGGGCAGAAACTTCAGGAAATGCCTGAGTCAGAAAAAACGGAACAAAATATTGTAAAGGGATGCCAGTCTAAAGTGTGGTTGACGGGTTCCCTTGATCAGGGCAGGGTGTACTTTCGCGCCGACAGCAATACAGCCATCACGAAAGGTCTGGTAAGTTTGCTTACGCGTATTTTTAATGGTCAAACCCCTGAGGAAATTCTCAATGCCGATCTTTACTTTATGAAAAAGATCGGGATGGATCGTTTTATTGGAACACAACGGTCTAACGGCTTTGCCGCCATGATCAAACAAATGAAATTATACGCCCTGGCGTTCAAAACAAAAATGGAAGTAAACTCATGAGTGAACCTCTTGCCAACACTGAACAAAAAGCGTCTGATGCGGTTATCCCGGATCTGCAGGAAAAGGTTTTGCAGGCGATCAAAACTATCTATGATCCGGAGATCCCCGTGGATATTTATGAACTGGGTCTGATCTATGAGATCAATATTTACCCGGTAAACAATGTCTATGTGCTCATGACCCTGACCTCGCCCTCATGCCCTTCCGCTGAAGTTATTCCCGGCGAAGTGGAGCAAAAACTCAAGGGCATCGAAGGTATAAATGAGGTGAAAGTTGAAATTACTTTTGACCCTCCTTACTCCCAGGAGATGATGAGTGAGGCAGCCAAACTGGAACTTGGATTTTTATAATAAATAATATCGATCAATAATAAACAAACATATGTATCCTGAACAATTAGTAGCTCCGATGCGCACCGATTTGACCAGTGCGGGCTTCAAGGAATTAAGAACTTCTAACGATGTGGAGCGCGAATTAAAAGATCAAAAAGGCACCACTTTACTGGTGATCAATTCAGTGTGCGGATGCGCGGCAGGCGCGGCACGACCAGGAATAAAATGGGCTCTGCAAAATTCAGATAAAAAACCATCTTCACTGGCAACGGTGTTTGCCGGTGTTGACAAAGAAGCGGTGGCGAAAGCAAGGGAATTCACACTTCCGTATCCACCCTCCTCACCGTCTATTGCCTTATTCAAGGATGGCGAACTGGTTCACTTTGTTGAACGCCATCACATCGAGGGCAGAAATGCACAGATGATCGGCCAGCACCTCGTAGAGGTATTTGAAGAATATTGTTGACACCAACATAGGTTATTGCCGTAAGAGACAAGGCAGGCCTTGTCTCTACGTCCAACCAATTATTTTTATGATATCCCTTTCTCCAGAATCAACCTGCTTTCTTCCAGGTCTAACTCATATTCAATTTTTCGCAGAGCTTCTTCACTGACGGATCCTTCTGTCCTTAGTCTCAAAATCAAATCCCGTTCTTTGTTCAATAACTCGTGCTGGATGACATGAAGCTTATCAACCAGTCCCTCATGCATTTTCCCGAGGCTTTCACCCTTGCGTATTCGCTGTATCCTGATCTCGTACTTTGTCTTGATCAGATTTAAACCCTCATCGGTAAGGCTAAGCGAGTAATTCTCTTCAATATGTTCAATGACCGCTGCTGCAATAACCATCCTTGCTTTAAGCTCCTGCTCATGGTCTTTGCCATCGGGTTTTATTCCCAATAATTTAATTAGCGGCCGAAGGGTCAAACCCTGAAGTACCAGCGTTGAGAAAATAACCGCGAATGTTAAAAAGATGATGAGATCCCTGTTGGGAAAAGGTTTTGACCCTTCAATCATCAGCGGGATTGCAAGCGCGGCGGCTAGTGAAACCACTCCGCGCATGCCGGACCACGCCACAATGGTGGTTAGTTTCACGTTTACTTCCGGCTCCCGCTCCCTCACTTTCTTGCTTATCCTCGGGATATACGCACCGGGATAAACCCAAACGATGCGGCCAACGATAACAGCAAGGCTGACAATCGCTCCATATTTTAATAGCATCGTGAATGAATGGTCCTCGATGTTGTTCAATATCATGGGAAGCTGAAGGCCTATCAGGATGAAGACAACACCATTCAAAATAAAAATCGCAGTGTTCCACGAACCATATGCCTGGATCCTTGTCTGGTGGCTGAATAATTCGGAAGAATGCCAGCTCAGATACAAGCCACACGATACTACAGCCAAAACACCAGAGAGATGAATGCTTTCCGCCACCAGATAGACAATGAAGGGTGTTATAAATGTTAAGGTTGTATCGGTAGTTGGATTATCAGGTGTGATCTTATGTATCCATTTAAATATCAGAGCCATTCCAAGCCCAAGGAGAATACCTCCGGTCACCACGACAATAAATTGAAGACCAGCATCCCAGATGCTGAATACTCCCGTTACTACCGCTGCCACGCCGTATCTGTAGGCAATCAATCCGGTAGCATCGTTCACCAGACTTTCTCCTTCAAGAATTGTGACTATCCTTTTTGGAACATTCAGTCCCTTCGTGGACGCGGCGGCTGCAATAGCATCGGGCGGAGATATGATCGCGCCCAGGACAAAGGCTTCGGGCCATCCAAGGTTAGGAATAAAAGAGTGAGCGATCCATGCTACAGCACAAGTAGTAAAGATCACACATCCGATGGACAGCAAAATAATTGGCCTTCTGGCAGCCTTGAAATCCGGCCACGATGTGTTCCAGGCCGCGGAGTATAGTAAGGGGGGAAGAAAAATTAGAAAAACAACATCCGGACTCATACTTACGTGTGGCAAACCCGGAATAAGGCCGATGCAGATGCCGGAAAGTACAAGCAGGATCGGGTAAGGAATTTTAATTCTGTCAGTGACTTCCGCCAGCGCGGTCACCACCGCCAATAAAACAATGACCGTTGCAATAGTTTGCATCAGGAAGATTGCTTAAAAACTGAATTTCTTCAGAAACTCACTGAGATCTTCTTTCAGCGTGCGCGAGTTCCTGATCTTTAGGGTATCCGTCACCAGGGGATTGACCTTTACATTCAATTCATGCAATCGCAGATGCTGATTGATAAAAATGAATTCAAGATCAGGGATTAACTCCTTAAGCACATCCAGCATGTCTATCACTTTCAGGTTCTTGTCCACGATATTGTAAACATCGCTGGGAAGGTCTGCGGTAAGGAGGTTGTTCAGGGCTTTTGCCACCATTTCAATATGTATGAAAGTCCGCGATTGCTTGCCATCTCCCTGAATGGTAATAAGCCGGTTGAAATTGGCATCAAAAATAAATTTATTGATGACGGCATCAAAGCGCATGCTTTTGCTGTAGCCATAAACGTTGCCGCAACGCATTATATAAGTGTCGATCTTTCCGATGAGGCGCCTGACATGTTCCTCACCGCGGAGTTTTGACACAGCGTAAAAAGTCTGCGGATCAGGCGGTTTGTCCTCATGCGCCGGGATCTTTGAGGAACCATAAACCCCCGTGCTGCTTGTATAAATAAACCGTTTCACGTCACTTGTTTCAACAGCATACACCAGCTCTGCAGTACCCCAATGGTTGACTTGCTCATAGGCATGGGCATCGGCATTGGCAAATGGTGTGGTTACTTTTGCAGCAAGATGGTATACGACATCCACTCCCTGGAGGATTTTCTTCAAAGCCCGCGAATCCAACAACTCTCCTTTTACAAAAGAGATCTTGTGGTGTTTTTGAAGCCTGAGTCCTAAAAAGAGGTTGAAGTTAGGGCGGCTGAGATTATCATATATAATCACTTCTTCCACGTCAGGATTGTTCACCAATAAAGTAATAAGCTCGGTGCCAATGTAACCCGCACCTCCGGTAACTAAAACTTTCATTGTGAGTTGTCAGTTGTGAGTGGTGAGTGGGTCATCTATTCAGGTTATCAGTTTCACCCTTGAGTAGTAACCTATTGAGCTTGTCAGTTTGCAACAAGCGTGAGTGGTGAGTGGTCAGTGGTGAGTCCGTCATCTATTCAGGTTATCAGTTTCCGTAGTGAGTAGTAATTATTTATTTTTTTCTGTTTGGCGCAAGGAAGACGTGCCAGGTCGAGTATGTGAACTCTCCTTATTCATCTTTTGAAACAAAATTCATTATTCTTAATACTAAATGCAAGCACTGAAACACCTTTGACATTAAATAGATTATTAGCAGTCGCCAAATTCAGGAGGCAAAACTATATGATCGCACAAGTCAACTCACCACTCACAACTCACCACTCACTTGTTGATCAGATCCGTATGCAGTCCGCACTCCACCTTGTTCATGCCGAACCAGCGCGCTTCACGTTCCTGCATTTCGGGGTCAACCTTCCGGGTACACGGTTCGCACCCTATACTTAAATAGCCTTTTTCTTCCAGCGGATGTTTCGGCAGGTTATATTCTTTCTGGTATTGCCAGATCATCCTGGGATTCCAGTCGAGCATGGGATGAAATCGTAAACATCCGTGTTTTGCGGGTTGCTCCACTTTCATTGCGGCGCGAACGGCACTCTGGTCAGCGCGGACGCCATTTATCCATACATCATGCGTCATCAGTATGGAATCCATGGGTTGAGTTTTGTTTAGATAACAGCAATGGTCAGGATCGGAGGTAAACAGCAGCCTTCCTTCGCTGTCGCGCTGCATATATTTTGGCACATCCGATTTAAGATCAATTGTCTGAATACCGAATGACTCGGCGATCTGATCTCTGAACATCACTGTTTCCGGGAAATGATAGCCCGTATTGATAAAATAAACGGGGATTTTATTATCAATCCGGCTTAAGATATGCAATAGTACAAGACTATGCGATTGAAAGGAAGAGGTGGTAAAAAGCGACTTCCCCGCTTCCTTGTATCCCTGAATCTTTGCGCTGGTTTCTTCAAAAGTCATGTCGATTACAGTTATTTAAAAAATTGCAGATCAGAAACTTACCTTAAATTTGTGAATTGTCGCTTCATCTCCTATATTCGGATCAATAAACCTAACTGGAATTTTACTTTGAACCTGAAGTATCGCCTACTGCTCGCCTTGCTGCTGACTTTGTTGATATTCTTCACGCACACGATCTTTGGCCAGCCAGGTGCCTCGTCACGCCCAAAATTAACGATTATTAAAAGGAATTAGGTCCAATATCCTCACACCAGGTTAATTTTTATTTCTTCAATCGATTGTGTGACATCCAAAAGCCTCCATCTTTGGAGATTGCAAACGTTTTGAATTTCTTTAGCGCATGAATGAAAAGGTTGCCGCCTTTACCTGTACCCACTCTCCCAATCTGCCCGAGCTACTTCAACACCTCAACTGTTCGCTTGCGCTGAGTACCTACCAGGCAGGAAAAGTTGTACTTATCAGCGCGCTAAACAAAAACCGCTTAATTCAGCTCCCCAGGACTTTTCAAAAACCCATGGGGATTGCAGCAGACGCATCTAAACTGGCCATTGCGACCCTCACAGAAGTCATTGTCTTCAACAATGCCAGCCGCATGGCAGCCAATTATCCCCAGCAACCCAACACCTACGATGCCTTATATCTCCCCAGGGCCACCTATTTCACGGGAGAAGTGGACATACACGACCTGCATTGGACTGGTGAAACCCTACTCGCCGTAAATACCCGATTCAGTTGCCTGGCCCTCATCGATCACCGCTTCAGTTTTACGCCTCTCTGGAAACCGTTCTTTATTTCCCGGATCACACCGGAAGATCATTGTCACCTAAACGGCGTAGCTTTTGAAAACGATAAACCAAAATTTGTCACCGCCCTGGGCAGTACCGATTCAAAAGAGGGCTGGCGTCAAAACAAAGAAAACGGTGGTATCGTGATGGAAGTTTCATCAAACTCAATAATAGCTGAAGGATTATCGATGCCCCATTCACCCAGGATCTACAACAACCAACTATTCGTACTGGAGTCCGCTGCCGGGAATCTGGTGCGCATCGATACCGCTGATGGAAAAAAAGAAATTGTTGTTGCCCTCAACGGATTCGCCAGGGGTATGGATAAAGTGGGTGACTATGTGTTCATCGGGTTGTCTCAACTGAGAAAAAAATCCGTTGCTTTTAACGATCTTCCCATTGCGCATAAATCCTTTTTTTGCGGAATCGTTGTGGTCCACCTCGCCACAGGGAAAATAGTAGCACACCTGAGGTATGAGAACAGTGTGGAAGAAATTTATGATGTTCGCATCATGCATGGCCTGAAAAGACCCGGACTTGTCAGCGCCCAAAAACTTGAACACCGGCTTGCCCTCACCACACCGGAGGAAGATTACTGGGCAGTGATGAAACAGGATGCAAATGGAGACCAAAAAGAAGATATTAAACGCACTTAAGCAGGAGATTGCCAAAGAAACAGGTCTGCCCGTTTCGAAAATTGACGACAGCGCCAGCTTTTATTCACTTGGTCTGGATTCCATCAGTTCTGTTTTTGTGCTGGATGAGCTTGAAAAGCAGTTGAAGATAGAAATGAATCCCATGTTCTTCTGGGATTATCCCACGGTAGGTTTATTGGCCGAACATATTACCTCATTGTGTAAAAATGAATAACACGTTGCTCTGGCGCCCTTTGGATCCCGCGTACATACGCAATCCCTATGCTATGTACGAACGACTGCGCCTGACTGATCCTGTCTATCTCGCGCAAACAAAAGAATATATCATCACCCGATACGACGATGTAAAATTCATCCTTAAAAGTGAATCATTCGAAAGCGGAAACCGGCTTGGCTGGCTTAAAAGAGGCGTAGAATATTTTGATAACAAGGATGAAGATCTCCGCGCGATTTACCAGGCGATGAATTCCTTCATTCTGATGTTGAATGATGCCCAGCACCTTCGCATACGAAACTTTGTCAACAAAACATGGCATAACCGTGAGGTGGACGATATCATCCGCGCCAACACAAACATGCTGCTTGATCAGATGAATGGCCTGAATCTCGATTTCGTCGCAGCATATGCGCAGCCACTTCCCGTCTACACCATCTCACACATTCTTGGGATCCCCGTAACAGATTGCCAGTATCTCATTCAGCTGGGAGTGGCCATGACTAAAACGCTCGACCTGTATATCTCCCTGAAAGACCTGGTGCTCATGAACCAGGCGGCCGCTGATTTTATCAGCTTTTTCCAGGAACAGATAAAACTAAAATACGATCGGCCGGATGAAGGCCTGTTAAGCAAAATGATCCACAAAAACAGGAAGGAAAATCTCGGCCTTTCCGACGAAGAACTTGTTTCGATCGCTATTTTTTTATTTACTGCGGGCGAGGAAACCTCTGCCAGCCTGATCAGCAACGCGATGCTGAATCTTTTAAAACATCCCGAACAGTTAACCCAGCTGCGCAATGAGCCAGAAATGATCGATTCGGCGATAGAGGAAGTTCTGCGATATGACTCAATTGTTCAGTTGCTGGGCCGAATATCCAGGGAAGAAGTTACACTGGGTGACAAGATAATACCCGCGGGCGCAACGGTTACATTAGTGGTCGCATCCGCTAACCGGGATGAAAAGGCTTTTGAGCGCGCAAACGAGTTTATTATTTCCCGGAAGCCGAACCGCCACCTCTCCTTCGGAAGCGGTGTGCACTATTGTCTGGGAGACTGGCTTGCCAGACGACAATCGCAGTTGGCAATAAATGCCTTTCTTAGGCAGTATCCCCATATCACTCTGCCAGATCAGGAATTAACGTGGTATAAAAATCTCGCTGTGCGCCGGCTGAATGCGTTGCATCTACAGGTGAAATAAACAGACTTGGGCGGGTATGTGCGGTGGGAGGTAGGGACGCATAATTATGCGTCCCTGCGATGCCCCACACATATCCCCCCCAAGTCTGCCCACGGTTACGGCAAAATCCTGGCGCCCTTAAAATAATAAACCCTGATATGATTGCCTTCCTTACTGCTCCCGATGTATACCATCTTCGAAGCAGGCCAGATGGCTTCATTCCGACTTTCTTTCAGGCGTTGATTTTCAACAAGGGTGATGAGACCAATAGCGGGATCGGTAGTTTCATCCTGATGTATAGATTCAAAATAATCCCGTGTAGAGACAAGCAGCTTGGATGTCAGGCCTGGAATTCGATTCTCCGGAATCAGCATTAACCGCATAGCAAAAAAATGGTTGCGAAGTTGTTTAATATATGTTTTGAACGCGGTAGACATACCAACCACATTGCCACCTGCATCCTTGACCACAAATACCAGTTGATTAAGTCTTTGGTTCGCGTAGTCTCCGACAGGTCCTTTGTGATTTTTCCAGATCTCTAAAACCTGGGCGCTGATATGCGACACATCTTTCCGCCAGACATTTTCAAAAACAAGGTTTTGATTATCTTGAGCGTTCATGGATGAAATTTAATGAAAAACATTACCAAAACAGACATCGTTGATTTTCTGAAGCAACAGGTTGCGCTTAAATGCTCCGTGCCATACGATACAGTTGACACTCATATCGAGTTTGTAGAATTCAGAATGGATTCCCTTAAAGCTGTTTATATAATGGACAGACTGGAGAAATTCATCGGAAAAGAACTCAGCCCGCTGTACTTCTGGGATCACCCTACCATTGATTCCCTATCAGAGTTTATTGTAAAAGAAATTCTCAACACCTGACTCATCCCCTGCACAGAATATTGACATTCTCAAATCCGGGCCCCTTTGAAATATCCGATCCTGATGTGGTGTCCTTTTGGTGTGTATCCCGCAAATACCATTTCACTTTCCGGCCAGATGGCTTTCGTACGTTGATTTTTCAATTCCTGATTTTCAACAATCATCAGCATACCTTTAAACTTCGTACCTGACTCATCAAGCCCTGATAAAAACGATTTTGTCTTCACTGCGAGAAGTGTATCCAAACCGGGTGCGCGAAATGGCGGTGCAATAAAACAACGGAATTCATAAAAGAAATGTCCATTTAGAAACTTCGCCTGCACCGGTCGCGCGGTGGAGACACCGCATACTTCATCTTCATTCTTGATTATAAAGACGATCTGCTTTACGCGTTTTTCAATCATCTGGTCGCCTTCAATTGCCTGGTATTTTTGCCACAAGGCCTTTACCTGCTCAATATCCGCGGTAGCTTCCTTGTTCCATATGCATTCAAACTCTAAAGGCTTCATTTTCAAAATTAATAATTTGCAGGTCCCAATATGTCTGAAAAATTCTTATTATTATTGTATACCTGTCATATACCCCATGAAAGTTCCCCACCACATTATCGGACTTTATCATAGATCCGTCCGCAGGTATCAGAAACTAATCTCAAGACTCAAGAAGGAGGAGGATAACGGTTGTTTCAAATACCGTTCTTTACTGCGCCAGCTGCGAAAGCTGCGAAAAAAAATTGCAGATCTTCATTTTCAGTTAAAGATCGCCACTGCTTCGGGCATTCTACTGTTGGGACTTGGTGTTGGCACTTCAAATGCCCAAACTAACAACGGGCCATTTTCTTTACAAACACGTTCGGCCAATCCCCTGAAAGCACCTTTCTTTTTTCACGGTAACACCTATCCAGCCATTGTCGATTTGGATAAAGATGGAGACTATGACCTTGTCGTAGGTGAGGAAAACGATTATTACAATTATTACAGTTATTATAATGATTATGAAAACCGCCCATTGCACTATTTATTGAATGTGGGAACAAATTTGCAACCGCTCTACGAGGAACAATTTGGCGCTGATAACCCCTTCCATGATTTTCTGATACCAGGCGACGAAAGAGGACCTGTTTTTGCGGATCTTGACAAAGACAATGATGACGATCTTTTTGTGGGCGTTGAGAACGGAACTATTTTATATTTCAGAAATGACAACGGTTCCTTTGTTCAACAAACCGATGTGTGGGATCCGGTAACCAAAAATGGCAATCCATTTAGCGCAATAGCCTTTGGAAACTCAGTCAAATTATCCTTCGCCGACCTCGACAATGATGCCGACCTTGATGTGATCATCGGAGGAGTTTCCAACTACTACACACCGCTACCTCCTTACTACCAACAAAGGTACCTTCACTATTACGAAAATGACGATGCTGGAAATTTTTCAGAAGCCAATGCGAAATTGACTATGTCTTCGATGCCAGACGAATACGAAATCGCGCCGACGATGGCAGATATTGACGGGGATGGCGATGTCGACATGGTGGTTGGTTCCTATTACAACGTCCTCCAGTTCTATCGCCAGGTCTCACCCGGAAATTTCGTGGAAGAAGTGGATCCATTTGATGCCGGAACACAAACCGGAAATCCTTTTCATGAAATTGAATTTACCAATAACCAACCGGTATTTGTTGATCTCGACGACGATAACGACCTTGATTTGCTTTTGGGCGAGGGTGATGGTGATTATTCTTACTCCTATGCTGCCAACCAGATCCATTATTTCGAAAACACGGGAAACAATGTTTTTTCCGAACGCATGGAGCTGGCCAATCCCGTCGGAGGTATTGATGCAGGATTCAATGCTGCACCGATACTAATCGACTTAGACGGCGATAGTGATCTGGATGCTTTAATTGGTAACAAGTACGAAGAATTTGCCTATTATTATTCGTATAACACCCCGGTTTTTTATTACAACGACAACGGTGTTTTTAAACAAATCTACCCTACTGACGACCCGGATGATGCTGAAAACCCTTTTAAAAACATTTCAGTTCGTGGTATTTTTTACCATGATGTGGCCGATGTGGATGGTGACGGAGATTTGGATCTGATCGCTGGTGAGCTTTATGGTTATGTGCATTTCTACCGCAATGATGAAGGTGTTTATACAGAAGAAATAGAACTGAATCCTTTTGCGGGTATAACGGTAGGCAATCAATCTTCCCCAAGATTGATTGACATAGACAACGATCTCGACCTGGATCTTGTGATCAGTGATCGCTACAACCTTTATTTTTATGAAAACACGGGCACTGCTCAGAACCCGCAATATGAGGAGCGATTGGATACAGAAAATCCTTTCCTTTTAATAGATACTTCCAGCAATATCCCTTTTCATTTTTCAGATATTGACCACGATGGGGATCTGGACCTTTTGACCAACGATTACATCTACGATTATTCGATTGAGGATTACGGGCATCGAATCGTTTATTATGAGAATACAGGAACGGCTTCGCAACCAAATTTTGAAATCGCTCAGATTCAACCTTTTGAATCGATTGCTATTTCCACCGAGGACCCATATGGATACGGTATACAACCCTACCTTGCAGACTTTGATAAGGATGGAGATCTTGATATTTTCGTCGGAGATAGTTTTGGCTTTACCAGCTATGTCAGCAATGACAACCCTGCGGTGCACGCATCGATCAACGGTACCGAAATAATTTACAGGGTGGGCACCGATGATAAGGTGATCATAGACGCGAACATCACCCTGACTGATGAAGACAACGATCTCATCGTTCAGGCTACCGTGACCATTACCAATTTTCAGGCAGAGGATGAATTAACCTTTACCCCTCATGCCAGCATTGCGGGTGCGTTCAACAGTTCGGATGGCATTCTGACCTTTAAAGGAAAAGCCGCGCTCTCCGAATATGAAGCGCTGTTGCGAACAGTATCCTACCAGTATACAGGAAACGCTGGCCGTTTGAAACCCCGGAAAAAATCGGTATTGAGCAAGACCGTTGAATTCAGGATCTTCGATACAGATCTTACCAATCCCCAGCCAGCTACAAGAGGCTTACAGGTTATCATTAACACTCCGCCTGTTCTTGAAAACGCGGCTAAAACCACACAAGTAGGAACCACGGTAACCATTGCGCTGAATGAACTCATCAGTGACCCGGACGATAACATCGATCTTTCAACCCTGCGGATCGTTCAGCAACCATCCAGCGGAGCTTTTGCCGAAATTGATGCAAACCAAAATTTAATTATCGATTACAGCGGAGTGAATTTTACGGGGACCGATAATCTTATAGTGGAAGTGTGCGACGATCTCGGAGATTGCGCGCAAAATCTCGTCACTATAACCGTGGAGAACTTATCCGGTGAAATTGAGATCTACAATGCCGTCGCCCCAAACAGTTCGGGGGACAACAAGTTTATGCGGATACACTACCTTCCGACAAATAACAAAGTGTCAATATTCAACCGGTGGGGGGATAAGGTGTATGAAGTTGAGAATTACGACAGCGAAGTTCCCGGCAAACGTTTTGAAGGTTCAAGTGACAGTGGCAAAGCCCTTCCTTCCGGAACTTACTTTTATAAAATTGAAGTCGAGGGGGGTCCAACCTTCAAAGGCCCGAAATTATTAACCGGATATATATCGGTGAACCAATAATGGTCACCGGTTTACTTTTACACCATTGAAATCCCAGGGAGAAGCAATATCACTGGTTACCTTACACTAAAGCAAAAAATAAACAAGGTATGGGCTCAGGCAGACGTGAATTCTTAAAACTTGCTCAGAACTGGTTTCTTCTTCCGGGAAGGCGCTCCCCTTTTGGAGTATATTCCCCTGTGCAATTACGGTCCCGTCTCAGCATATGGACACGGAACACAGGTAAAAGCCCATCACTTGAAGATCACAGATCCGGAAGGCAGGGAGATCCCCCTTTACCCGGCTGGTTCCAGGCTGAAACCCTGGCATCCTGAAGGTAGTTGTTATACGACCCGGATGGGACCCCAGACAACAGAAGCATTTTAATATCTATATTGAATAAATTGAACACAACAATTGGGAGAGCCCTGGCCAACTCACGTTAAAAACAACAGTTTATGAGAAAACTTCTACTACTCACAGCTTTTATCCTCACCATTTGTTGGTCAGGCGAAGCGCAGGTCGACCCATTATACGCACAATATTTAAGCAACCCCATGCTTATCAATCCTGCTTACGCTGGATTGAACAATAACCTGAACGCAGGTGTCACCTACCGGAAACAATGGGCGGGTTTTGAGGGAAGTCCTACAACCTACAACGTCAATGCCCATACGTCGTTGTTGGACAACAGGATGGGTGTTGGATTGATCATCCTGAAAGACAACGTGGGCATCAACAGCAACACCGAAGTACACGGCACATATGCCTACCGTTTGGACCTGGATCAGAAATTCCTGTCTTTTGGTTTGCAGGCCGGCTTTATTAGTTTCAAAGGCAACAACAATGAGTTGAATCCATACGATCCGAACGATCCTGCTTTCTCTGAGAATCAAAATATTACGAAGCCGAGTTTCGGCGCGGGCCTCATCTTACACAGCGAACGCTATTTTATCGGCCTCTCGGTACCGCGGATGCTGAAAGCCAAAGTCACTTTTTCGGATCTGGAAACAGAGTTGTACAGCCAGCATTTTTACGCCATGGGCGCTTATACTTTTTATCTCAACGAGCACATCAGGCTGAAGCCTTCCGTCTTGTTAAAATCCGTTAAGGGATCTCCCATTTCCGCGGACGTCAACTTTGCTTTAAACCTGGACGAAAAATATACGGCGGGTGTTTTTACCCGCAATCTAAATGCCTATGGCCTTATGGCCCAGATCAAATTCGGAGGGTCCTACCGCTTTGGCTATGCTTTTGAGGTGCCGGCGGGCAATTCGGTAGGGGCGCGTTTCACCACGCACGAACTGAGCTTTGGCCTCAATATGGCGCTCTTTAACTTCCACAGCACCTCTATTACGAATTTTTGATCAGTTACCTGGTCGTTTTTGAGTGAAAGGCCATGCGCGCGGATAGGTGCTTCACCACACTCCAGACCTCGAGCCTATTCAGGACGGGCAGTCCAAATGAAATTTTTTTGCAAGTCGACGCCAACAATTTCCAGGCTGGTGAACCTTTTCCCCGATATCCTGTTATTTTTAAGACATGAAGGTCAAAGTTTCCCGGAAAGAACATTTTAACGCGGCTCACCGGCTTTTCAGGGCGGATTGGTCTGATGCGCAGAACGAAAAGATTTTTGGAAAATGCAGTAATCCGCACTATCATGGACATAATTACGAGCTTATTGTCAGTATAACCGGCGAACCCCGCGCAGATACAGGATACGTGTTTGACCTGAAAGTGTTAAGCGATCTGATCAAAGAAAATGTTTTGAATAAATTCGATCATAAAAACCTTAACCTCGATTCTGAATATTTTAGGGAACTGAATCCGACTGCTGAGAACATAGTCGTCGTCATCTGGAGGATCTTAAGGCAGAAGATCGATTCCGAACTTGAACTGAAAATTACACTGTATGAGACAGAAAGAAATTTCGTTGAATATCCGGCCTCTTAAACCTTTGGATCAGGACGACCATGTTGCATCTTCGGCGGATACACCTCTTCGCGCCGACGCCTTTGCGCTGGATGATGACGAGAAAATAGAAAAAATTGAAAAGCACTTTCGGGAGATCATGCATATTCTCGGGCTTGACCTCACTGACGACAGTCTGAACGGAACGCCGCGCCGCGTGGCAAAAATGTACGTGAAGGAAGTCTTCAGCGGATTAAATCCGAAGAACAGGCCTCATGCCCGTCTTTTTGAAAACAAGTACAACTACGATCAGATGCTTGTGGAAAAAGACATTACATTTTACTCCCACTGCGAACATCACTTTGTGCCGATTTACGGAAAAGCACACGTCGCCTATTTTTCTTCAGGGAAAGTGATCGGACTCTCCAAGATAAACCGCATCGTACAATACTTTTCCAAACGTCCCCAGGTTCAGGAACGCCTCACCGTTCAGATCGGAAAGGAAATGCAACGCATACTAAGAACCGAAGATGTCGGCGTTGTCATGGATGCCAACCACATGTGCGTGGCTTCGCGCGGAGTGGGCGATACGAACAGCAAAACCGGCACCGCTTATTTTTGCGGAAAATTCAAGGACGAAAATATCAAGAGGGAATTTCTGAATTATATCAACAGCAAGTAATGCAGGTTGAAAGTCAGGTCTGAATTTCAGGTTCAAAGGCAGGTCTGAATGCAAGTCTAAATTCAGGTTAAATGCAAGTCTGATGCAGGTTAAACGGCCAAGTAAAAAGGTGTTGACCAAACCTGTATTTTAAACCTGTCTTTCAACCTGTATTTAAACCTGTATTTAAACCTTTTTTACTACTTTAGCGACCCTAAAACCAAGACTATGGTATTCGATTTAGACATGATTAAGGCCGTTTACCGGCTATTCCCGGACCGTATTGCCCGGGCGCGAAAAGTTGTTAACAAACCCCTTACCCTTTCTGAAAAAATCCTTTTTACCCACCTTCATGGGGAGCAGCCCATTGAAAATTTCGAAAGAGGAAAATCGTATGTAAACTTTTCGCCTGATCGTGTGGCCATGCAGGATGCCACTGCCCAAATGGCCCTTTTGCAGTTTATGTCGGCGGGAATACCCCGGGTGCTGGTACCGTCAACGGTGCATTGCGACCACCTGATTCTGGCCAAGGATGGAGCCAAAAAAGACCTTGCTGAATCCTTAACGGCCAGCGGGGAAGTATTCAGTTTCCTGGAATCGGTATCCAATAAGTTTGGTATTGGTTTCTGGAAACCCGGCGCGGGAATCATCCACCAGGTTGTGCTGGAAAATTATGGCTTTCCCGGTGGAATGATGATCGGAACCGATTCGCACACAGTAAATGCGGGAGGACTGGGAATGGTAGCCATTGGCGTGGGGGGCGCGGATGCTGTTGATGTGATGGCTGGAATGCCGTGGGAATTGAAATGGCCCAAGCTCATCGGTGTAAAGCTCACGGGCGAACTTAGCGGATGGACCTCGGCAAAAGACGTAATATTAAAAGTTGCAGGTATCCTCACTGTAAAGGGTGGAACAGGAGCAATTGTAGAATATTTCGGCCCTGGTGCACAAACACTGTCGTGTACCGGCAAGGCTACCATCTGTAACATGGGGGCCGAGATCGGGGCAACCACTTCGACTTTTGGATACGATGATAAGATGGGTGACTACCTGCGCGGCACAGGCCGCAAGGACGTAGCTGCCCTGGCAGATAAAGTGAAAGAACACCTGACTGGCGACCCCGAAGTATACGCCAACCCCGCTGCATATTTCGATCATGTCATT
>JBBDXJ010000242.1:0-18832 GCA_040902445.1 Cyclobacteriaceae bacterium | reverse complement strand
CACCTCCACGCGCTATGGGAAGTTTCAGAGAGTTACTATCTTCAAGGCACACCACTATTCACAATTTCAAACCTTGAACTTTTTCCTTATGTTTCACAAACATTCGTCCATCTAACCACTGTCGTTTGCAACCGAATGAATTGAAACGAACTCTTTCTCCCACAATGCTGTGGGGATTGGGCGTTGGGTATGTCATATCCGGAATGTATTTCGGATGGAATTTAGGGTTGGAACAGGGTGGTACCCTCGGTCTGGCAGTTGCGACTTTTTTTATCATTATCCTGTACGTCACTTTTACTTTCAGCTATTCAGAACTTGCGTGTGCAATACCCAAAGCTGGCGGAGCTTTTGATTATGCGCAAAGGGCTTTGGGGAAAGATCTCGGTTTTATCGCAGGCATTGCCCAGAGCGTTGAATTCATATTTGCTCCCCCTGCCATTGCTTTCGCCATAGGTGCTTACTTTAACTTGTTTTTTCCCGCCATCCCCATTCTGGTAATCGCCATCTCCGCATATATACTTTTTACAGCATTGAATATTTATGGAGTGAGGGCGGCGGCTATATTCGAACTCGTAATTACCATGCTGGCTGTCGGTGAACTATTGCTGTTCGCCGGACTCACCCTGCCGCATTTTGAATGGTCAAATCTCGAACAAAACGCCCTGCCGAATGGATGGAAAGGAATCTTTGCCTCTATACCTTTTGCCATCTGGTTTTTCCTCGCCATCGAGGGGGTTGCCAATGTCGCGGAAGAGGCGGTGAACCCCCAACGCACTATTCTTATAGGTTTCGGTTCCGCAATCCTTACGCTGGTGGTGTTGTGTTTGCTGACATTTACATCGTCTGTCGGCGTGGCCGGATGGGAAGCAATCGTATATAAAGCAGATGGCACTACATCCGATTCGCCATTACCCCTGGCGCTAGGCTACATCGTTGGTGATAACAACGTGTTTTATCATTTACTCATCACGGTGGGACTTTTTGGCCTTATTGCTTCTTTTCACGGGATTATCTTGGTTGCAGGAAGATCAACTTTTGAGTTTGGAAGAGTGAGGTTCGCTCCTGAATTTTTAGGCAAGGTGAATCCCCGGTATCAAACTCCCGCCAATGCGCTGCTGCTCAATATGGGCGTTGGCATTATCGCCTTACTCACAGGCAAAACCGCAGAGATCATAACGATGTCAGTATTTGGCGCGCTTACTCTATACGTCATATCGATGATCTCGTTGTTGCGGTTGCGAAAAAGGGAACCTGCGCTGCCGAGGCCGTTCAAAGTCCCACTTTTCCCGCTTTTCCCTTATACTGCCCTGATCATTGCCTTAATTTCTTTCCTCGCTATGGCGATCTATAACATTAAATTAGCAGGGATCTACTGTCTGCTAGTTGCGGGTTGTTATGGAATATTTAAATTATGGCAGATGATGAAAAAAGAAGGTCCCGGGCAACCAGGGACTAATCTCCGCTCTGAATAAAAAGTCGACACTAAAATTTGATCCATGAGCAGCAATGAGATCCTGCAGTATGTAAAAGACCATCCGTCCGGGAAAGTAAAGATCGCTTTCACCGATATCGATGGCGTGCTGCGCGGAAAATATATTTCCTCTGATAAATTTTTATCAGTCGTTAAAAATGGTTCAGCTTTCTGCGATGTTATTTTCGGATGGGATGCCGGCGATGTAGCATACGACAATGTTCAATATACCGGATGGCATACAGGATATCCGGACGCCCCGGCGAAAATTGATCTTTTAACCTTCAGGAAAATTCCCTGGGAAAATGACGTCCCTTTTTTTCTGGGCGACCTCACCGATAGTGAAAATAAGGCGGCCTATGTCTGTCCGCGGCAATTAGTAAAAAAAGTTATCTACGATGCCGCCGCTGCGGGCTTCACTGCATTCTTCTCCCAGGAATTCGAGTGGTATAATTTTAAGGAAACACCCCAAAGCGCGCAGGATAAAAATTTCAGGAACCTGACTCCACTTACCCCTGGTATGTTTGGATATTCAATTCTGCGGAGCACATTGAACAATCCTTTTTTTACGGATCTTTTTGAACTGCTGAACAAATTTAATGTGCCTCTGGAAGGCCTTCACACCGAAACAGGACCCGGAGTTTTGGAAGCCGCCATTCAATACTCAGAACTCGCAGAGGCCGCCGATCGCGCTGTGCTATTTAAGACGTCCGTAAAAGAGATCGCGTATAGACACGGGATCATGGCAACCTTTATGGCGAAGATCAGTGAAAGTTTGCCGGGTTGCGGAGGACATGTTCACCAGAGTGTCTGGGACAAGGCGGGAAAAAATAATCTCTTCTACGATGAGGCGGACGAACTGAAGATGAGCAGCGTTATGAAAAGCTACCTGGCGGGACAACTTTACTGCCTGCCTCATCTGTTACCCATGTACGCCCCAACCGTTAACAGTTACAAACGACTGGTGGAAGGTGCCTGGGCTCCAACTACACTCACTTGGGGTATCGACAACAGAACTGTAGCCATCAGGGTGTTGTGCGGCGGCGCAAAGTCCGCAAGGCTTGAAACGCGGGTCATAGGCTCTGACGCTAATCCCTATCTGGCGATGGCCGCGGCCCTGGCCTCGGGATTGTATGGCATCGATACGAAAATGAAACTTACACAACCAGCAACAAAAGGAAATGGTTATCGGGATTACTCGAACGGTATCCTTCCTGGCAACCTGTTTGAAGCAACACAGCTGATGAAAAAATCGGAAGTTGCAAAAACTATTCTTGGCGCCCGCTTTGTTGAACACTTCACCCAAACCCGCGAGTGGGAGTGGAGGCAATCGCTAAAAGCGGTGACGGATTGGGAGTTTAGACGATACTTTGAAATTATTTGAATAGTCCACAGTCCACGGTAGATTGGGTAAAATCGACAATTTGACGAAATCGGTAAAGTTTAATTTGAAATACTTGCAAATACACCGGAGACTGCCATGGACTATCGACTGACTTGAAACACAATCGTTAATCAACAGAGACTACTGTGGACTGTGGACTGTGGACCGTCGACTCAATAGAATAATGAACTTTAAACTTGATCAATCACTATGACTTTTGATAAGATCTATCAGTATAATTTTCCCACTACGATCCGTTTTGGAGCGGGAGCAAGTAAGGAGCTGCCGGATTATTTGCTACAGAATAAACTGACCCGGCCCTTAATCGTTACGGACCCGGTAGTTGCACAACTTGATTTTTTCAGGAAGATCGTTCAGGACCTGAACAAAAAAGAAATTCAATGGGAAGTGTTTTTCGATATTCATAAAAACCCCGTCAAGTCTGATGTTTACAGAGGCACCGAAGCTTATGATCAGAGAGGAAGTGACTGCATCATTGGCATCGGTGGCGGCGCTGCCCTGGATGTGGCCCGCGCAATTGTGCTGCGGGTAAACCATCGCGAAGATCTCTTCAAGTATGATGACCTGATCGGAGGGGATGTATATGTGACCAACGATGTACCACATTTCGTTACCATTCCTACAACGGCTGGAACAGGCAGCGAGGTAGGAAGGAGCGCCATAATTGCCGACGACGAGACGCATCAGAAAAAGATCCTTTTTTCACCCAAGCTTTTGGCGAAGATCGTATTCGCTGATCCTTTGCTCACTATGGAATTGCCGCCATTCATCACCGCGGCGACCGGAATGGATGCATTGACCCACAATATGGAAGCGTACCTGGCAAAAATGCCGCATCCGATGTGCGAAGGTATCGCATTGCAGGGCATAGCTCTGATTAATGACTCACTTGTGAAAGCGGTCACAAACCCAGATATGGAATCAAGAAGCAAGATGCTGATCGCATCGCTGATGGGCGCGGTAGCCTTCCAGAAAGGATTGGGCGTAGTTCATTCGCTGGCGCACCCGCTCTCTTCCCTGCTGGATACGCACCATGGCCTGGCAAATGCCGTCAATATTCCGTACGGAATGGAATTTAATATCGAAGGTTTTGAATCGAAGTTTAAGCAGATCGCGCGCACCTTATCTTTGAAGGACGAAACAGGCACAGGGGTGGTAAAATATCTATTTGAATTGAATTCGAGCATCCAAATTCCTCATAAATTGAATGCCATCGGGGTAACAACTGAACATATTGAGATGCTCTCAGACCTGGCCTTTGCTGATTTTGCACACCCTAACAATCCAAAACCCGTAAGCCGGGAGGACTTCAGGGCTCTGTACTCTAAAGCACTGTAACATGAGAAAAACGAGGAAATGAAATCAAAGATCACGATAGGGATAACAGACTGCAGTAATTACGACAATTATTACAGGTGGATTGCAGAAGAAGAGAATGTTGAGGTCGTTCGGCTGAGCCATCACCAGAATAATCTCGGCGATATAGCAAAGTGTGATGGTATCGTTTTGACCGGCGGCGAGGATGTACATCCGCGTTTCTACAATAAGAAGGAGTACCTGGAACTTTGTCATGAAATAGATGAAAGCAGGGATGAATTTGAATTGAAAGTCCTGGATCACACAAAAAAAAATAACCTTCCGCTGCTCGGCATTTGCCGGGGATTGCAGGTTGCGAATGTTTATTTCGGGGGAACGCTGCTGCCACACATTCCAGCCTATGGAAAATTCGATCATTCAAAATCAGGATCAGCAGACCGCTATCACACCGTTCAGGTGGACCCAAACAGCAACCTTAAAGAAATTGTTGGCACCCTTTCGGGAGAAGTCAATAGTGCGCACCATCAGAGCGCTGACCTCATCGGCAAAAGCCTGGTGGCCAACGTCATTTCACCCGACGGGATCGTGGAGGGTTTGGAAAGTCAGAACATGAGCGACGGCACTTTTATTTTGCTGGTGCAATGGCATCCCGAAAGGATGAAGGATCAGGAAAACGTTTTTTCCAAAATGGTTAAACAAAAATTTCTCAACGCTGTAAAGAATTGGTAATCGGGGGCAGGAATTGGTAATCGGGGGCAGGAGTAGAGCGGTCTATAATTATGCATCCTTGAATGTGCCAAAGGAAAGGTAAATGAAAAAATCAAATATTTCTATGCAGATCATCAATCCGGCGACGGAAGAAACAATAAAAGAAGTAAAAGAAGACACTCTTCAAAACCTGGAATGGAAGTTTCAGTTATTGAGATCTTCTCAACCAAACTGGCATCAGATCTCACTGCATGGCCGGATAGAAGTGTTGCAAAAATTTGCGGTTTTACTGGAAGAGAATATCGAATCGCTTGCCTCGGTGCTTACCAGTGAAGTAGGGAAACCGCTGCAGCAATCGCGAAATGAAGTTAACGGTGCGCGTACACGCATTCAATGGCTGACCGGCAATGCATCCAGATACCTTTCGGATGAAGTGATGACGCGCGGCGACGGCATGGAGGAGAAGATCTCCTACGAACCCCTTGGCGTTATCTGTAATATTTCTGCGTGGAATTATCCTTACCTCGTCGGTGTGAATGTCTTTGTTCCTGCACTCCTGGCGGGGAACGCCGTTATGTATAAGCCGTCAGAATACGCTACCCTGACCGGCCTTGAGATTGAAAAATTACTGAAGAAGGCAGGGATACCCGACGATGTTTTCCAAATTGCCATCGGAGCGCGGGGTACCGGGGAAGCATTGCTTGAGCTTCCCTTCGATGGCTATTTTTTTACAGGTTCCTATAAGACGGGAAAATATATTTACGAAAAAGTTGCCTCAAAAATGGTTCCTTGTCAGTGTGAACTCGGCGGCAAAGACCCCTTATATGTCGCGGAGGATGTGGCAGATGTAAACGCCGTGGCCGCGGCTACCGCAGACGGGGCTTTCTATAATAACGGCCAAAGCTGTTGTGCCGTTGAAAGGATCTATGTACACGAAAAAATTTACGACAACTACATAGTTGCCTTTAAAAAAGAAGTTTCATCCTGGAAATCGGGCTTGCCCACGGAGCAGGGGGTTTACCTGGGGCCTTTAACCCGCAAGGACCAGATTGCAGTACTGGAGGGTCAGGTAAAAGATGCCGTTAAGAAAGGCGCAACGCTGTCCCTGGGTGGAAAGACCAAAAGCCGGAAGGGGTATTATTTCGAGCCTACCATACTCACAGATGTCGATCACAAAATGAAAGTCATGCGCGACGAATCATTCGGCCCTGTTATCGGCATCATGAAAGTAAAAAATGATGAAGAAGCCATCCGCCTGATGAAGGACACGGAGTACGGACTCACGGCTTCTGTTTACAGCAGCGAACAGGAGAGGGCGGAAAAAATACTGAGAAATATAGACGCGGGAACCGGTTATTGGAACTGTTGCGACCGGGTTAGCGCTGCGGTTCCCTGGAGTGGAAGAAAACACTCCGGTATTGGTTCCACACTCTCGCACCATGGCCTGCGCGCCTTTGTAAGACCCAAGGCGTATCATTTAAAACAACCCTGACCGTGGCCGATGTACAATCGACCATCCACTGCTTTGGTAAAAAGATAATCCATACTTTTATTTGCCCTTCCCACATTGAAAGTTTCATGGAAGCGCCGCCCGTTGAAAAATTTTTCGGCGTCGGAAAAGTAACTGCGAGCAAAATGAAAAGTATAGGTTATTGGGAATCTCCCTTTCGAACCTCGGACCATCAATGCCGGCATCAGGAGCCTATGAAAAGGAGGATCAGCCCAGATTATTCTAGCTATTTTATCACTGTTTAGGTCAGAAGCGGCGGGCTCCGTAAAAGGAAGCGGCTATGCAAGGATTATTCCAAAATTGCCGAAATTTGGTGTTTAAGAGGTTATTTTCGGCTCTTCGAACCGTTCTTAAGTAAAGAAATGTTGTAGCTTTGTAATTAATATTTGATCAGAGACACTAAAACCAATCAAAAGTTATCTATGGGAAAATCGCAGGAAACGTGGAATAAGAAAGAGAACGAAAAGAAGAGGCTGAAAAAGAAGAAAGACAAAGAGGCGAGAAAGGAAGAGCGGAAAGCAAATGCCAAGGAAGGCAACAGCTTTGAGATCGCCTATGTGGATGAATTTGGCAATTTTTCTTCTACGCCACCTGATCCCAAAAACAGAGTAAAGATCAACGAAGCCGACATCCAGGTTAGTGTTCCCAAGCATGCCGCCCCTTCCCAGGCCGATCTTATCAGAAAAGGGATTGTAACATTTTTTAATGACTCAAAGGGATACGGTTTCATTAAAGATATGGAAACGCAGGAGAGTGTATTCGTACACATAAATGGCCTCATAGAACCGATTAAAGAAAACAATAAAGTTACCTTCGAAGTCGAAATGGGTCAGAAAGGTCCCAATGCGGTCAGAGTGAAACTTGTCCATTAAAAGAAAATACGGCGTAAGGAATAAGTTTATGTCCGAAGGTTGGTTGTTGGGCCACTTTTGTACTTCAATGGCCATGTCTATATCGACTATCACTACACCACTCTAAATTTATCATGGTTAATATCAAGATCGACCGGCCCGGAGACGGAATTTTTGTTGTGAAATTCCTTGGGGCAAATCGCGCCGCCGCCGAAAAAGAACTTCAGGATTTTATTGCAAAAAGGCCCTTTACCCGATACGTTGACCACCACAATCCGAATAACCAGATCATAGAACTCCACAACCTTAAATAAATTGTGAGTTGATAATTCTTTCTTCTATTTTGACGTCATCAACGCGTTTAATTCACAACCCTGGCCTCCCAATTCACAAAAGTGACTACCCTGTCCCCTGATTACCCATTACTGGTGATTACTGGCTACGGCTACCCTGGTGGGATTACTTAACTTAAAATCCATCCGACTTTGATCAATATTGTACCTCCTGTTTACATATCCTTTTTTATAGGGTTTTATCCTGGCTTCGAATTCCACTTTCATGCCCGGCCTCAGGTCTAGTTTTTCAAATCCTTTTGTCAACCCAAACCATATGTGATCCGCCACCACTTTGTTTGTTTCGACGTCAGTGATCTGCACCAGTAGAATTGTTTCGTCACTGTATCCGTGATAATTCGATTTCTTTCCAAACCGGCTGAAAATCCCCTGGAATTTTTTCCGAACTCCTTTTCCGGATGCTAAAAGTTTACGCATAGTCAAGGAAGTGCGCGGTAGCACGGAAGAATTGTTTATTTTTCGATGGAGATCTCCTCACGAGCACAGGCAATGGTGGAAAACAAAGCTACGCAGCAAAAAACAAGTAAGCTACCACTCATCCTTTCCCTTTCCGTCATCGCACTGCTCGTTGCACCATATTTTATTTTTCCTTCTTTTAAGGAGGGTGTGAATGAAGCCTTTGATGTGCTTACCAGTAAAGATGAGGAATTAGTCAGAGACTGGGTTTCGCAATTTGGGGTCTGGGGTCCTGTTGTGATCATTTTGATCATGGTGTTCCAAATGTTTTTATTCATCATTCCGAATATTTTGCTGATCATGATATCAATTTTGAGCTACGGGCCAATATGGGGAGCGTTGTTAGCCTGGTTCGGAGTAGTCCTGGCATCGACCGTTGGATATCTTATCGGGAATAAACTGAGCCCTGTAACGGTTCATAAGTTTGTCAGCCCCAAAACACAGAAAAAATTGAAGGAATTTATAGGCGCCTACGGAATGAAAGCCATTATCGTGCTTCGACTCTCTACGTTTTCAAACGATGGGTTGAGCCTGGTTGCCGGTCTGCTTAATATGGAATACAAGAAATTCATAATTGCAACCCTGATTGGTATTACGCCACTCATAACACTGGTCGCCATAGTAGGTAAAAACGGAAAAATTGAAAGAATCCTGCTTTATATGGGCATTTTCCTGGTCATTGCCCTCATCGTGTATATCGCTGTGGATAGGAGGAGACGCAAGAAGAAAAAAGCGTGATCGCTCAGGGTTTACAGTGTGGCCATGTCAATAACAAATCTGTATCTCACATCCCCTTTCAACATCCTTTCATAAGCCTCATTGATATCCTTCATGGCAATTACTTCCACATCGGAGATGATATTGTAAGAAGAGCAAAAATCCAGCATCTCCTGTGTTTCAGGTAGTCCGCCGATAGATGAACCTGCTATACTCCTGCGATTTGCAATGAGCGTCATGGCCCGTACTTCCGAAGGTGTGGGCGGCGCTCCAACGCAGATATGTACGCCGTTGGTTGATAACATCTTCAGGTACATGTTATAATCATGAGACGCAGAGACAGTATCGATCATAAAATCAAAATAACCTTTAAGGATTTTAACCCTCGCCGGATCCGTAGTTAACGCAAATTTTTGGGCGCCAAGTCTTTTGGCATCGGCTTCTTTGGAAGATGATGTGCTCAATACAGTCACTTCCGCGCCAAATGCGGAAGCAAATTTTACTGCCATATGTCCCAGTCCACCGAGCCCAAGCACACCAACTTTATTGCCCTTGCCTATTTTCCAGTGGCGCAGGGGGGAATAGGTGGTAATGCCCGCACATAACAATGGGGCTACTGCCTGCAGTGGAAGATTTGCAGGCACACGCAATACAAAATCTTCGTGTACGACGATCTGATTGGAATAGCCTCCATAAGTTGGTGTTTTTCCATCCTTCTCGTAACTGTTATAGGTTCCCACAGGGCCATTCTGACAATACTGCTCAATTCCCTGTTTACAATTTTCACATTCCCTGCACGAGTCAACCAGACACCCCACGGCAGCAAGGTCACCGCGTTTGAATTTTTTCACCTGCTCACCAACGTTAATGACCTTACCCACAATTTCGTGACCCGGCACCATGGGAAAAATAGAATGCCCCCATTCGTCGCGTATCTGGTGAAGATCTGAATGACAAACACCACAATATAAAATTTCAAAATGCACATCATAAAGCCCGGGCTCTCTGCGCTGAAAGGCAAATGGTGCTAAAGCTGATTGAGCATTTTGGGCGGCGTATCCTTTGGTAGCAATCATATTTTAGGAGGATGATTTGAGATCTTTTTATTTTATCAGCTAACTATAGTGTCCCTGAATTCTTTGGTCGACAGCGTCTGATTCTTCTATTAACCGCGGCTGGTCAGAGATGGTTTGGTTTAACCTGTTAATTTTGATAATTATTTTTCTGTTTATCCAATATGGAAATAAACGGATAACGCCGTGTTATTTTTAACTTTAACTTGACGATGTGATATGAAGGACTCGGCTACGGCAATCATCTCAGCAGATGATGTAAAAAGTTTTTTTCAGCAACCAGAGGTCGTGTTTGTAGACGCCCGCGGGGGGAACGATGCCTACGATCGATACCAGTCGGGACATGTGTCCGGCGCTGTGTTTATGGATCTGGAAACGGATCTGTCAAAAAAAAGCGCGGATGCTGCCCGGGGTGGCCGGCATCCCTTACCTGACCCCGAAGCCTTTGGTCATCTGCTTGGCAAAGTGGGAATAAAACCATCCCAGCATTTGTTGGTCTATGATGATAAAGCAGGTGCGAATGCGGCGGCTAGATTCTGGTGGATGATGAAGGCTGCACGACATTCCAGCATCCAGGTCGTGGATGGAGGATTTGCTGCGCTTTCGAATGCAGGACTGCCGATATTAAAAGGTCCAGCCGCGCTGTTGCCCCCACAATCGCAATACCCGGTGAAGTCGTGGATGCTCCCAACCGCAGACCTTGAAGCTGTTGCCCGCGCCCGGGAAGGAACAGATTCACTTGTCCTGGATGTACGTGAACATTACCGGTATATTGGAGAAAGCGAACCAATTGATCTTGTGGCAGGCCACATTCCGGGAGCGCAAAACGTCCCTTATTCAGATAACCTGGAGGCTGATGGAAAATTCCGGTCTCCTCATGCTCTGGCAGCGCAGTACAAGGCGCTGATCGGTAACCGCGACGTCAAAAAAGTGATCGTCCATTGCGGATCCGGCGTTACCGCATGTCATACGCTCCTCGCCATGGAGTTTGCAGGAATCAGCGGCGCTAATCTTTATGTGGGCTCATGGAGTGAGTGGTCGCGCAACAATAAACCCATCGCCATAGGCCAAAAACCCTGAAATACGTACCAATGTTTGTGTATGTTTAACCCTGAACTTGCACGATTATACTGCGGATTTTTTTGGAATTTTGATAAAACCTGCGGTATGTCCTCAAAAGCGAAAGTTCTTGCGTGCCTGGTTTTGTTGACGACGCATTTTGCCCTTTACGGGCAGGGCGAATCGGAACTGATGCGTTTTCAGCGATTCTTTCATGAAAAGAATCAGGTACCCCTTGAAAAGGCTTTGCAAACTGCAACTTTACGCCTTGATCAAGCCATGGAAATCGCCGATCCCGTTGAAGAGGCCAAAGCTCTGAGAAATCTCGGTCTGATTCATCTTAATCGTGTACACGATTATGAAAAGGCAATGGATTTCTTTATCCGCGCCCTGGGCATGGAAGATTCACTGCAGCTGGAACCAAGGCAGGTACTGACTTATGTGGCGATTGCGCGGGTTTTCGAAGTGGTTGGGGACTATTATAAAAGCGCTCAATTCCTTGATCATGCTTTGAACTTAAATGAAGCCCGGGGCGATATCAATAGCCGGGCCATGATCTTGAATAACCTGGGAAAGGTAAACGCCTCTATGGGGAGGATTGAGGAAGCTTTTAGTCACTACCAACAGGTTCTCCGATATAAAGAGGATATCGATAAGCAGTTTGAGGCCGAAGCATTATTTAATATCGGACATCTTTATAGCCTCCAGGGAAATCACGCAAAAGCACTGGAGGGTCATAAGAAAGCGCTGGCAATAACCAGGGATCTAAAAGACCCATATACGGAGGCGCTTTCGCTAACCGATATCGGGCTCGTCTACGGCTCAATGCAAAACAATGAAAAAAGCCTGGCAAATCATGAAGTAGCCCTGGAGATCAGACAAGCATTGAAAGACAAACGCGGAATTTCAGAATCTTATAACAACATTGGGTGGCTGTATTTCAAACAAAAAAATCTTCAGGAGGCAATTGAAAACGGTCTTCTCGCCCTGGAGAATGGCCGCGAGTCTCAGGCGCAGGAGCAGATCTTTAAAAGTTATGAATTGTTAAGCCAGTCCTATAAAGCACAGGAAGATTTTAAGAATGCTCTCATGTACAAGGAGCTCTCCCTGGCGATAAATGAATTTATTCAGAATGAGAAACAGGAAAGAGAGTTGCTGGAGACACAAACTCGCTACGTAATAGGTAAAAAAGAAACTGAAATACAAAAACTTGAAGCTTTGCAAATTGACCGTGAGAAGGAAATTGCTGCGCAGAAAGAATTCAAGAATTTTCTTTTCTTACTTGTTGGGCTCGTCCTCATAATTGCCATACTGGTTTTCATTTTATATCTGGTCAAACGCCGGTCGGGCCGGATTCTGGAGATTGCAAAAAATGAAGTGCAGCAGCAGAATATTAAACTACGGGAACTCAACCAAACGAAAGACAAATTCTTTTCAATTATCAGCCATGATTTGAAGGGGCCTTTGAATTCCCTGACTTCATTCTCGCATCTGTTGATCGATCACACTGACAACATGTCGAAAGATGAGATCCAAATGCTTGCCAGAGATCTGGATAAGTCTGTGAAAAATTTGTTTGCGTTATTGGAAAATCTACTTGAATGGTCGAGGTCCCAAACAGGAAATATTGATTTTACAGGAGAAGTTTTTAATCTCACCGAGATATTGGAAACAAATAAAAATCTGTTGGAGTCTCAGGCAAAAAGCAAACAAATCACAATCGCTGTTGATCATCAGGGGGAATGTCTGGTTAAATTGCATAAACAATCTATTAATACAGTCGTCCGGAATCTCATCTCCAACGCCATCAAGTTCACCAACGAAGGAGGGACCATCAGGGTCTCCATAAAAAAAGCCAATCATTTGTTAAGCGTTTCTGTGGCTGATAACGGGATCGGTATGAGTGAAGAAATCATGCGAAAACTTTTCCGGCTCGACAAGAAACACTCCAGCAAAGGAACCGCAAACGAAAAAGGGACTGGTCTCGGCCTTATATTATGCAGGGAATTCATTGAAAAGAACGGTGGCAAGATCCGCGTCCACAGCGAGGTAGGAAAAGGGTCAGTGTTCACGTTCTCCTTCCCGCAATCCGTCTCTTTAAATTCTGCAGCGAGAATCCACCAACCAGCCTCGTTTTAACTTCCCAACTTTTTTGTCGATAAAATGCTTATTTTGGGGGTTGAAATTGTACTGTTATGGGTGAATCGGTTATCCTATGGACCGCTTTTAATGTATTTGTTTTAGGGATGTTAGCCCTCGATCTGGGCGTTTTTCATAAGAAATCTGAGGAAATATCTGTCAGCAACGCCCTTGTATGGACAGGCGTTTGGATAACATTGGCCATGTGTTTCAATTTTTTTGTTTATCAGTATTTCGGTAAGCAACAGGCAATTGAATTTTTTACCGGCTACATTATTGAGAAGTCATTAAGCGTTGACAATATTTTTGTTATCATCCTGATCTTCTCATACTTCCAGGTTCCGAATTCATATCAGCATAAAGTTTTATTTTGGGGAATTCTGGGCGCCCTGGTCATGCGCGTGATCTTTATCTTTGCCGGAATTGAATTGATCCACCGTTTTCACTGGCTCATTTATGTTTTCGGCGGATTTTTGATTATAACCGGGATCCGAATGGTGTTCGCGGCGGATGCGAAGATTCAACCGGATAAGAATCCGTTGGTAAAATTGACCCGGAATGTTTTTCCGGTTACGCGTTCATTTGAAGGCGATAACTTTTTCGTCAGGCGTGACTCAAAATTGTGGGCTACACCACTGTTTGTGGTGGTGATATTAATAGAAACGACCGACCTGATCTTTGCCGTTGACTCCATACCTGCAATCCTGGCCATTACAGACAATCCGTTTATTGTTTATACCTCGAATGTGTTTGCCATTCTTGGGTTGCGCTCACTTTATTTTGCACTCTCGGGAATCGACAAATATTTTCATTACCTCAAGTATGGACTTGCTGCAATACTGGTTTTTGTCGGAGTAAAAATGTGTGTGGCCGATTATTACAAGATGCCCATTGAGATCTCGCTCATGGTAATTGTTTCTGTTCTTTTGTTGGCAATTGTTGCCTCGGTTATATTCCCGCAAAAGCAGCAGTCTTCAAACGTCCCCGACTAGGAAAGAACAGCTTTCATCAGATTTTACCTGCAGGAAACACTTCTTTATTTTAGCATCGCCACAAAGGTTTAGCCGATCTTTCTCTTGAAAATATTTTTTGCATTTTTGAACAAAGTAAGGCTCTTGCCGAGCAACCCACCGGAGATTTCCTGTTCGTAGTTGGAGATGACATTGTCAGAATTTGTGGCCGGATAAATAAAGATCAGGCTATTAGGCTCAAAGTATTTGGACATTTTCTTGGGAAGGACATCGAGGGTAGGGGTATATGATATTCCGCCTTCCCGGGATGAAACGAGCACAATCATATCGTATTGCTGCACTTTGGAGATTAACAAGGCTATGTCACCAAGATCGATGTTCCCCTTGTAGTCAATGGTGACCGCTATTTTATTTAAACCGATAAACTCCCTGATAGCCATCTCAACTTCGCGCGGAGCATGCAACTGAATTCCGGTACTTAACTGGGAGGCTACGCGGAAAATGCTGATGACCCACTTGTAAAATCCCGGTTCTTTTTCGGCGAAATAAGGGCAGATCAGCAAGATATTCTTATGTACATTCAAAGGCATGGTAAAACGCGTAATAAAGATGGTCTGCGAGGTTTGTTTCACCAGCTTGTCAAAGGTCTGTCCAAAGATAATGTCGGCCAGGTTCTTTTGAGCGGACCATCCTGCAACTATGTCGGTGATGAATTTTTCCGTCGCAATGCGTTTTATGCCACTTGTTATATTCCGGTCTATGGTAGACATGATCTCGATCGTCTGATCCGCAGAAGCAGCATAGACTATGGCTTTATCCAGTAATTTCCTTGATTGCAACAACCGCGATTGCGCCTGATCATCATCCTTTACAATGGTGAGTCCTAAAATGGGTGAGTGGTCTTTAGGATTTTTGATGACCATGGAGAAATCGATCAGCTTTTCCATCGTATCGGGGTTGGCGATAGGAACCAACACACGCTGCGTATTTAAGACTACTTGCTCCGGTTCGTTATCCATGTGCAAGACAACTTCTTTCCCGGCCTTTTCTGTTACAAAAGAGGCGATAACACAAGTAATGAGGATCAGGACAATGGTTCCGTTGAGGACATGATCATTAATGATACCGAGGTTATATCCTACGAGGATTACCGCCAAAGTAGCTGCTGCATGGGCACTGCTCAAGCCAAAGATGAGGTTGCGTTGTTCTTTGGAATATTTGAAGATCCTGCCACTGAACTGCGCTGCAATCCATTTTCCGAAAAGAGCGACCACGGTGAGCGTCGAAGCTACTATAAGAGCCTGTGGACCATTCGTGAGTACCCTGAAATCTATCAGCATTCCCACGCTGATGAGAAAGAACGGTATGAAGAGCGCGTTGCCTACAAACTCAATGCGATTCATCAGGGTAGAAGTATGGGGTATCAGGCGGTTCAGGGTCAATCCCGCGGCAAAAGCACCAATGATTGGCTCAAGCCCTGCTAACTCTGCAATGAAAGCAGTCAGAAAAACCACCAGAAGCACGAAAATAAAGTGTGCATTTTTTTCATCTTCGAGCCTTCTGAAAAACCAGGAGGCAACCCTGGGGATAACAAAATATACTATGAAGCCGAAGACGAGGATCGAAATAACTAATCTTGTCCAGAGCCCAGAGGTGGCTTCGCCCGTGGTCGTACCGGAAATTATTGCCAGGATCAACAACACCGCCGTGTCTGTCAGGATCGTTCCGCCTACAGTGATCGCTACCGCCTGATTCTTTGCGATCCCCAGGCGGTTGACAATCGGATAAGCGATCAATGTATGTGTCGCGAACATACTTGCAATGAGCAAGCTGGTATTAAATCCATAACCGAGAAAATAATAACAGACAGGCAACCCGATAGCTATCGGGAAAATGAAAGTAAAAAATCCAAAGATCAGGCTTTTGTATTTGTGCTTGTTGAACTCATTCATGTCGAGTTCCAGCCCGGCAATGAACATGATGTACAATAAGCCTATCGTCGAAAAGAGGTCGACCGCAGAATTTTTTTGAATGAGGAACAAACCGTAAGGACCAATGATCATCCCGGAAAGGATTAATCCGATTATGCCGGGTATTTTAAATCGGTTCAGGATGATGGGAGCCAGCAGAATTATAAAAAGAATAAGGGAAAAAATAAGTACTGAACTTCCGAACGGCGTGTGAAATTCGTGAGCCAGCTTTTCCGTAAACTCTTGCATCCTTCGGTGGGTTATCAAAACGACGAACCTGTATGAATTCGTCAGGCCAATGATAATAAATAAAACTTAATGTTGATCCCTGTAAATATGATAATTACGTCAGAAAGATGAAGATGCTTTGGTACTTTTCAGTGGTTTCATTTCAGTCAATGGTCGATGGTCCATAGTCCATGGTAGGATTGGTGTACTTGAAGAATTGTGTTTCTGATAAAATGAAATCAGATATGCCAGTGTCTTCGTTAAAACCGAAATCTCACGACGTACGCTCATTACCATGGACCATGGACTCTCTTCAAAACTTTGAACCTTGAATTAAACAACCACCGGCCATTCAAAAGTCGAAATAAGGTCTACACGTTTGCCCCCTTTTTCTGACTCCCTCGCGGCCTCCATTATTTCAAGCACGTGCAATGCATGTTCGCCGTTGATCAGCGGCTCAGTATTTTTAACAAGGCTTTCCGCAATAACAGAAGCGCCTTCCTCCCATACATAAGTGCCGGGATCTTTAACGAAGCGCTGCGTTTTTTCATTGGCCCTCGTGGCGAGGTCTACACCAAAAGGGGCCCAGTCATAGCCGACCAACGACATGTTCCCTTCTGTACCCCATATACTGATCGTAGGCCGGTCCTGCCCTTCACCCTCATGTCCATACGGATCGAAGTAATTGAAACCGCATTGAACGTGTGACAAAGTTCCATTGCCGTGATCCATTAAAACCATCGAGTTATCCTCAGCTTCTACTTTGATCTTTCCTTTGCCAACAATATTGCGTTCTTTGGTCAGGACCTTCGCCATTGCCATGACTGCCTTCGCCGGACCCAGCAAACCTGTAAGGGTTGCAATATTGTAAACTCCGAGATCGGGTAAGCTGCCGCCACCATTTTCATAAAAAAATGCCGACCAGTCCGGGCCGAGATGGCCGTAATGAGCGTGGGCTGCCGATACCTTTCCAAGTTTTCCTTCCTGAATGGTTTTGGACATGAAAGCAAATTGCGGGCTGTTAACAACTGCTGGTGCACCCCATATACGCAAGCCTTTGCTCCGGGCGAGATTCAACAATTCTTTGCCCTCGCGGTATGTGTTGGCCATGGGTTTTTCACTCCATACATGTTTGCCTGCCATCAACGCTTGTTTGTTGAGCCTTCCATGTTCCTGCATGTCAGTTGTGGTCACCATGAGATCAAAAGGGGCGCCGGCAAGCATCTGGTCTATATGTGGGTAATGGTGAGGGACATTGAATTTACTCGCTTGCTGCTTAGCCCTTTCATACCGTATATCACAGACACTAACGAGTTCAACATGAGGCGATTTTGAAAGATGGGGGAGATACTTATTTGAAACACTGCCGCAACCGATGAGTCCGACTTTGATCTTACCTTGGGGGAAATGCCTTGCTTCGGATATTAGTGATGAAAGCATAAGCGCTGCTGCTGCTGAGCCGGTCTTTTCCAAAAATTCTTTTCTTGAAATATTCATAACAATGAAATTTAAACTTTAAAGTTAACCGATTTCCCTCAACCTTGTCGCCATTCAACTGCACGGTAAATAAATTTATGCAATAATTTGAATAGTGGATGCAAGGAGGGTATGCGGGATGATCAATCGCAGAGGCATGCAGACTATCCGGCGTGCAGCGAACATTGCAAGGCACTGACTGCTCCAGATGATAAAACCAGGCTGTTCGTAGTTAAAGCGTACTTACAGTGGTTTACTTATTCCAATAATGGTTCACCATCATCAAGAGGGCGTTCATGAAGGTTATACTGCGAAATGGTTCGGGCACAGGTATTCCATCGCAGGATTGCATCATCATTTCCCGGGGGATGGATGGCCTCGGCTTGTTCAAAACACTGCATGGCCTCCAGGTACCATTCATACGCATCGAAATCTGCACCAGGTATTCCCGAACTGAGCGCATTTCCCGCCTGACGCTCATAGACAATGCCCGTATAATATTTTCTGGAATATTCGTCTTTCAAAGCCTGGGCAAGCGTGAGAGCCTGTTTGCTCGCTTTGGAAGAAGATTTGCCGAACTGGTCGGTGAGGGCCAACAATAAAATCACTGAAGCCGTAGCGTTTGCGCTATCTACCGCTAAAATATCCAGACAAATACTCTCTGCAAGCCGCGGTTGATTTAGCAGGCGATAATGCTCGGCCTTGTCAAGCGCGGCAGGAATACCTTCCTTTGACAAAGGTTTTAACTCCAACTGATGTTGTGCCCGCGAAGTTTTTAAATCCTGGAAACTCATGGCGTGAAGGGTAAGGTTGAATTTATTTTTTAAACATACGAATGAGCCTTTTCAAGGGATCATAATAACGGTCAGCTACTCTTTCTTTCAGGGGAATGATGGCATTATCGGTGATAGTAATGTTTTCAGGGCATACATTGGTGCAGCACTTAGTAATGTTACAAAATCCGATACCATCGCGCTGTTTAAGATCTCCCAGCCTGTCTTCCACATCCAATGGATGCATCTCCAATGCAGCCACATATACCATGTGACGGGGGCCAGCAAACTCTTCATGTAGTCCGTGTTCCCTTAAGACATGGCAGACATCCTGGCAAAGAAAGCATTCAATACA
>JBBDXJ010000241.1:0-18884 GCA_040902445.1 Cyclobacteriaceae bacterium | reverse complement strand
TACTGGTCGCCGACGATCTGGATCTCTATGTGTCTGGGTTCTTCTATAAATTTTTCCAGGTATAGACCTTCATTCCCGAATGAAGCGCCTGCTTCACGCCGGGCGTCATCCCACGCTTTTTTGAATTCAGATTCTTCGTTGATGATACGCATTCCTTTTCCGCCGCCGCCTGCTGTGGCTTTGATGATCACGGGATATCCGATTCCTTTGGCAAGTTGCTGTCCTTCGGCTACGGAGCTCAGCAGACCTTCCGAACCCGGAATAGTAGGCACGCCTGCTTTTTTCATCGTATCCTTTGCGGTGGATTTATCGCCCATGGCCTGGATCATGGCCGGCGTCGGGCCGATGAATTTTATCCCGTATTCGTGGCATATCGCTGAAAACTCAGCGCGTTCAGAAAGGAAGCCATAGCCAGGGTGAATAGCGTCTGCGTTGGTGATCTCCGCCGCGGAAATAATGCGGGGAATATTCAGGTATGAATCTTTGCTGGGCGCATCACCGATACACACCGCTTCATCTGCAAACCTCACATGTAAACTTTCGCGGTCGGCGGTGGAGTACACGGCTACGGTCTGGATGTCCATTTCGCGGCAAGTGCGTATGATGCGCAACGCAATTTCTCCCCGATTGGCAATGAGTATTTTCTTAAACATGAATTCCATTATCAAACCCCGCTTCCCGGATAACCGGATTTAAGTGATGATTCGTTATCTTAATATGTTATTAAAATCAGTCTGGTTCTACTACAAACAATACCTGGTCGTATTCTACCGGGGTTGAATTTTCCACCATTACTTTCACTACCGTACCGGAAATTTCCGACTCGATCTCGTTGAACAATTTCATGGCTTCAATAATACAAACGGTCTGGCCCTTCGCAATTTTATCGCCCACGGAAATAAAGGGTGGAGAATCCGGACCGGAGGACCGGTAAAATGTACCGATCATGGGAGACTTGACCTCCAGTGTTTTCTTTCCTGATACTTCCGGCGCAGTTGTCGCAGCCGCGGGCAGGGTGTGTTGCTGGTTTGCCTCCGGCGCATGTGTGAGGGCCGGCGCACTTACAGGTGAGGATTTAAAAATTTTCTGATCCGGTTCGCGCTTCACATGAAGTTTAAGTTCTTTGGTTTCAATGTTAACTTCATTCAAACCAGACTTTGCGATGAAATCGATCAGATCTCTTATTTCTGCTGTCTTCATCGCAGGGTTGGTTGATAACGCGCCCGATTCGACGGGTATCCGAACCGGTTTGGATTCTTTTTTGAGTGTTGATTTTGACGTGCGATTTTTGCTCATATTTTTATTTTACACGTTCCACATAGGCACCTGTGCGGGTGTCGACTTTAATTTTTTCGCCTGTATTGATAAATAAAGGTACGCGTATTTCCACGCCGTTCTCCATGGTTGCAGGTTTTAGTGTACGCGTGGCCGTATCGCCCTGCACCCCGGGTTCTGTGTATTGAACCTCCAGCACCACATGCGAAGGCGCTTCTGCGGTAATGGCATTGGTTCCGTTTTCAAAAGCAATCAACAGGGTCACACCTTCCTTGATATAGTTACCGGAATCACCCAGTAAACTCTTGTCAATGTAAACCTGATCGAACGTCTGATTGTCCATGCATACCAGACTGCTTCCGTCCTGATAAAGGTATTGGTATTCCTTCGTCTCCACCCGCAGGATCTCAATTTCGTCGCCGGGACGGAAACGGTTCTCTGCGACTTTTCCATTGCGCAGGTTGCGCATTTTGACCTGATAAAATGCCCGGAGGTTGCCGGGTGTGCGATGAAGTAATTCTTCGATCTGCATGATCTCACCGTTATAACGGACGAAATTTCCTTTGCTGAGATCTGATATGGTTGCCATAAATGATTAAAGGGCTTTAAGTTACAAAATAAGCTCAAAGCACAAAGCTGAAAGCCGAAACCAAAAATTTAACACTGGATTTACCAATAACCAATAACAACCAATGACCAATGACCAATGACTAATAACTTAATGACTTAATGACTTAATGACTTAATGACTTAATGACTATCTATCATACGCCCACTTTAAATAGATTGAGCCCCAGGTAAACCCACCTCCGAAGGCCGCCATGATGAGGTTGTCGCCTTTCTTCAGCTTCTTCTCATAGTCCCACAATAAAAGTGGGATTGTTCCCGCCGTAGTATTGCCATACCGTTCGATATTCATCATGATCCTGTCTTGTGCGATACCGACGCGCTGAGCGGTAGCATCGATGATCCTTTTGTTGGCCTGGTGTGGAACGAGCCAGGTGATATCCTTTGGTGACAAGTTGTTGCGTTCTGCAATCTGCGCGGCGGCCTCCGCCATATTGGTGACTGCAAATTTATAGACTGCTGCCCCTTCCTGGTAAACGAAGTGCTGACGTTTCTCGACTGTTGCAGCAGATGCGGGTCTCCTGCTTCCTCCTGCTTTCATGTGCAAGTAAGTTTCGCCGGTGCCGTCACTTCGCAGCAATGAATCGATGATGCCTACATCGTCTGCTGTTGGTTCGAGGAGTACACATCCTGCTCCATCGCCAAAAATAATACAGGTTTTTCTGTCGGTGTAATCAACAATAGCCGACATTTTATCTCCGCCAATAACAACCACTTTTTTATAACGTCCTGATTCAATGAATGTGGCGCCGGTTACCAGCGCGAAGAGGAACCCGGAACATGCAGCGCCCATATCGTAGCTGAAGGCGTTGGTTGCACCGACGGCGGTAGCTACGATGTTGGCAGTGGCGGGAAATGTCATGTCGGCGGTAACCGTGGCGAAGATGAGCAGATCAATTTCTTTGGGATCAATCTTGGTTTTGGCAAGCATGTCTTTAACGGCTTCGATGCCTAAAACTGAAACACCCTTGTCTTCTCCCTTTAATATTCTTCTTTCTTTTATACCCGTGCGGGTGGTGATCCACTCATCGCTGGTTTCTACCATGGTCTCGAGTTCCTTGTTGGTTAGAATATAGTCCGGAACGTAACCACCGACACCAGTAATGGCGGCTCTGATTTTATTCATATTCTCATGTAATTTTTTATAAATTTTATGGTGGAGTTCACCTCAGTCGCCTGGCGAGGCCCTCTTCACCGCTAAATGAAAAATGCCCGAATAACTCGAGCAAATTTTCGAAATATGTTGTCTTAAGAGAAACGCAGATCCTGTTTGCCTGCGATAGCCACCGGCGGGGCAGCTGTTCTTGTTCCCTTAAATGATTCCGGCAACTGCATTTAGGCCAGCACTTCTTTTTCCATGACAACCTTACCCTTAAAGTAAAGTTTTCCTTCATGCCAGAAAGCGCGGTGTGGCAGGTGATGTTCTCCCGTGGTCTGGCATACAGCTAATTGCTTGGCCGTTGCCTTGTAATGCGTTCTTCTTTTATCCCTGCGGGTCTTCGAGGTTTTCCGTTTTGGATTTGGCATATCTACAACTGTTTATTTTAATTTCTTTAATATCTCCCAACGCGGGTCAATGTCTTCGCCGTTGGTCTTGTCATTGTCAGACGATGTTTTGGAAGTGTAAATTATTTTTCCTTCCGGGTTATCGTCTTCTTCTTCATCCTGGAATCGCGGGTGGAGTTTCTTTATGGGAACTTCCAGCGCAATAAACTCAAATATATATTGGCCCAACTCCAGGCTTTCACTGTCGCGGTGGATCATGATGATCTCATCACTGAGTTCCTGATCTGAGTCACCATATTTAAAGACCAGTTTTTTTTCAACCTTTACCTGGTAATCAAATGGGTCCAGACTTCGGTCGCAAATCAATTTCACCGTGCCATCGATCAAAAAACTGGCGTCAATGAATGTTTCACGCCTGTCAAGGGTCACGTCAGCTTTCAGATTTCCCTCCGAAACCACTGCCGTTCCGTAATGGCTGAAAAAGTCGTTTCCCACTTCAAATCCAAAGTGGTGAGCCGTGTTGTTCAGACCGACAATTTTAACCGTATATGCCCTCACTCCCATAGCCCAAAGGCTTAAAAATAAGTCGGCAAATTTAGGAGAATTAATGGAAAGCGCAAAGATGTATTGGAAAAAGGACCGTTTTTAACCGGAAAAAGACTTTTTTATACGTATTCCTTCAAAGCGGCCTGCTTGAAATCTTCTCGTGATTTCTTCCCGTAATGTTCAACGAAGTAGTCGATGATACTCTTTTTGAACCCCAGTTTAATAGCGATGTTCTTGGAGAAAAGAATCTCGCTTTCGAAAATGTTCTGGTCGACAAAGATCAGGTCTATACAGGACATTAAATACTCGAACTTTTGCTCAATTGAAAGTGCGCCGAGGGTATCTATCGGCTCGGGGTTGCGTATGAGATCATTCACGGTATCTTCCGGGAAATGGCGATCGCGCGCTATTTTGAAGATCATTTCCCGCTCAATTTTCGCAAAGTGCTTATCAGCTTCGGCCAATTGAATAAGAATGTTCAATTGTTTTTTGGTAACAATATCCATCGACAGGTTTACTTAAGATCAAAACTAGACATTAATTGGCATTTTAATTGATTAGCGGGTTAAACGGTGAATTGACCCATTCAAGCGAGGTTATTTTTCTTTAGGCTGTTCTAAACGGTGGCGAAAAATTTCCCCAGCCTGAAAAATCGCTTCCCGCATGGAAGATTCATTTGCCTGATTCTTTCCCGCGATATTATAGCCTGTACCGTGGTCGGGAGAGGTTCGGATGATTGACAACCCGCCGGTAAAATTTACACCGCTCTCAAAAGCTATTGTTTTAAACGGGATCAGCCCCTGGTCGTGATACATGGCCAGAACAGCGTCGTATTGCCTGTATTGGGCAGTACCAAAAAAACCATCTGCCGAAAGCGGGCCGAACACCAGCTTTCCCTTGTTGCGCTGATCCGATATCACCACCTTGATGATCTCCTCATCTTCTTTTCCGATGAGACCTCCGTCACCGGCGTGCGGGTTGAGACCCAGCACAGCAATCTTTGGTTTATTGATCCCAAAATCCCTGCGCAGGGAATTCTCCATCAACCGAAGCTTTGTTTCTAACTTTTCTCGCGAAATAAGTGAGGCAACATCCTTCAAAGGTTCGTGATCGGTAACCAGCCCTATTCTCAAAGACTCACTTACCATAAACATCAGGCTCTCGCCGCCACCAAACTCACGGGCGAGAAATTCGGTATGCCCTTTAAATGGGAATTCGTCACTATGGATAGAATGTTTGTCTATAGGAGCTGTGACCAATGCATCGATCAATCCCTCCTTAAGCTCGTCACATGCACATTGAAGCGCCTTGAGCGATGCAGTTCCTGTTTCCTTTGTCGGTTTACCCGGGTTAATTTCTATTACCTCCTCCCAGCAATTAACCACGTTCACGCTTTTTGAAACGTACTGGCCTTTCGCCTTTACAGGCGAAAAGTTGAATTCTTCCAGGGCGAGTAATTTTTTATAAAATGAAAGCACCCGCGATGAACCGAAGATCACGGGCGTCACCATGTTGAGGACACGATTATCCGCCAATGCCTTCATCACGACTTCCGGACCTATTCCATTCAGGTCTCCTATTGTAATTCCGATGCGCGGCTTTTCCTGAAGTTTGGTTTGGTGGGTCATGTTGCCTTTTTATTCCTTGCGAATTAACAAAAAAACGATTGGAGTCCAACAATTCGGTCCACAGTCCACTGTCGACGGTCACACCGCATAAGGTAGAATCTGCACACAAAGAAGTGAATACAAAGCGTTCAGACCTGCGAGCTACTGTGGACCGTGGACTGTTGACTGTGGACTTTTCTTACCTTTAAACCCGGATGGCAAAAGAAAGGAATACCGGTGTAAGACCTAAGAAAAGGCTGGGTCAACATTTTTTACACGATCAGCATACGGCGGCCAAAATTGTTGAAAGCCTGGTGACGGTGCCGTCTGCCACCGTACGGCTATTAGAGATCGGCCCGGGCATGGGTGTTCTCACCAGGCTGTTGAATTTACGGGATGACATCAACCTCACCGTGATCGAGATCGACCGCGAATCGGTAGCGTATTTAAAAGTCAATCACATTGTGGAAGAGGAAAAGATCATCGAAGGTGATTTCCTCAAGGCGGACCTTTCACAACTCTTTGACGGGCATTTTTCGATTATCGGGAATTTCCCATACAACATTTCTTCCCAGATATTTTTTAAGGTGCTGGAGTTCCGACATCAGGTTGACCAGGTGGTGGGTATGCTTCAAAAGGAAGTGGCCGAAAGAATTGCCTCCAAACATGGCAGTAAAGTGTATGGCATATTGAGTGTGTTGCTTCAGGCCTACTATGATATTGAATATTTATTCAAGGTTTCTCCCGGTGTTTTTAGCCCGCCGCCAAAGGTGATGTCTGCTGTTATACGTCTGACGCGGAATGAACGCAGGCAATTGTCGTGTGATGAAAAACTTTTTGTCCAGGTTGTAAAACATGGTTTTAATAACCGCAGAAAGACCTTGCGCAACGCGTTAAAAAATTTAAATTTGGCCGGAGCAGTTTCAACCCTTCCGTTATTAGATAAGCGGGCGGAACAACTTGCGGTTGAAGATTTTATTCATCTCACCAGGTTAATTGAAGAAAGCCGTGCAGGAACCCGTATTTGAATTTGAATTAACGAAGGATTTCCGCGATCGTTTTCAGCAAGCACTTGATGCCCGTGACTCCGCTTTTATAAAGGAAAGTCTCGAGGGGATCAAAGCCGTTGACATAACGGCTTTGCTCTATGAATTCAATTCACAGGAATCGAAATATGTTCTCGATCTTCTGGCGTTGGAGCTGCAGGCGGAGATCATCAATGACCTCGATCCGGAAACGCGGAAAAATTATCTCAAGGTCTATCAGCCGGAAGAGATCGCTGTCTTTCTCAACCTTCTCGACTCCGATGATGTGGCGGATATTCTGCATGAACTTCCCGTAAAGATCAGAGAACAGGTGCTTTCCGGGCTTGGTCACGAATTGCGCGGCCAGGTCACGGAGTTGTTGCGTTATGAAGAGAATGTGGCGGGCGGACTCATGGCCAAGGAGCTCATCAAAGCCCGCGTGCACTGGACGGTAGTACAATGTATCGAGGAGATCAGGAAACAGGCGGAAAATGTTTCCAAGTTTTACGCCGTATACGTGGTGGATGACGAGGATAAACTGCTGGGCCGGGCTGCCCTTCAGGATCTTATAATTTCAGATGCCCGCACAATTGTTGGCGATATCTGCGAGCGCGATATTACATCGGTCGAAACATTTCTCGAAGACTGGGAAGTAGCGGAGATCATGAGGAAGTATGATCTGGAATCGGTGCCCGTGGTCAATGTGCAGGGTCAGCTCGTCGGTCGCATTACCATCGACGACGTGGTAGACGTTATTACCGAACAGGCTGAGGAAGAGCGTCAGCTTATGACGGGTATCAGCGAAGATGTTGAGGAAGACGACAGTGTATGGCGGAATACGCGCGCGCGTTTACCCTGGTTGCTCATCGGCATAGCCGGAGGTTTAATGAATGCGAAGTTCATGGGATTGTTCGAAGGAGAACTTGCGCGGGTTACGGCGATTGCTTTCTTCACGCCGTTGATCCAGGCCACTGGTGGAAATGTAGGTATCCAATCTTCTTCCCTTATTGTACAAAGTCTGGCCAATCCCGACTTTGTAGACGAAGGTTTATGGAAACGCCTCGTAAAGGTATTCTTTGTTGCTGTCCTCAATGGCATCTTTCTTGCGACCCTTGTGCTGGGTGCTAACATTGTATTATTTGGAGAGTATTCACTGTCGATAGTGGTCTCCATCGCTTTGTTTAGTGTCATTATTTTTGCCTCTTTTGTTGGAACGGTGACGCCGCTGATCCTGAACCGGTACGGTTATAATCCCGCCCTGGCTGCCGGCCCGTTCATTACGACCATCAATGACCTACTCGGCCTGACGGTTTATTTTTTCACCGTTCACCTTTTGCTTCAATAACCATGTCAAAGAAGTGCCTTGTGGTTGATCCGATGCATGAAAGTCTCGCCTCGATGCTTGAGGGGCTTGGCTGGCAGGTTGATTACCACCCTGCCATTACACGCAATGAGATCCGTGAGATACACATGGGATACCAGGGCCTGATCATACGCAGTAAGACACTCGTTGACCGGGATTTGCTGGGTGATGAACCAACACTCCGGTTCGTAGGAAGAGCAGGGTCGGGACTTGATAATCTGGACCTGGATTACCTGGGAAAAAAAAATATTCATGTCATCCACGCCGCGGAAGGAAACAGGGATGCCGTTGGAGAATTTACCGTTGGAGTTTTGCTAAGCCTGTTGCGAAATATTCCGCGCGCGCACCAGGAGGTCATTAACGGCGTATGGTTAAGGGAAAGCAACCGCGGTGATGAGATCATGGGCAAGACGATCGCCATCATCGGCTTTGGAAATATGGGCCAGGCTTTCGCCAAACGGCTGACCGGATTTGGATGTAAGATTTTAGTGTACGATAAATATAAACACGGGTTCACCAATGAATTCTGGCGGGAAGCTGACATGAGTCAAATATATCAGGAATGCGATGTATTGAGCCTACACGTACCGTTAACGGACGAAACCAGGGCCATGGTCGATACAGGCTACCTCAGTAAGTTCAAAAAAAAAATAATACTGCTTAATACAGCCCGCGGAGAAATTATTCCCCTTTCCGCCCTGGCGGAATCCTTTGCCATGGGGTTCGTTCGCGGTGCCGCCCTCGATGTATTGGAGAATGAAAAACTCAATGAATTAACCCCGCCTCAAATGGAAGGCTTCAGAAACCTAATTACTAGCGGCAATGTAATATTCACCCCGCATATTGCAGGCTGGACATTTGAATCGCACATCAAAATTAACGTAGCTTTGGTAGAGAAAATCAAAACGCTCGATTTATCATAACGGGCAGTTTTATCATTTCTTGTACCAGTGAATTATTTAAATGGACATGTGTCTGCTGACTTTGATGCGTGCAGATATGAGTTGCCCAAAACGAGATGTTGTTTGAGGATTTGTGCAAGGGTATTTCTGATTTCCGGCGTAAAACGAAATTATCTCCGATAAGTTTCTCGAAAGAAAATGAAACGATGGACTGAATTTTACAATTCGGTAATAGAAAAACCACTGCTGACCTCCACCATCGTGCTGGTTTGCGTAGCCGTGCTCGTAGTGGGCCTCAGCCTTCCCTATTATTTCAGCGACTTCGATTCTTTTATCGCGCAGGTCCTGGCCGAAGCACACGGAATGATCTTCGACATCGCGGTGATCGGTATACTGATCTTCTGGCTCAACCAAAACGGCGAGATCCGCCAGCGCATCCGGACCTATAAAGACGAGATTGACGACTTCCGGTTATGGGAATCGGAAGAAGCTGCCTTCCGCACGGTGGGGAATATTAAACGTTTGAACCGCCATAAAATTCACGATATCAACCTGGTGAATTGTTACCTGCCCCGCACCAATCTCAACTACGCGAACCTGAACGGGTCGAATCTGAATTCCTCCAACATTTCACAATCCTCCCTGATCGAGGCCAACCTGGAGAACGCAAGGTTGAATCAGACAAATTTTGAAAACTCGAACCTGAATCAGGCCAACCTGAAATGCGCGTATGCCAGCGGCGCGAATTTTAAAGATGCCTTTCTCATCAAGACTCAATTTGAAAACGCCTTTCTCATTAAAGCGAATTTCAGCAACGCCTTCCTGATGGAAGCCAATCTTCAGAACTGTTATGTGATGGGTGCGGATTTTGAGAACGCCAGTTTGTACAAAGCTGACCTCAGGGGTGCGAAGGGCCTTACCGTCGAGCAGCTATCCAAAGTCAAAACTTTATACCTGGCAAAATTTGACGACGAGATTCTGGACCAGATCATGACCCATCTTCCGGAGCTGGTCGGTACTTGAAATTTTTGAATTAGTCGATAAAGTATTATCTTTGCAATACAGCAACGGTCTCGCCCACGAGGCCGTTGTTTCTTTTTTTGCGTTCTGTGAGAAAATCTTGCAATACGATAAATAGAATTTGAATGGATGATAAAGGAGGAACTCGTTATGAGCAAAATATCATACTACACGAAAGACGGTCTGGAGAAACTAAGAAATGAATTGAGCGCGCTTAAATCAAAAGGTCGCGCTGATATAGCCAGACAAATTGCCGACGCCCGCGATAAAGGTGACCTCAGCGAGAATGCCGAATATGACGCCGCAAAAGATGCGCAAGGACACCTGGAAGCAAAGATCGCCCAGCTTGAGGACCTGGTAAGCTATGCCCGTTTGCTCGATGAAAATAATATTGATACCTCAAAGGTCTCTATTCTTTCCAAAGTGACCATCAAAAATAAAAAGAACGGCGCCTCTGTGACCTATACACTTGTTTCGGAAGAAGAGGCGGACCTTAAAAGCGGAAGAATATCCACCATGTCGCCCATAGGCAAAGGGTTGCTAGGCAAAAAGAAAGGCGACCTGGCCAGGATCAAAACCCCCGCCGGGGAGATGGAGTTTGAAATCGTTAACATCAGCGCTTGACAGGTATTCAGTACCGTTCACCGATTACACATGGCTAGTCTCTTCACAAAAATTATCAACCGCGAAATTCCCGGTAACATCGTGGCGGAAGATGAACGGTTCATCGCTTTCCTCGATATCAACCCACTGGTTATGGGCCACACGCTCGTAGTGCCAAAAAAGGAGGTGGATTATATTTTTGATCTCGATGATGACACTTTTTCAGGTCTGCAACTTTTTTCCAAAAAAGTAGCGCGGGCGATAAAAAAAGCTGTCCCTTGTCTGCGGGTGGGCGTTGCTGTTATCGGGCTGGAAGTTCCGCACACCCATGTTCACCTGGTTCCGCTCAATTCCATGGATGACATCAACTTCAGCCGGCCTAAATTAAAGCCTTCAAAAGAAGCTCTCTCCGCGACAGCGGAAAAGATCAGGAAAGCGATGTAATTGTTTAGTTGTATTACAGAAAGTCAATATCCACATTCAGCGGATAGCGCATCAGATACTGAAGCGCCTGCTTCATGGTGAGGTCTTCAAAGAATACCTTGTACAAAGTTGTGGTGATGGGCGCCTTGACCTTGTAATAGTCAGCGCACTTTTTCGCGATCTGTACCGTATTCACACCTTCAGCAATTTCATCGGTGCTGGCCAGTATACCGGCAAGCGTTTCTCCGTGTGCAAGTCTGAAGCCCACATTAAAATTCCGGCTCAGCGAACTGTTGCAGGTGGTGACGAGATCACCTACTCCTGCCACGCCCAGGAATGCCTTGGTGTTGCCACCCAGCGCGCGGCCGAGGTAGATCATTTCAACCATGCCGCGGCTCACCAGTAAACCTTTTGCATTTTCTCCATAACCCATGCCGCTTAACGCACCCGCCGCAATGGCAATAATGTTTTTCAAGACCCCGGCGAGTTCCACACCGACAAGATCATTATTTCCGTACACCTGGAAATGGTCATTGCGCAACAGGCGTTTGCCCAACTGGATCACTTCATTGAACTGGCTGGCCACTACTGTAGCCGCAGGTTGGCCCGCCGCCAGTTCTTTCGAAAGGTTCGGGCCAGCAAGACAGCCGACACGCACCACCACGCTCTCTTCGGTAATGACCTCACTCATAGTTTTGACGTGGCCCCGGTGCAGTGTTTTTACAGAATCGATGGTTTCGCCATCAGGCAATTGTATATCAAAACCCTTTGTTCCGTGAATAAGAATATGATAGGGACGAAGGTATTCGGAAAGCCGCTGCATCATAGAACGGAAATGCGCCGAGGGAACTATGGGAAAAATAACATCACAGGATTCTGCCAGGTGTGCCAGGTCATTGACAGGCAAAACATTCGCGTGCATTTTGTGACCGCGGTGCTCACCTTTTTCGCTGATCTGCTGAATAACACTTTCATCGCGCGCATACAGCAAAACCTTGCGCCCCGGTGCCAGCAGGTTGGCCACGGCACTGCCGAAGTTTCCGGCCCCAATGACGCCGACGGGTTTATCTTCAGATAAACTTTTCAAGGTCATAGCCTTCGAGTCTGTTGTGATAATAATATAAGGTATTGAGATCCCTGGTGATGATGTTGCCTTCCTTGTTGAACAGGAGGGGTCTGTTAAGATGAAAGATCCCCACATTCTGAAGACCATGCCTGATAACCAGGTCTATGTCGCCTTTTAAGTGGGTGGCATGATTTACTTTCTTTTCTTCCTTCAGTTCGTAGATGCGTTTTCTTACCTGTTTGCAGGCGTTGCGAAATTCTTCATAGGGGATCTGAAGGTCTTCCTCGGGAAGGCGGAGCAATCCAAAAAGATCCAGCTTCGGATGACGTTTCTGCCAAAGCTCAAAGGCGACGAATGCAACAAGGTGACTGGCAAAAACGCGGTTGATGCGGTGGTATTCTGAAACGATCTTCTGGCTTAGCATCCGCGTGTACTGATCCTCGCGTTGCTTGTCCACGGCAATTTCATTATTAGTGACAAAATAATCGCGCGTGTTGATCACCCGGTCATGCGGATCGAGACTGTTTCCTTCGTCATCGACATAATTACCTAACACATCAAGCGCCCGGCCAATAGAGACTGAAATATTGGACCCTTTTGTAAAAAACTTAAAGAGGAAACGAAGCAATTGAAAGCTCCCGTATTTATCCTGTTCGGGTAAATAACGGTCCTGTCCCTTGACTGACAGATATTCATCGATAAGTTCCGGAGCTTCCAGAACGAAGTGATAATTTAGCGTCACCGGTACGATAAAGATCTTCCGGACTTCTTCATTGGGCTTTTCGCGAAGATAAAGATTGCGCTGAGCTTCCACGGTTGAACTCAACAATCCAAGTTTTAATTGTTTTTCAATTACACCGGCGCGCGAGCGTGTGCCTCCGGGAAAGAACAATGTGTGCGCTCCCTTTTGAATGGCGAGTGTCGAATAGCCCTTTAAAGTCTCCAGGTAAGGCAGGTTTTTTTTCCTGCGGTCCACCTTAAAAGCCCCGAGACTATTCATGAAGTAGGCGAAGATCTTGATGTTAAATAAATTCAAACCAGCGCCATAAATAAGCGCGGGCAATCCTAAAGAATGAATTACCCATCCGATCAATACTGAATCGAGGTGGCTGAAATGGGTGGGTACCATAACCACTGTTCCTGTTTTGGCAAGGCTCCTCAGTTGTTTAACCTTTCCTACAATATGGATCTTATCACGCAACGTGTACTGACTTCGGAAGAAAGCGCCGAATTTTTTTACACGTGCGCCATTGAGAAGGCGCGAGAACCAAAAGCGCAAAAGTTCGCGCGTGACACGATACGAATTCGATTTGAAATTACCTGCAATTTCATCCGCGTAGCGAAATACTATCCGGTAAAGAATATCATCGGCCTTTACCTGCGTACTCTCGGAAAGATCCTGATTGAGCGCTGTAAGTTCTTCTTTGATCCCCGCCCAGAAACCGGGCTCGTCCCTTGGGTCAACACGCCAGCGGTTGCGCTTCATTCGCTGTTGTTCCCGGTAAACCGTGGCCTCCAGTTCGTCGAGCAATTGTTTTGTGGTGGGCCGGAGTTGTTTTATCTGTGCGAATGAATGCTGCGTTACCTCTTCTACGAATTCCTTCCGGTTCTTGCTGAGCCGGTAAACCGGCCAGTCAGGAATGCCATCCAATATGGGCTTGTATTGTTTATTCTTGTTTTTCTTCTCGGCAACTTGCATTGGGATGGCAAAATAAGCTATTTTCTATATCAGGATAAAAAACTCACAGCCCGCTTCTTTTTCTCGCTTCGTAGAGTGATTGCCCCATATACTTAAAACGGTCGCCGGCCTGATGAAGAAATTCCGCATCAATTATTGACAGTAGTTCCTCTTCACCGCTGAGGTCTGTTTCAGAAATTTTGAAAGTTTGTTCCAGCACGCCTTGCTCCAGCTTGATCAGGTAACGGTTATTCCAGGAAAAGATGGTGATCTTGCAATCAGGATGGGGGATCTCACGAACAAGGCGCATAAAGGGCAATCATTTGTCCCAAATGTAATCTTAACCCCGTGCGAAATGAAATTTATTGTTCTTTCTCCGGATCGGTAAGGTTTTTCAGGACTTCGAGTTCCTGTTCGAGATTTTTATAAACCGGACTGCTGTGAAGGTCGTCGCGTTTCATCTGTCTGATGATCTTTTGAAGTTCACCCTCGCGTCTGCGCAACAGGAGCTTCATTGCTAAAGGATCAGGTTTCATTAATTGAACTAGTGGTTGGGTTTACCTGTGCAATTTATTATAATTTGAAACACTTCAAATCCATGCTGAATTTTTGCCGAGACCTCCAGTTAAATGATTTTTTTCGTCAATCATTGTAAGATATTGGTCCTTAAGTAGAAAAACGTTTCTTCAGGTCCTGAATATTTTTTTAGAAATTTTTGGAGCGGACCCCGGAGGGCACATTTCTTTTGCAAGAATTTTAACCTTCTTGCGAAACAGGTTTTATAAAGAATTTATTCGAAAACAGACTAATTTTTAAGGTTTACCGTTACCTTCAATAGGATTTTCAGGTTCGGGAACAACGTTTTATATTGTACCCTTATCCCTTATTTGAGCCGAAAGAGGTTATTGCCGTCTTTTTATACTTTAGAATGAACCAAACACATTTCCTGAGTCATTTTTTCCTGTCAATCATACTGATAATTGCCACTGGCTATTCCGCGTACGCAACCCACCTTCGGGCAGGGGAGATAACCGTCGAAAGGGTCAGTTGCAGTAGCCTGACCTTCCGCATCACGGTGACGGTCTTTACGAACACCATCAATACCAATGTTCTTTTCGGAGGAGAGGATGACTGGCTGGAATTCGGTGATGGCAAAAGAATGCTTATTCCGGAACAGGAAAATATTCCTCGTCCCGACCTGGGTGAAGGTATCGCAACGGCCTCTTTCACCATACCGCACACCTATTCCGGTAACGGCGGCTACGTCATCAGTTACAGCGAACCAAACAGGAATATGGGTGTGGTCAACATGGACGGTTCGGTCAATACCCGGTTTTATATTGAAACGCTGATCATTATCGATCCCTTCCTTGGATGTAATAACAGCCCAAAGTTATTGGTCCCGCCCATCGACCGGGCATGCATAGGGATTGCGTGGTTCCATAACCCAGGCGCCTATGATCCCGATGGTGACAGCCTTTCCTATGAACTTGTTATCCCTTTCCGGGACAGAAACACGACCGTTGTTAATTATAAAGATCCGGCTGACCCAAAATTTTACACAAACTTCCCAGAAGGCAATGAAGAGGGTGACGAACCCCCGTCGTTCACCATTAATCCTGTGGATGGCACCCTTACCTGGGATTCACCCGGCGCCATCGGAGAATACAATATCGCCTTTGTAATCAGGGAATGGCGGCTCATAAATGATGTCTGGATTTCTATCGGGTTTGTAAGGCGCGATATGCAGATCATCGTGGATGATTGCGACAATGAGCGCCCCGAACTGGAAGTTCCGGAAGATGTTTGCGTTGTGGCGGGATCAACGGTTAACGAAACTATTTTTGGAACAGACCCCGATGGTGACAGTGTCAAGATCGAAGCGTTTTCTGAAATATTTAATTTTGCCGCCGCCCAATTCCCCGCGACTTATACACCTTTTCCGGCGCGTTTTATAAGACAACCCGCCGAACTGCAATTCCAATGGAAAACAGATTGCTCACATATCAAGGATCAACCCTATCAGGTGGTATTCAAGATCACCGACAGATCGCCTACAGGTTCCAGGCTGGTAACATTTAAGACCTGGTTTATCAAAGTGGTTGGTCCTGAACCCGAATGGGTGAGTGCGACCGCCGCCCTGACAACGCGCTCGGCGAATCTTCAATGGGAACCTTATGTCTGCGAGAACGCGGAAACCATACAGATATGGCGCCGGGTGGATAGTTTTGCCTTTGAACCCGATTCATGCCAGACCGGCATGCCGGAAAACCTGGGTTATACGCTTATCAATACTATCCAGGCACTGGATGTAAATAACAATCCGGTCACTACTTACAACGATAACAACGGAGGTCAGGGGCTCGCGAGCGGCGCACAGTATTGCTACCGGCTGGTAGCGATCTTTCCGCACCCAAAAGGCGGGGAAAGTTATGTCTCCGAAGAAATATGTCTCGATCCCATTCTCGCCGACAAAGCGATCATCACCAACGTGACCGTGGACCGGACAAACAATACCGATGGCGAGATCACGGTGAAATGGGTTGCGCCTTTTGAAGCGGACCCCGGACAGTTTCCTCCGCCGTATACCTATCAGGTTGCGCGTGCTGAAGGTTTTGCGGGAGACGGAAACCTCGTGCTCGTTACTAATACGGCTGGCCTTTCCTTTACCGATAGCGGGCTTGATACCGAGCAGAAAGTTTACAACTACCGCATCACGGCAGTCGCTTCCAATGGCGTGTTACTCGATCCTTCCGCTACAGCTTCCTCTGTGAGACTCGAAGCGGATTCACAACTGGACAGGATCCAATTGACGTGGAGCGCTTTTGTTCCGTGGTCAAACCAGATACAGACTGTTCCGAACGAGCACTTGATTTTCCGCGGTCCGGAGAATTCAACCGATGACGAACTTGTGCTTATCGGCAGCGTTGATGTTAGCATCTCGGGATTTCTTTATGTTGATGAGGGTCCCCTCGAAAGCTCTTCATTTTATTGTTATAAGGTCATGACGCGTGGAGCGTACGGCAATCCACAGATCGGAGAGCCTTTGATCAATTTTTCGCAGGTGATTTGCGCTCAGCCCGGTGACGACGAACCTCCATGTACACCTCAAACACCGGTGCCCGATCAGCCCATTGATTGTATTGCTTATTCCAGTGCTCTGGAAACCTGTAACACCAATATTTTCTCCAACACCCTGCGATGGGCCAGGCCGGAAGATCCACTTTGCCGGAACGATATTTCATATTACAAGGTCTGGGTCGCGGCTTCAAGCAGTGCAACTTTTACAGAACTTCCTGTGGAAGTTCGCGATACATTTTACGTCGACGTAAATCTCCCGTCATTTGCCCGCTGCTACAAGATCCAGGCTGTCGACCGCTCTGGTAATGAAAGTGAGCCGAGCGAGCCGTTTTGTTTTGACAATTGCCCGTATTACGAGCTGCCCAATATTTTCACACCCAACGATGATGGCTGCAACGATCGTTTCAGCGCCTACAGCGACCGGAATTTCAGCGACGAAAACGCCGGAGGACTTTGTTCAGTCACCCCCCCTGCAAGCCAGGCGAAATGCGCCCGCTTTGTAGAAAGAGTTTTTGTGAGGATCTACAACCGCTGGGGCAAGGAGGTTTACAGTTATGAATCCGGCGGGGAACGAACCATTTACGTAGACTGGGATGGTCGCGATGCCGATGGACGCGAACTCAGCTCCGGTGTCTATTACTACGTTGCCGATGTTACCTTTGACTCCGTCGACCCTGAAAAACGAAACCAATTCATTAAGGGATGGGTGCAGCTGATGAGATGAACGAAGGAAATAAGGGCATAGGGGCATAGAGTTAGGAAACATCAATTGCCTCCACCTTTAGGTGGTGGATCAAGAATCGCTTTAATGAATGGGCTTCAGCCCAAATAGATTTAAGGCATAAGGGAACTGTTCCATCCCGTGCGAGTTAATTTGTTAGTCGGCCTATGAAAATAAAATCCAGTTTCAGAGCGCTTGTGATCTTGATTGTTCTGAGCTCAAATATCGGATGTGATCAGGTTTCAAAAAATATAGTCAGACAGCGCATTGAGTATAATGAAGAGATACTTTTGTGCAATAATTTTTTGACAATAACCAAAGTCGAAAACAGCGGGGCTTTTTTAAGCCTTGGAAACTCCCTGCCAAAACCAGTAAGGATCTTACTCCTAACCCTTTTACCAATAGCTTTTCTCGGCCTTGCGCTCTTTTACTTATTCACCAAAAAGGGATTATCGGGCATAGCGGTAATGGGAATCTGTTTTGTCGCTGGCGGAGGGATCGGGAATGTTTACGACAGAATTATCTACGGTTCCGTCACTGACTTTTTGCACATGGATTTTGTCATATTTCAAACGGGCATCTTTAATATGGCTGACGTCTCAATCATGTCGGGTACATTTATGCTCCTCCTTGATTCATTTTTCAATTGGCCTCGTTCACTGCACAATTCCCTTTCCTAACCCTGCCTTAATAGTAGTTGCATGTATCGTTAATACAGGCAACGGTCGCAGCCTTTCTTCAGCATTAAACTTTGAACTTTGAACTTCGAACTTTGAATTTTAAACTTCGAACCTTAAAATAAACGCAGGGACCAGTACTGTTAATATTACTTACAACTTAAAACTTTGAAAGCATACATCTTCCCCGGCCAGGGCGCGCAGTTTACCGGAATGGCCAAAGATATTTATGAACAGCACCCAAAAGCCAAAGGGCTGCTGGACCAGGCCAACGATATTCTGGGTTTCAACATCACTGCTATTATGTTCAATGGTTCCGCTGACGAATTAAAGCAGACCAGGGTAACACAACCCGCGATCTTCCTTCACTCGGCAGCGATCGCCCTTTCGGCAGATTCATTTAAACCCGATATGGTGGCAGGACATTCCCTTGGAGAGTTTTCAGCCCTCGTGTCTAACCGCTGTCTGTCATTTGAGGACGGATTAAAACTCGTTTACAAGCGGGCCATTGCCATGCAGAAAGCCTGCGAGGCCAACCCCTCTACCATGGCAGCTATCCTCGGACTCGACGACAAGGTAGTAGAAGAAATATGCGCCGGTATTTCCGAAATCGTGGTTCCTGCGAATTACAATTGCCCGGGTCAACTGGTTATTTCCGGATCCCTGAAAGGTATTGACATCGCTTGTGAAAAATTAAAGGCGGCCGGCGCTAAAAGAGCCATGCCCCTGCAGGTAGGGGGAGCGTTCCATTCGCCATTGATGGA
>JBBDXJ010000240.1:0-18897 GCA_040902445.1 Cyclobacteriaceae bacterium | reverse complement strand
GCGAGAAAGATCTGCCGACCGATATCCAAAAACGAAAATTATATGAAACCGGCCGAACGCTATTGAAGACGAGCGGCTACGAGGATATTGGCATGGACCATTTTGCGCTACCCCACGATAACCTATATCTGGCCCAGAGACAGGGAAGATTACATAGAAACTTCATGGGTTACACGACGACCAATACAGAACTATTAATCGGATTGGGTGCTTCTGCTATAAGTGATGCCAAATATGCATACGCCCAAAACCTGAAAAAATTGGAAGCGCATCGGCAAGCTGTTGCAGAAGATAGGCTGCCTGTTTTTAAAGGTCATATCCTGACCGAAGAAGATCAGGAGGCCCGAAAATTTATTCTCCAGATTGCATGTCAGGGCAAAGTAACAATGGAGGGCCTTAGATACCTGGATGATTCTGCGCTAAAGGAAACCCTCAGGGAAATGCGCAGAGAAGGTATTCTGAAAATTAATGCTGATGGATTTGAGGTAACTGATTCAGGACGCCCTTTCTTACGCAACATCTGCACGGCATTCGATCGAAGGATCATATTGAATGATTCCACAAAAGATCCTGCTTTATTCAGCAAATCCATCTGAGCGGCATGCTTTTTTTACTTGTAATGCCCCTCCGACAAACCTGTTATTCCTAAATAAATTAATACGATAACACGTAGCGTCAGCCTGCATTTTTTTATTATATTTCCATAATTGAATTCGATCCGTTCAATTCCGCCCTGCTTACAAATCCTGACGTAAATCATTCCTCGCCTATGACCTTGGTCATAAAGCGAAAAACGCATTGACCGTAATTTGCCACTATATAATTCAACCCAAAACCGTAAACATGAAAAAGCTATTTTTTATTCTAACGCTCAGTGCATTGTTCATATCCTGCGCGCCAGACAAACCACTGGAAAATCAGGAGGGGACCTCCGGCACCAATAATAAGAATCCCGTTGCTGCCAATGCAAATCCCACCAAAGGCATAGGCGAAGTGAAAAATGTAACCCTTAATACTCCTCTGGAGCAAGAACGAATTGGCCGTGGTAAAGCGATCTATGAAATGAAATGCCAGGCCTGTCACAAACTCAATGATCAGCGTGTAGTCGGTCCGGGATGGGCAGGGGTAACCAAAAGAAGAGAACCGGAATGGATCATGAATATGATAACTAATGTCGACATTATGCTGGACCAGGATCCTGAAGCTCGAAAACTTCTGGAGCTATGTCTGATGCGCATGCCGAATCAAAACGTCAGCGTCGGTGATGCACGCGACGTTTTGGAATACATGCGCCAAAATGATGGCGAAAAATAAACTGGATCTCACTTAAATTAAATTTATATGAATATAGATAGATTTTTATTCGGAATAGCGGGTGTCATTTTGGCGTTCTCATTCGCTGGTTGTAAGCCTCAGGCTCCGGAAAGTGCCGCTATCGGCGATGCCGCTTCCAGGGTGTATGTTGCTCCAGGTAAATACGACGAATTTTACAATATTGTATCAGGCGGCTTTAATGGCCAGCTAAGTGTCTATGGAATTCCTTCCGGAAGACTGATCAAGATACTTCCTGTTTTTTCTGTATTTCCCGAAAACGGTTATGGTTACAGCGAAGAAACTAAACCCATGCTCAACACCTCCCACGGATTTGTTCCCTGGGATGACCTTCACCATGTGGCGATCTCTACTACCAAGGGAGAGCATGATGGCAGGTGGGTTTTTGCCAATGGAAACAATACCCCACGGGTTGCCCGGGTAAGCCTGAGGTCGTTCAGAACTGAAGAAATTCTCGAAATACCAAATAGCGGAGGAAATCACTCCTCCCCTTTTATTACTGAAAATACGGAGTATGTTATCGCGGGTACACGCTTCAGCATTCCCATGAACAACGAGGATGTAGCTATCAGCTCATTCAAGGAGAATTTCAAAGGCTCTATCAGCTTTATTAAAGTGGATCCCCAGTCGGGTCATATGAGCATTGCCTTTCAGTTGAGAACACCGGGCTTTAATTTCGATTTAAGCCGCGCAGGTAAAGGTCCTTCTCATGGATGGTTTTTCTTTTCCACTTACAATACTGAACAAGCCTATACATTGCTGGAAGTAAATGCTTCCCAAAAAGACAAGGACTTCATCATGGCCGTCAACTGGAAGAAAGCGGAAGAGTACATTGCCCAGGGAAAAGGAAAGATTGAAAGGTCAAAATACGCCCACAATATTTACAGCGAAAAAACGCATAGCGCTAGCTCAACTATACTCGATGAGGTGAAAGTACTGGATATCACTGAATTCCCCGAGATTGTGTACTTTATTCCCTGTCCCAAATCACCTCACGGCACAGATGTCGACCCCACAGGGGAATATATTGTGGGCAGCGGGAAATTAGCTGCGACCATGCCGGTATTTTCCTTTACCAAAATGCAAAACGCAATCGCCAATAAAGAGTTTGAAGGCGACTTTGCGGGAATTCCTGTCATCAAATATGAATCCGTGCTTCATGGTGAAGTGCAAAAACCTGGTCTCGGTCCGCTTCATACAGAATTTGATGAGAAAGGCAACGCCTATACTTCCATGTTCGTATCATCAGAAATTGTAAAGTGGAACCTGAAAACACTTGAGATACTCGACAGGATACCAACTTATTATTCCATCGGCCACCTGAGCGTTATGGGAGGCCCTACTTCTAAACCTCATGGCAAATACATGGTGGCCTATAACAAGATCACCAAAGACCGTTATCTGCCCACAGGCCCTGAGTTGGCACAATCCGCCCAGCTCTATGATATCTCCGGAGATAAAATGCGGTTATTACTCGACTTCCCCACCGTGGGTGAGCCTCATTATGCAGAAGCCTTCCCCGCCGCTTTGATCCAGGCGAATTCGGTCAAGTTTTATAAGATCGAGGAAAATGAACATCCGTATGCAGCCAAGGGTGAAGGTCAGACAAAGGTCGAACGCAAAGGTAACCAGGTGCATGTCTGGATGACCGCAATCCGGTCACACCTGACACCGGATAATATTGAAGGAGTAAATGTCGGTGACGACGTATACTTCCACGTAACCAATCTGGAACAGGACTGGGATGTGCCCCATGGCTTTGCCATCAAAGGTGCTAACAATGCCGAGATCCTGATCATGCCAGGTGAAACACAGACGTTGAAGTGGAAAGCAACTACTTCAGGGGTAATTCCCTACTATTGCACCGACTTCTGCTCGGCACTGCATCAGGAAATGTCAGGTTATATCCGGATCTCACCTGCAGGCAGCAGAACACCGCTGAAATTTTCCACTGGCGTCATAGAAGGGGAGAATACGGGCGCTGGTAATTAGAGTTTACAATTGAATGGCCCTCGTCTCTATATTTCTTTTGGTATATATCCGGGACGAGGACATTCTTTATAATACAAATAATGAAGAAACTCCAGTCCATTTCAAGAATAGCCATTGCCTTGTCTGCATTGCTCATGGTCTCCGCCTATTTTGTTCCCCTCTGGCGTATTCTCATGTGGGCCCCTCAATATCCCGAAGGATTGGGCATGAAGATCTGGATAGACAATATCACAGGCGACGTGAAGATCATCAGCGCGCTCAACCACTACATTGGCATGCGCCATATTGAAGTGAGTATGTTCCCAGAGTTCACATACATGATCTATATAGTCGCCTTCGTCATCGCAGTGGGTCTGTTGACCAGCATAATAAACCGGCGTTATATGCTCTATGTTTACACAACAATTATTCTCGCAAGTGGTATTGCAGCCCTGGTCGACTTTTATTTGTGGGGTTATGATTATGGACATAACCTGGACCCGCACGCAGCGATCGTTGTTCCGGGAATGGCTTACCAGCCTCCTATCATCGGCACAAAACAATTGCTTAATTTTACTGCTTTCTCAGGCCCTGATGTCGGGGGTTGGATCTTCCTGGGAGCCGGAGCATTGGCCATCGCTTCCTTGCTATATGAAATTTATGTATCCAGAAAAAAAATATGAAAATAACAGCCAGTATTTTATTGTTGAGTTTATCATCCTGCAACGTGCAACCGGAACCCCTGCAATACGGGCAGGATGCCTGTCACACCTGCAAAATGACCCTCATGGATAAAAAGTTTGGAGCAGAGCTGGTGAGTAAAAAAGGTAAGGTCTATAAATTCGATGATGTCAATTGTATGTTGACGTTTTACAATTCCGAAGAAATCAAACCAGAGGAATTCGCGCACAGGCTCGTGATTGATTTCTCCCAGCCAGCAACACTCATTGAAGCCACAGATGCATTTTATCTGAAATCACAGGGAGTAAAAAGCCCGATGGCCAGTCAGATCGCAGCCTTTCAACAAAAAGAAAACATGGACGACCTGAAGACACAATTAAAAGGAATTTATCTTGTATGGGGGGAATTGGTGACTCAATTTAAATAATGAGAGTATTTATCTGTTTCAGCCTACTGCTCCCATTTCTTCCCTGCATATCACCTGCCAAAACAATTGTAGTTGACCAAAAAAGCAAGATCTCCAACCTTCAAATGGCGATTGCCATGGCAGCCCCAGGGGATACTGTGCTTGTAAAGCCGGGAACTTACAGAGAAGGAAATGTAAAGATCAATAAACCGATTACCATCATCGGTGAAGGCTATCCTGTATTGGATGGTGAAAATAAACATGAGATATTCACCATCCACGCAAATAATGTAACTATTAAAGGCCTCAGGCTTATCGACACGGGTACTGCAAGCATGAATGATGTTGCAGCCATCAAAGTGCTGGATTCCAAAAATATTACAATAACCGACAATGAATTTTCCGATACATTTTTTGGAATTCATTTTTCCAATTCATCCCAATCCCTCGTAGAAAACAACCGCCTTCAGGCCAGCGCTGTAGCCGAATATGAAATAGGCAATGGAATTCATATGTGGAAATGTAGTAAGATTACTATTAACAATAACCAGATCCGCGGACACCGCGATGGCATCTATTTCGAATTCGTTACCCACTCTTTAATCACAAAAAATGTAAGTGAAAGGAATCTCCGCTACGGGCTGCATTTTATGTTCTCACACAACGATGAATACCGCGACAATGCATTTATCAACAATGGAGCCGGCGTCGCGGTGATGTACACTAAAAATGTAAAGATGTACAACAATACCTTTGAACGGAATTGGGGCGGCTCATCTTATGGTATCTTGCTGAAAGACATAAGCGACAGCGAGGTAATCAATAACCATTTTATCAAAAATACAATTGCCATACATCTCGAAGGGGTGAGCCGCACGAAGTTATACAACAACGATTTTACCGAAAATGGGTACGCCATACGGTTGCAGGCAAGTTGTGATGACAATATTTTTATGCACAACAACTTCTCATCAAATACTTTTGATTTTGCCACCAATGGCACCATGGTGCTAAACACCATCGATAGCAACTATTGGGATCGTTACCATGGGTACGATCTTAATAAAGACGGAACCGGCGACGTGCCGTACCGGCCGGTAAATATGTACGCCATGATCGTTGAACGAATTCCGGCTGCAGTTTTGTTGTGGAGGAGTTTTCTGGTGTTACTTATGGATCGTGCAGAAAAAGTTATTCCAGCCGTAACTCCGGAAAATTTAAAAGACAATTCACCTTCAATGAAGCCCTATGATCGAACTTGAAGGGGTAAATAAAAAGTTCGGAAAGCTTCAGGCCCTTGATCACATCACAATAAAATTCGATGGAGGAAAATCATATGCGCTGATCGGACCCAATGGCTCGGGTAAAACCACTTTGATCAAATCAATTCTGGGAATGGTTATCCCAAACCAAGGTGAAATCCGCATTGGCGGAAAATCAATCCGAAACGATTGGAAGTACCGGGAGAACATCGGGTACATGCCGCAGATCGGTCATTATCCTGAAAACATGCGCATTGGTCAACTCATGGATATGATGCGAAATATCCGCCTGAGCACTGCAGAAACCGATGACGAACTGGTTGAAGCCTTTAACCTTACGCAGATCTATGATAAACGTCTGCACGCCATGTCGGGAGGAACACGTCAGAAAGTAAGCGCTGCATTGGCTTTTCTCTTCAATGCTCCGATCTTAATCCTGGATGAACCTACCGCGGGACTGGACCCCGTATCGGTTGAGATATTAAAGGACAAGGTCATCCGGGAAAAATCGGCCGGAAAATTATTGATCATCAGTTCTCATATCCTCAGTGACCTCGATGAATTGTCTACCGAAGTAGTATACCTCTTTGAGGGAAAGATCCAATACCACGATTCCCTCCAGGATCTAAAAATACAAACCGGCGAAACCAGGCTCGGAAAAGCAATCGCCAATATGATCGTTAAAAAAGAGCTAAAAATAAACCAACGGTGACATGACCCGGATCGTTAAATATGTTTTTTATGACTTGCTGAGAACGAGGTTTGTCTTGTTATACACCCTGCTTTTGCTGGTGAGCACAATCGTAATGTTTCAATTCGACAGCGATCCGGGTAAAATCGTCTTAAGCCTGCTCAATATCGTGTTGATGGTTGTTCCCCTTGTAAGCATCGTTTTTACAACCATCCATTTTTACAATTCCTATGAATTTATAGAATTGATGCTGGCCCAACCTGTAAACCGGACAACAATCTTCTTCAGTGAATTTGTCGCTTTGGCATTATCCCTTTGTATGGCCTATTTGATCGGTGTGGGAATACCAATGGCAGTGTACGGAGCTTCCACCGCGGGAGCAACGCTATTGTTTTCCGGATTGATGCTCACGCTGGTTTTCGTCTCCCTTGCTTTCCTTGCCTCTGTGCTGACAAGAGACAAAGCCAAAGCGATCGGGCTTGCTCTTTTATTCTGGTTTTATTTTTCACTTATCTACGATGGACTCCTGCTGTGGGTGATCTTCTCATTCAGTGACTATCCAATTGAAAAATTAACCCTGGGCCTCGTCGCGCTGAATCCTGTAGATTTGGCTCGAATAATAATGCTGCTGAAACTTGATATCTCTGCCCTGATGGGATACACCGGTGCATTCTATAAAAATTTCTTTGGAAGTCATTGGGGAGTGATCTTCTCTACTGCCGTCCTGCTCATGTGGATTGGACTACCAATGGCGCTCGCCACAAGAATATTTGCAAAGAAAGACCTGTAGGGAGGAGGTACGAGGTACGAGGGACCAGAGACGAGGATCGCGGAACGTAAGGGCATCCGTTGCGGATGCACCACTTTATCAAAGCAACACATAATTAAAAATAAAGCATGAAGAACGATATCACCACAAGAAAAGATATCAAATTGCTCGTAGATAAATTTTACGAAAAAGTAAATAAGGACAGTTTGTTAAGTCCTGTATTTAGTCACGTAAACTGGCCGCATCACCTTCCTATCATGTACGATTTCTGGAGTTCCATGCTTCTAGGCGATCAAACATATCGCGGCAATCCATTTCAAAAACACCTGGCGCTCCCGATCCAGAGCCAACATTTTAACCAGTGGCTAGAACTCTTCAGGGAAACCGTAAATGAACATTTTTCAGGAGAAAAAGCAGAAGAAGTGAAGTCCCGGGCAGAAAGCATCGCAGGTATCTTTCAGTTGCGAATGGGGCTTGCGGGGAAATAGGCTGAAAGATTTGTCCAAAGGATTATGACTCTTCACCCAGATTTGGCTTAACCTCAGACTTAACAGAACTCATCTTCAATCGTTTTTTAGTACGAACGCAAAAGTCCGACTTTTTATTTCACGCATTGTGATTTAGATCATAAATCTTCGACGGATCTCCATGTCGAAGGGCAAGTTCACCCAGTCCCTCACGAACGGACATTCGGACATCCTTAGTAATCGCTGAACCGGCGCTTTCAAATAACAATCCTCATGGATTGATATGACTATTGTCATACTTTAAGTGACTTCAAACAGCAACCTTTGTTTAAATAAATCATCAATGAAAAATACATTAACTCACACTTTCCACATACCTGTGATGGGCTTGGCATACACTGTTGATACTCCCATAAAAGTAGCCCGGTTCGGCATTTCCTCTGTAATTTCCATTGTCGAAGACAGACTGCTAGAGCTCATGCGCAAGCATTATTATCCGCAAATCAACAAACCCTATAAACCCATCACTTCTAAGGAAGTAGATTACCGCGCATCACGAATTACGGACTATCTCAATCTCGTTAGTGAAATTGTAAAAGCACAAGTTGAAAAATTGCGTACATCCGCTTTTGAAAAAGGATCGGATATTGTCAAGTATTTTGAAATGCTTCCGGATCAGAGCATGCTGAGGCAGTTATATATGAGGATGACTCGGTCTGCAGACCAGGAAGAAAAGGAAGCACTTCAACTCTATCTCAGAAGCCAGGTACTGGCGGGTAGCATTGATGTGAACATCATGACCAAAGTTGATAAGAACAATTTTGACAAAGAAGGAAATTTACTTACTGACTCCTCCGATGCGGTTGCGGCCTTGCGCGGATATATCAACAGTAACCTTACTAATTCTTCCGTCATTTTTTCGGCGGGACTAAATCCACGGCTTTTTAATTATCTTGAAAAAGTAAGCGCTTTCAACCCGAAAGGATACGGGGTTTTTGATAAAAAGGTCATAATCAAAGTAAGTGATTACCGTTCAGCGCTCATCCAGGGAAAATACCTTGCTAAGAAAGGAATATGGGTCAGCGAATTCAGAATAGAATCAGGCTTAAACTGCGGAGGGCATGCCTTTGCTACCGATGGTACCCTGCTGGGTCCCATTCTGGAAGAATTCAAAACTAAAAAAAGCGAACTCACTGACGCATTATTTTCCCTGTATAATCCCATCATTAAAGAAAAATGCAACCTTACTTTTGACCGCGCTCATCCCATAAAAATATCGGTGCAGGGAGGCATAGGAACGCATGAGGAAGGGGAGTTCTTAAATAATTATTATGGAGTGGATAGCACCGGTTGGGGAACGCCTTTTCTGCTTTGCCCAGAAGCGACAACCGTTGATAAGCCAACCCTTCAACTATTAAGCGATGCAAAGGAAGAAGATGTGATTTTGAGTAGAAACTCTCCACTGGGCGTGCGGTTTAATTACCTGAAAGGTACAAGTTCAGAAAAAGAAAAATTGCTTCGTATACAGCAGGGTCGTCCGGGAAGCCCCTGCACTGAAAAACATCTGGTCTCCAACACGGAATTTTCCAAAGAACCGATCTGTACAGCTTCACACAACTACCAGAAACAAAAAATTCAACAATTGAAGTCACTTAATCTTCCATCAGAAGAGTTTGAAAAAAAGTATCAGGATGTAGTGAGCAAGGAATGTTTATGTATTGGCCTGATAAATTCTGCTGTACATGTGTACGACCTGACCCCTGTGAAAAACCTGGAAGCCGTGACTATCTGCCCAGGACCCAACATTGCTTATTTCAGCAAGGTGGTTTCACTGCAGGAGATCATTGACCACATTTATGGTAGGGGTAATATTCTTTCCAATGAAAAAAGACCACATATGTTCATTAAGGAATTAAACCTGAATATTGATTACCTGAAAGAACAGATCCAGGACCTAAACCGGAAGAATGAAAAGTTGTCGAAAGATTTAACAGCTTTCGGGAACCAGCTTTTAAATGGAATAGACTACTATCGCAATCTTTCCGGGCAAATAGTCAGGCAAAGCAAACAGATCTTCTTGCAACAACTGGATGCATGTGAAGCAGGCCTTAAAAACCTCCTTTACGAGCTTTCTGAATCCGCACAGGGTGAGGGTATCAAGGCTTAGATTGCAGAAAAAGATTTGGTTTTAACAGGCTCGATCAAGATTCGGATGCCTAATAGAGGGCAGACTGAGCCTTTTCTTACGGGCTGAATATGCCCTCGTTTTGCATTACAATTAGCATCAACAATATTAATTAACAACCGCATCGAATGCGAGGTTTTTATTATAGAATCCACCTTTGTTTTCTTTCCTTTCCAGTGATTGATTCACAACAAGCCTTGCGCAGATGATCATATTTCTCAATTCGTACCACGGGGCAGAAAGAACGAACCCTTTGCCGTCCGCTAAAATGCTGTTTTCAAGAGCCCGCAATTCTTCGAAGACTTGCTCGAGACCTTTTGTACTCCTCACAATTCCCACGAAGGTATTCATCAACGTTTGAATGGTGACTTTCGTTTCAGCTAACCCCGCCGCATCGAAAGATATTTTAGAGATTGGTGTAGTTACTTCAAATACTGAGGATGGAATAGTAATACCATCGAGAGACCTTTCAATGTCCTCAAAACAATTGTGGGCAAAAACAATGGCTTCAAGAAGAGAATTGGAAGCCAGGCGGTTGGCGCCGTGCAGCCCGGTGTTGGCGCATTCACCACAGGAATAGAGATTTTGTACAGTGGTACGGCTGCGAATATCCACGTCAATACCGCCGCATAGATAATGCGCTGCGGGGGCAACCGGGATATAGTCCCTTGTGATATTGATACCTTTGGAGAGACATCTCTGATAAATATTCGGAAAATGATTCAATAAGGTTTCTCTGGGAATGTGGGTGCAATCCAGGTAAACGAAATTTTCTTTGCTAGCCAGGATTTCCGATGCTATGGCGCGGGAGACCACATCCCTGCACGCCAATTCCCCATCGATATGGTAGTTGAACATAAAACGCTCGCCGGCGCTGTTCCTGAGAAACGCACCTTGTCCACGCACCGCTTCAGAGATCAAAAATGCAGGGGAGGTCTGGGTATCGTATAAAGCCGTTGGATGAAACTGCACGAATTCCATATTGCTTACGCTTGCACCCGCGCGAATAGCCATAGCGATACCATCTCCCGTGGCGATGAGGGGATTGGTGGTAGTGCGGTAAAGTTGTCCGATGCCACCCGTTGCCAGCACCGTAATGGCGGAAGTATATTTTTCAATGCGGCCCGTTTCAACATTCAGAACATACCCGCCATGACACATGCTCTTTTCATCATTACCCGTTTTTTCTTCTGAAATAAGGTCAATGGCGACGTGATGCGAAAGTAATCTGACATTCGGCAGCGATTTAACTTTTTCAAGCAACGCCGTAGAAATGTTTAAGCCTGTCACATCCTGAAAATGAATGATGCGGTTAGCCCTGTGGCCTCCTTCCCTTCCTAATAACAAATCACCGGATGCATCACGATCAAAGTCAGCACCCATTTCAATCAACTCCTTAAGTCGGGCAGGAGCCTGATGAACGACATGCTCAACAACATCATAATTACATAAGCCATCACCTGCATTAAGTGTATCAGTAATATGGTCTTCAAACGAATCTTGGATAAAATCCGACACCACGGCAATACCACCCTGCGCATACCGGGTATTTGATTCCGCAGACTCTTGCTTGGTAATGATAAGACACTGCCGATGGGGAAACCGTTGAGCGACTTTTATTGCCACCGATAAGCCGGCGATACCTGAACCAATAATAAGAACATCTGTCTTTGGCATATCAGTTTTTTGAAATCTCTAACATACGCTGAATGGGAAGCAAAGCTTTCAACCTTAAAGACTCTTCAACTTCGATTACGGGCTCCTCATTAACCATACAAGCCAGTAGTTTTGCAAGCGTATTTTTTTTCATGAACCCGCACTCACTGCAGGCACATGTATTATCTTCATGGCTGGGAGCCGGTATTAAGATCTTGCCTGGAACTTCTTTTTGCATAGCATGCAAAATTCCGGCCTCGGTTGCCACAATGTATTTTTCACCGTCGTTCTTTTTAACGTAATTGATCATTCCTGTCGTGGACCCAACGTAATGGGCTACCTGCAACAGGTGTGTCTCTGATTCCGGATGTGCAACAATCCTCGCGTCGGGAAATTCCTGATGAAGCTTAAGAAGTTTGTCTATCGAAAAAGCCTCATGCACGATGCAGGCGCCGTCCCAAAGTACCATATCCCTTCCGGTTTTTCTGATCAGGTAACGACCGAGGTTCTTATCCGGTGCAAAGATGATAGGTACATCCTCCGGAATGGTACGCACAATCTTTTCTGCATTGGAGGAAGTGCAGATGATGTCGCTCATGGCTTTTATCTCGGCCGAGCAGTTGATGTAGGTGATCACCTTGTGACCGGGATGAGCCTTAAGAAATTTTTCGAACTCAGGAGGTTGGCAGGAGTCTGCTAATGAACATCCTGCCTCAAGGTCGGGCAATATAACTTTTGCCGCCGGATTCAGGATCTTGGCGGTCTGCGCCATGAAGTGAACGCCGGCGAAAACAATGGTCTCCGCCTTCACGGATGCGGCACATTGGGATAAACCAAGACTGTCGCCAACGTAATCCGCGAGATCCTGGATTTCGGCTTGCTGGTAATAGTGGGCTAACAACATAATGTTCTTGTCGCTCTTTACCCGGCGGATCTCGCTTTGTAACTGGGGATCAGGAACCCTTATTTTCATTGTTCAAAATTAAAGCCTGCGGAAGCTACTTGCACCATAGCGCTGATATTTTATAGCCTTTCAGGTGGCAATAGCATGTTATCGAAAATGTGGGTTAAAATACGATCTTATGGCCTTCTAAAAAAAGTTTTCCTTCTTTCTCCATCTTCTTAATGGTCCGGATCACCGTTTCCACCCGTAAACCGCTCATATCCGCCATTTGTTGTCGGGTGTAGGGTATGCGAATTCGCAAATTATCTCCGGATTTTGCGTTTTTGGACTTGTAGTATTTCAACAGGGAGTGGAGCCGGTGGGCCGGATCATGACTTGATATCTCGGAAAGCACCATGGATTTATAACGGAGCCGCTGGCATAAAACTTGTGTCATTCTGAGGTGCAGATCGAAATTTTCTATTAACAGCTGAAGAAAATAATCCCCTGAAAGCTTCCATACTTTGCTTGCTTCAACGACCTTCGCACTGCCCGGGTAGGGAAATTTACCAATCAGTGCGGGCTCTCCAAAACTTTCACCAGAACAGAAGATACCCTGGATAAATTCTTGTCCCTCCGGGCTGACAATAAACATCTTCACCGATCCCTCTTCTACCTGGTAATAATCAACGGCGTTGTCGCCCTCGTGGAAGAGCAACTGGTCCTTGCGAAGGCTTAGCAGCCGCGAATGATACTTTCTTAAAACGTTTGATGGAAACAACTTCTCTTTTTTCGGAGAAAATTACGAATCCCCGTAGGATGAAAAAATGATTTTTATCAGGATCTTACAAGATCGTGCAAGCGCCGCCGGCGCATGCAGCTTCGGCCTGCAGATCGGTGTTATCAATCGGTTCAAATACCATCGAAAGGTCTATCTCACTTAAACTTTTCAGAAGTTTGTCAAAATCTTCCTTCCCGATATCCTCGAACGGCGCCTGGCTGTAACTTCCATTATCAAAAGGCAGGACACTCAGCCCGTGGTAGGAAGCTTTGTTTTCCCACATCCATTCTCCTACTGTGTCCCAATCTTCGTCCTGTATGCTAACGGTCGCGGAAACATTATTCGCATTACAACCATTGCGGTAACCATTTCGGACCCATTCTGTATTGAACAACCGTATCCGCTCAAGAAGGTCCATGACATTTTCTTTCCGAAGGATCGATCCCTCCGGCGCCATTTGCGGAATGCAAATTATGGCTTGTTTACTGTTCAACACATCCTCTTCCAGTAGTTCAGGATGATACTGCCCCAGGTATTTGTACAATGCCTCATTCTTACCGATACGAACCCGGCGCAAATAATAATCATTGTGCCAGGCATGAATACCCGATGAAGTACCCAATACAATGGAAGAAGTTCCAGAAGGCTTTATCGTAGTACAACGCGCCGCAAACTGAATGTTGATCTTAGCGGATACATGAAGATTTGTCTTCTTTACTTCATCCGCAGCTTCCCTCAGGTCGAGGTTCATCACCTTGCCACTGGCAATACCTGTCATACCCACACCTATGAGCGCTTCATACTCCGTCGTCGTCTTCCAAACTTCCCGCAAATAATGGAAATTGGTAAAACCTGCCTGAAGCGTCCCCAAAAAGGCCGCGGCACGCGCGCGTTCATTGAGATCTTCCTGATTCTCAACATCAGAAACATTTACTTCACAAAGATTACAGAACTGAAATGGCTTCAAAGCAATTTCGCAGCATGGATTGGTTCCCCAGTCAATGTTATTGGTGAAATAAAATCCCGGCTCACCGGATCCGGAAAGTTTGATCTTTTTCCAAAGGTCAGAAAATTGCTTGCCGGTGGTGGTGTCCCTGGGCAGCACAACAGAGTTATTAGCTCTTCCGCGTTGTTCATTTAACTCCCACCAGTTTCCAAATTTACAGGTGAGCATATCCTCATCCTCGTAAGAGAATAATGAGATCATTGCTGACCTTCGTATACCACCAGCCAGTACCGCGTTTGCAATGTGACACATCATATCATGGCATTCCAGGGAAGTAAGTTTTTCACCGCCTTTTTTTCTTTCAAGGATCGCTGTAATGTGTGCGATGCATAATCTCAGCGGTTCCGGCCCCGGAGCTTTCCCCCCCGCCGTCACCAGCCTCGCTCCCTTTTGCCGTATATCCGAATAATCAAAATCAGGAATGTATTCACTCTCGCCGAAATATCCCTTTAACAAAACCTTAACAGAATCCGCCCATCCCTCAAGACTGTCTCCAACCAAAAACCTTCTACTCTTTTGCGCTTTCCGGACGGGCGGCAAATCTTCTATATGATGCATCTGAACTGAAAAACCAACACCGGTGCCACCTAACAAAAGAAACAGAGCCTCTGAAAAAGCGCGGATATCGTCTACGGGCAAGTACGCGCAATTATATATACGACTGTTATTCCTGGCGATCGCTGGTCCGGCAAATTGCATGGCGCGCATGGAAGGCAATACCTTCCTATCCAAAACGAATTTGAGATTTGAATTGATCTCCTCTTCCATGTGCGGATAACGCTCAATCAACATTTTCCCGTAACGCTCACATATCTCCGGCCATAGCTCCCGGCGCTGAAGCTCCGGAAGATACCGCGCATATTTCATGTGGATGATCAGATCGCTCAGTATTCGTTGATTTAAATGCATGATGTGTTGAAGTGTTGAGGTGTTAGTGTGTTGATGTTCTGCCTTCTGATTTTCTTCCCTTTTATCCAATATTTTTCTATTTTTTTCTATTTCCATCCCTGACTTCTACGACTATGGACCATTGACTATCGACCATCGACTATTGACCAAGGACCATGGACCATGGACTCTCAATGGTCGCAGACATGGCCAGCTTTCCTGAAAAGTATATTGTTTTCAAGATGCACATGGGTCATCAGGTCATTGTCAAATTCCTTCAGCTTCTGATAGGTTACCCGGTATGTCGGACAAGCGAATTCGGGCACGGTATAATTGTTCGAGAGGCGGCGTATTGATTTCATGAGATCACCGGCTATCACATGCTCTTGTTCCATCATGGTTATGGGTGCCTTGAGGGTATCCGCAAGAGGATGGCTTGAGTCACCTTGCGCTGCCAGCCGTTTGATAGCGGGAAATAACACCATCTCTTCTTTACCCATATGATTGAGCAATTCTTCAGCCAGATCATTGAAATCCTGTTGAATGTTCAATAGCTCGATGTTGCCGTCGCCATGAGCGGCACAAACTTTTGTCAACAATGAGTCGATTTCCGGAATGGCATTCCTAACGTATTGATGATGGTTCTGGACGATGTAGTCAGCAAGCAACGTTGCACTCCATTGCTCCACACGACTGGGTATTGACGAAGGTTGCACAGGTGAAGTAATAATCTCCTCCCTGATCTTTTCTGGATTTAAACCAATCCGTACGCACGCTTCCTCAAGACTGCGGTTACCCCCGCAACAATAGTCGATGTTGTATTTTGTAAAAACCGAAAGTGCAGCAGGATGAGCTATCGCTAATTCGGCCACGGTCATGCCGGTGCTGTCAATTGTATTTGAATAAGTAGTCATAATAATTGTTTAATAACAAAACTATCCACTCTGCACATCAATACTTATGATCAAAATCATATAGGACTATAATAATGGCCATTTAAAGAAGAATCACATCGTTTTCTCTCCCATTTCGCCAGTTTTCTACCGCAAGAGCCTTTCCCAACCCATCAACGGAAGGCGCCAGTTTCTACAACATTTTTTAACTGAAAATCATTCTCCAGGATAGGCGCCTAACCGACTTGATTAAGGGCTTTCTCCATCTTTTTTCCTGGAATGGAAACCCCCTTTTAAAAAACCGGTTTGTAACTGATATGAAAATTGCCCCAGGAAACAGCGCTGTAACACCTTTAGATTTTACCGATTACCCTTTTTCACATAGCCTGCTCCTTGTCCTGGGTTGGGCAGTATTTTTTGGAGTTGTTTATTTTATCATCACTGTTTGTGGTTTGGGGTTGGTGGGCGGACAGGAAGTAAGGCATTAGCTCAGTATTTCATCCGATTAGCAATTTATCATTTGAAAAGGCACAAGGGCTGTAGTCTTACTAACAGCCAACAACAAAAAACCGACAACCATTTCATTCGTCATTCGTCATTCGTAATTCATCCTGCCTGATCTCACCGCGCAACATTCCACCGCACAACCTTTTCAAGTTTGGCGGGTTGTTTGAGTTTGATTTTTCCCCCTTCAATTTCTATTAAACCCTCATCTTTGAAATCCGACAATACCCGGATAACCGACTCAGACGCAGTACCCACCATCTTGGCCAGGTCATCGCGCGAGATAGAAATAACGGATTGGGAATCTTTCAGCGCTTCGGATTTCAACAACGCTTCCGCTGTGCGCTGCCTTACAGAATTGTAAGCGAGGTTTAACAATTGGACTTCCCGTTCGGCCACTTTTTTGCACAACAGATGAATAAAGCTTTTAGAAACATCAGGGTGAGCCTGGATCATTAAAAGAAAATCATACCTGGGAATAGAGACCAATTCTGATTCCTGCATGGCAACGGCTGATTCTGTGTAATTACCATTCTCCAGAATAGGTTCAAACCCGAAAAAATCATTGGCCGAATAGAGATTCATGATCAATTCCTTTCCGTCAGGATGAGATTTGAAGGTTTTCACGTTTCCCGATTTAATAAAGTAAACATGCAAGGGCATATCACCTTCACCGTAGATCACAGCTTTCTTTTTAACCGTTTTCACTTTGCGGTCTTTCCCCAGATCCTTCAGATTCAAAACAGATTGGGCATCCTTAATGAAATTATCCAATCCCTCTGGAGTGACTTCATATTGTTTTTGCTGCATGGCATTCTTGCGAAAGCGCGCTTCAATTGCATTTAAAAGATCGGTGTCGTCAAAAGGTTTGGTGAGGTAATCATCCGCTCCGAGGTTCATACCTTTCCTGATATCCGTCTTTTCGGTTTTAGCTGTAAGAAAAATAAAAGGGATTCCGGCGGTCTTTTCATTTTTGCTCAATATATGAAGCACGCCGTAGCCATCGAGTTCCGGCATCATGATATCACAAATGATCAGATCGGGTTTCTGCCGCTGGGCGATATCTACACCGATTTTTCCGTTTTCCGCAACCAGCACCTCATAATTTGCAAGGGAAAGTATTTCGCTGGTGTTTTCCCTTACCTCGGCATTATCTTCGATCAATAGAATTTTCTTCATATCACTTTAATTATTGCAGGGGATCCAAACAGTAAAATCGCTCCCATTTCCATATTCACTTGTGAAAGAAATAGTGCCACCCAACAAATCCACGTAACGTTTCACGATATTCAATCCGAGCCCGGTCCCCTGCACGTTGCCTGCATTGCTCGCCCGGAAAAAACGGTCAAACATATATTTCTGATCTTCCTCCGGAATGCCGATGCCTTCGTCGTGAATAATAAAAAACACACCATTCCCTTCCTGGTTGCAGGTAACAACGATCGGCTTACCAGGGTCGGAATATTTGCTCGCATTTGAAATAAGATTAAAAAGAATATTGCGCAGAATTCTTGCATCCGAGTAGATCAGCTGAGAGCCCTCCTCGCATTTAATTCTTAATTGTTGAGCTGGTTTAAGGGTTGAAGTTAATTCTTCTTCGACTTCTTTCAGAAAATCTGAAACTGAAATCGGTTCCTTAACAACATCGATCTTTCCTTCTTCCAGTTTTCCAAGAGAAAGAAAATCATTCAGGATCGAAGTGAGATGGTTTACGGAAGTCTTTATTCTTTGTACATGTTTGCTTACCTTGTCCTTTTCCTTACGCTCATTGTACTGATCAATCAGAGAAGCTGAACTCAATACCGTGCTGAGAGGTGTACGAAATTCGTGGGAGGCAATTGAGACAAACCTTGATTTCAGCTCATTCAATTCACGCTCGCGCTCCAGGGATTTCTGCGCCTCTTCTTCCGCTCTTTTCCTCACATAGATCTCCTTCTCCAACGCATTGATGGTGGAATTCAGATCTTCGGTCCTGGATTGAACTTTCTTCTCGAGTTCTGACGCATAGATCAAAAGCTGTTCCTCGCTTCTTTTTAAAGCTTCGTCCGCACGTTTGCGTTGCGTCACATCGCTGACGAAAGCCATAACCATTAATTCATCATCGATTTTCGTATAGCTGAGGCTCACCGCAACGGGAAACTCGGCGCCATCTCTGCGCCTGGCAACCAGATCCCGCCCCATCCCCATCGGCCTGGGTTCGGGATGGGCGTTAAAATTCTTGCGATACCCAACGTGGCGTTTTCTCAAATGTTCAGGTAACAGTTCCTCTATAGCCAATCCCAGGAGCCCGCCTTGCTCATATCCAAACATGCGCTCACTAACAGGGTTAGCCAGCAGTATTTTGCCCTCTTTATTCACCATGATGATGGCTTCAACTGAACTTTGAAATATCTGGCGGAAAGTTTCATTAGACGTAAAGGGCATGATGCGAACTTAGGAGAAGCAATATAAAAAAGAGGTGTGTTAATTCAGGTTTTTTATTGATCGTAGTGGTGTTTTAAGGTTCGGAACTCCGGTATGTT
>JBBDXJ010000239.1:0-19288 GCA_040902445.1 Cyclobacteriaceae bacterium | reverse complement strand
GAAACACTACAAAACCAAAATGAAAATTCTGTGCAGAAAATAGGGGGCTAAGACACTCTTTTTTTTTAAGTACTATCGACACCAAGAGCATGGGTGAATCATGTAACGAATTTCCAACGTTAATAACCTGTGGGCTACGCAGAGAAATAAGACAAGTCGGAGCTGGCAACCGCGCATATACCAAAGGTGGGAGAGCCATAACTTCGAACTTAACCTTACCGGGATTTCCTATAAACTACATCGTGTCTAAAATTTAGGTATCAAAAATAACTGCGGAGGATTTTATGTCCTCCGCAGTTATATAGAATATACAGTTTATTACAATACTACCAGCCAGGGTTTTGCCCCAGATTTGGATTTGCAATTACGTCTGTTTGAGGAATGGGGTAATAATACATTTTATCATTCCATTCTCTTTTAACATCATTGAGCCAGGTCAACTCTCCGGAGGTTCCGTTTTTCAAAAGTTGTGAATTGACTTTACCAGAAACCATATCTGACACATCAACATAGGTTACTCCTGTTCCAAGATTTGGCTTAGTTCCTTGATAGAAGACAACATCATTTATACCGTCCTCATTTAAATCCATCAATGTATTGAGAGCCGGAACATAAAACCCATTCCACTCCTGATTCATCAATTCACCACGTTTCCATCTCAGGATATCTTTGAATCGAAGTCCTTCGAGGGATAATTCCACACCCCGTTCTCTTCGGATCTCAAGAATTGAAGGATCAGTAATATTCGGGAAGTAAACAGTCTGCAAATAAGGATCGACTGAAGCTGGTTTGGATGCAAGACCACCTGTTATGCCGCCTCTGGCTCGCAACACGCCAACCGTTGCAGCCCAATCCCCATCGGTGAGCGTGCCGAGCTCCGCTTTTGCTTCAGCGTAGTTTAGTAACACCTCGCCATAGCGCATGAGTGCGATGGAATTTATATTCAGATCTCGTGTATCATAATACATGTCATCAAGCGCCCATTTTATTGGCTGGTATCCCGTATAGGTATAAGAAAAAAGTGGGGGAGCCGGAATTTGAACTCCATTGCTAATTCTCTTGTAATCACCCAACCTGATGGTTTGGGCAAGTCTCAGATCCCTATTCTTTACTTCATCCTTAAATAACATGGTTTCGTATCCGGGAGTACTTGTAAAGGGTGTACCGTCAATTTTTAGATACGTGTTGATAAATGTTCTGGTAAAACTAGCCTTATCGCCGTACGTACCACTTGTCCAATACCAATTGGCATCGTTCAGTTCATTTAAGGTAAGGTCCATTACTGAAGCTAAAATCACCTCACTGATAACCGGTGCCGTGCTTGTAAAAACCTGCCTGTAAGATTTACCCAGTCCGCCAGTTGAATTAATAGAATAGCCGCCTTCATCCATTACTGCCATGGCAGCCGTGGCTGCTTCATTCAGCCAGGTATTGGCGGTTGCTTCGAGCGAAAGTTCAGTATGATACTTTCTGAATGTTCCTTCAAACAAAGCTAATCGGGATTTAAATGCGTAGGCAACCCATTTTGTTACGAGACTTCGGGTGGGATCGTTGGTTGGTCTCAGATTTGCGCAAGCATAATTGATGTCGGCCATTACTGAATCCATAACCAGGGTTCTGGGATCACGATTTCCAAATAAGTCAGGATCTGCCACGTCAAGAGGTTTGTTGATCCAGGGAACATCTCCGAAGCGCACTACTTTCTCAAAGTAGAAGTACGCTCTAAAAAATCTTGCGACACCCTGATAATGTCTTCGCGCCTCTGCGGGAACGCGTGGATCATTATTATTCACAATGAAATAATTAATATTCCTCAAATCCGTCCATGTCCATCCTGTACTTAAAACAGGTGCGAAGGCATCTTTTCTGATAAAGTCTGGCACTGCCCGGATGGCCATGTAATCAGACATGGCATCTAAACGGGTGCTACCCTGAGGCAATATGGAATAGAAAGAAAAGGCGTATAGCTGTAATCCGCTTTCACTACCAAATACAGCCGATTTTGGTGTGGTTGCCTGTGGTTCTTGTTCCAGTTCACACTGCATAATCATCAGGCTTATGAGTGCAAGCCACAAATATTTCTTTTTCATAATAGTCGTTATTAATGATTAATTAAAAGACAATGTTCAACCCAATTGAATAGCTTTTCAGCATCGGATAATTATAGCCATCTCCTGCATTTGACGTCGTGAAGAGCTGATCGGATTTCACTGCATTTTCCACATCGAGGTGCTTTACCAGTTTCTGCAAAGGAGACTTCGTCCATAAGTTTTCACCTGAAAAATATACCCTGAAATCATTGGCCCCGATTTTTGAAATCAGGGTTTTAGGCAGGCTATAACCAAACTGAATGTTCTTCAACCTTATGTAGCGGACGTTTTGCAGATACCGTGTCTGCGGTGCTCCGAGTGTTCGGGTAGTACTACTTGCAGCTGCGCGAGACATGTATCTGGGGAAATAGGCATCCGGATTTTCCGGTGTCCAAATGTTACCTAGCTGATAAGTTGGAACCTTATTATATGGCCTGTTGTATTGCCCCCAGAAGAACTCTGCTTCTGTGCTTGGGTACCAATCCTGTTGCATAACACCCTGAAAGAACGATGAGAAAAAGAAATTATTCCAATTTGCTCCCAGGGTTATTCCATACATATACCGCGGTTCGTTATTACCAATTATTAGTCTGTCACCGGGATCTGAAACTCTGTTAGTACCACGATTTATTAAATCATCTCCATTGAGGTCGGCGAATTTAATGTCACCAGGAGCCCAAACGCCATTTGCAGCCGCAGTAAATTGAGGGCTTTGCTTAGCATGGCTGTCGATGTCTGCCTGATCAACAAAGAATCCCTCTGTGGTGTAACCCCAGATTTCGCCTATTACCTGCCCTTCATAATAGTCGTTTAGGAGTTTGTCTGGATTATTGTACTTGGTAATTACAGACCTGTTATCGGCCAGAATAAATCGGAGTGAGTAACCAAATGTTTTACTAGCCAACTCCAGCTGGTCGGTCCAATTTAATGATAGCTCCCAACCCTTTGTTTCTAAATCAGCGTAATTTCCCTTTGGAGCAGTAGCACCAAAAAGGGCTGGTGGGGTAAGACCGATCGTATACATATCCGTCGTTTCGCGGATATACCAGTCACCCACGAACGTCAGGCGGTTATTGAGCATTCCGAAATCAAAACCGATGTCAGTTGTTGTTGATGTTTCCCAGGTAAGTCCATCAGGTATTGCAATAGGACTTCTTGTTTGATTCGGCCGCGTACCATTAAGAATGTGTGAGGACAAAGCTATTTGTAATTGTTCCTGGTAGACATACGAATCAATACTGCCGTTTCCGAGCGATCCATAAGAACCTCTCAATTTAACATCAGACAAAATTTTTGGTGACACTTTCCAGAAGGCCTCCTCGGAGATCCGCCATCCTGCGGATACAGAAGGGAAAAACGCAAATCTCTGATCTGCCGGGAACTTGGAGGAGCCATCATAGCGGGCGTTTACCTCCAACAAATACCGGTCTTTGTAAGCGTAATTGATCCTTGAGAATCCACCCAGCACAACCCATTTTTCCCAGTCCCCTCCAATCGAGGAGGATGCCCCTAATGCCAGATTGAGGTTGTTCGCATCAGGGTAGATAATACCATTTCGCTGTGCCCTGAGTAACTGAAAATTTGACTCTTCATAATTATAGCCAGCCAGGATTTTCAGATAGTGAGCACCATTAAATTCATTTTCAAATTCTGCATACAGGTTTGACGCTATATACTGATCCTCATTTCTTTCCTCTCTCAGGTCGTTAGTAGTTGTTCCGACGTAGGCAACACCGCCTGGTTTAGTGCTATAGGGAACCTGAACACGTTTTTGAGCAATTGTGTTGGCTGTATTTCTAAACGTGAAATTTCCATTAACCCTGAATTTATCCTCAAAAAAAGAGGTGGCAAAACCTGCCGTATTCCTAAAGACTCGCTTTTTAGTATCAATACCATTTTTACCGTACCAAAAATCTCCAACATGATAAACTGCAGCCAACGTTAACGTGCCGTCCGGGTTGAACAACGTTCCGTTCGAATGACCTTCATCTGCAATATTTCTCCAGATTCCTCCGCCCTCACCAACGTTCAAAGGATTGTGATAATCCTGGTCTGTGTAGTCCGTATTGTTATCAAGCCTCAGCCACGGGGTGAGTTGAAGCGAACCTTTCGCCCTGAAATTTTTCATGGAATAATCGTCTGAATTATAACGAAACAGTCCATCCTGATTTAACAGCCGACCTGAAATCATAAACGAGGATTTTGGACCACTGCTTGAAATGGAAAGATTATTCTCAGTATAATTCAAGTTCTCCTTATACAACAAGCCGTACCAGTCGGTGCTACCATAGTAGACATATTCACCTGTAACAGGATCAATCTCAACTTCATCGTAAGGCTGTCCGGAGTCAACTTTGTTTTTGAAGTTATCAAGGTATGCCTGCGAAAACTTCAACGTCTTGTTCATGTTTTGAGGAAATGAGCTTTCACGATTGACGAATGCTTCGGCAAACATCGTCGCGTTGGTATACCCATCGCTTACAAAGTCCGGAACGGCTATGGGGCTTTTCTTTGCAAAATTGGTTGAGAAGGATATGGTTGTTTTGTCTTTTGGAGGCGTCTTGGTTGTTATTAATAAAACGCCAAATACACCGCGCGCACCGTAAATTGACGCCGCGGCAGCGTCTTTAAGCAATGAAACGCTGGCAATATCATTGGGATTCAAGATACTCGGATCCCCTTCAACGCCGTCTATCAAAACGAGCGCGCTACCCCCTTGTCCGATGGAAGTTGTTCCCCTGATGTTGTAGCTGGGTGCTTGATTGGGTTTCCCATCCAGGAGCCTGATGTTGAGATTTGGTAAAACACCTTGAAGACCCTGGGTTACATTGGTCATCGGTCTGTTCTGTAACACATCACCATCTACCTGATCAACCGCCGCGGTCAGATTCAGTTTTTTCTGCGTACCATACCCAACGATCACAACTTCAGAAAGCGTTTGAGTATCTACTGCCAGGATGACATTTATGGTTGACTGATTAGAAACCACTACTTCCTGAGCACTATATCCGATAAAACTAAAAACAAGAATGGCATTACCGTCTGTCACAGTAATCCTATACCCTCCCTCTGTATCAGTAGTCGTTCCATTGGTGGTGCCTTTCTCCAATACGTTAACTCCAGGAACAGGCGTTCCTGTTTCATCCGTAATTGTTCCACTAACTAGAATCCCCTGAGTCACGGCAGTTGTTTTTTCTTCGGCCGCAGCCGGATTCACTGCCTCCAGAGTTACCCTGCTATCAGGTAATTCCTTTGCAGATACACTATGGGCGTAGCCGACACTGATAAAAACGCTACTCAAGACTATTTTTAGCATTGACACGCGCATAATGAAATTCAATCGTACTTTTCGGTGAGATAGAAATTTGATCATAGGTTTAGGTGTTTTTGTTTTACGAGCGAGAATAAAGCCCACCAGCCTGGCTGGCAAGATGAAGAATCGATGATGCTGAAGTGTCATCGGTTACTTTTTACCTCTTTCTTTAACCATTATTTCATAGGCATATTCATTTAGATTTGTTCGATTTTAATATTCACAATCTTTACCACCTATTATCAGCCTGATCTGCTGGGTCATAAGTTGCCTAACGCTGCGAATAATCTGAAGCACTAATAATCGGCCATTTATTTGACCATCGGATCGTTATAAGAATTAAGAAGACTTGACCATCGTAAGTAAATCCACACCGCAGCCTTTCTCCAGGGCATCAATAAATATCGCTTGCCGGCGCCTCATCAACTCCCAGCTTGGTCGCCGCATTGGTAAGTATAATCTGAGGGGTGTCCTGCAATTGTTTCCATGAAGACCAGTAAATTAGTCGACAAAATGTCAAATACAGTACAATTTTGACTGGCTTATTTTCCGTTCAAAATACCTATTCAAATGCTTGCAGCTTTCCAAAACAGTTATTGGCGTAGTCGTGCACCTTGTAGACCCTAGATCAATATAGTTATTCTATTTGACCTGCCAAAGATGTCTCAGGGTAATTCTAAAAATCGGTTGCCTCTGCAGATGGTGACATGGAGGCAGCCAGGAACGCTTGAACGGTACTTGCCAGAAACCGGAGTATGCAGTATCGACCAGGGGAGCGGCAAGCCCTGGAAGCTGTAGTATGAAATAGAGGAATTACTTAAAAAGATTTTTGGGAAGCTTCCCTTCTGAGGTCGGCATGGTTAGACCTAAGTACTTGACCACAATAGCAGAAATATCCTTTAAATTCATTTCCTGGATTCTTGTCGCTTTTTTTAAACTCATGCCCTCGGCCACAAAACCTGTTTGAATATTCCTTGTATCTGGGAAATATCCATGCGTGCCACCCTTTCCTTTATCAACTGCGAGTGCATTTGTCCTGGCGCTGAAGGCTGCTCCATTCAAGCCTGTGAGTGCTAATACTACACCAGGATCGGCCCCGATGGCGCCCAACTTTTTAGCGTCAACTATCTGAAAGTATTTTGTGTCCGCGTCGGGCAGCGCTTTCAACTTGCTCATAATAGTATTGAGGGTAGCCACATCATTCTTATCTTTTAAAAACATAAATGCTCCACCGCCCGCCGTATGAAACTTTGCTTTCCAATCGTTGCCATTTTCAATTAACCCCCAATCCTGCAACCACACATTGGGACTCACCGTTGTTGTGACATCATAAAATCCATGATCCCCTGTAATAATTAACAGCGTATTGTCTTTTATGCCAGCTTCTGCGATAGCCGTCCTTATCATGCCTACAGCGCTGTCTGCGAGGACAATGGCATGCTCTATCTCAGACCCGTTTCGACCATGCAGGTGTTGTACGTGATCCATGCCAAGCAAATGCACAGTTATAAAGTTAGGTTTCTCTGTTTTGATAACCCATGCCGCGATGCTGGCCACATTTTTATCTATTCCCACCCTAATGCCAGGAGCATTGTTAAGCAACTTCTGCTTGAGCGAAGCGCTTATTCCGGGTGGGTTCGTCGAGTCTTCCATCACTTTTTGCCCTTTCGCCCCCACATCAGAAATATTAAAAACAGTTGGCGCCCCTACCGATACAGGCCAGTTTACCGAAGCCGCTTTCAATCCTGCTTTTTGAGTCACTTCCCATAAGGTTGGTGAAGTAATCTGATCGAAATGCCAGTATATCTGACCTTTGGTGGCAGAGTCCTTTTCGAACAGCGCATTGTAAAAAATGCCGTGCTTCGCAGGCTGCACGCCTGTCACGATGGTAATATGAGAAGGATAAGTTACAGATGGAAAAACACTGTTAACACCATAGGCATGGGCCCCTTCCTGCTTGATTGCCTTCAGGTTGGGTGTGTCCCATGTATCCTCCAGGTAAAAATCAGGTCTGAAACCATCTATGGTAACTAACACCACATGGTTATCGGCATTTTGCGCCCATACAGAATTCGTGATTAGTACGACTAAGATCGATACGATCACTGTGTTTCTTATCTTCATTTGCATGACTACGCTTCCGATTTTGTGTTACGTTCGAACTCCAGCCTAAAGGTAGGTGTTAGATAAGAAGATTTTATGAAAAGATCCAGTATCTGTGTAGCTGCTCCAAAGAGCGCGTATCGAGGTTGCACGAGTTTATGGCTATCGATTCATAGATAAAATGTCAACTCTGTTTAAATCGTGCTGAAAGCAGACGTTGATACACCAAAACTGGTCGCTTGGTTCTCTTGAATTTCATGGAGCTATTATTTACATTGGTGGTGATTCTTTACCCCGGGCGCTATTCGACTTCGGCGAGCAAGGGAGCGCCATTTTGGATAGTGTGAACAAAATATGAAGTAGGTCGGAAGCCGGTAGGGAAAGTGGCTTCAATAATATTTCAAATTTGATAAGCAGTTTAAACTTCGTGCAACAAAACTCCCAAGAGTATCTTGAGAGGTTTCAGATCGAATTTAAAAGCTAAACATAGCCCTTACCTGTAATTCTTATTTATCCATGGCTCTATCCCAATCCTCGCTGAAATTCAAGCTCTCTGTGTTCATGTTTCTCCAATACTTCATCTGGGGATCCTGGTACGTCAGCATGGGTACGTTTCTGGCGAATACGTTGAAGTTCGAAGGAACGCAGATTGGTGCAGCATATGGAGCCTTCGCGATCGGCGCCATGATCTCGCCGTTCTTCGTGGGCCTCATCGCCGACCGGTATTTTTCATCAGAAAGAATGCTCGCGGTGCTCGGCATACTAGGTGGTGTGCTGCTGTGCTGCCTGCCGCGACTCACATCTTTCTCAAGTTTCTATCCTGTGCTCATCACTTACTGTGCGCTTTACGTTCCCACCCTCGCACTTGGAAACTCGCTGTCGCTTACCCACCTCGCTGATTCAAAAAATGATTTTCCCCGCGTGAAGGTCTATTCGGCGGTGGGCTGGATTGCCGGCCTGTTCACGCTCAGCGTAATCAAAGGCGAGCAATCCGCAATTCAATTCTACCTTGCAGGGAGTGTCTCGGTATTGTTCGGTCTGTTTTCGCTGACCCTCCCGCATACGCCGCCGAAGAAGACTGGCGCGAATGTCAGCCTGGCAGAAATCCTCGGCCTCGACGCATTGGCCCTCATGAAGAAGCCCGCGTTCGCGATCTTCATCATGTGTATGTTTCTCATCTGCATCCCGCTGTACTTTTACTTCGTAATGGTGGGGATTTACCTGACGGAGCTCAAATGGGATTACATGGCGGTGAAGACATCGCTGGCCCAGGTGTCTGATGTCATTTTTCTGGTTCTCCTGCCCGTGTTTCTCCGTAAATTCGGCTACAAGATCACCATCTTTATCGGCATCCTGGGCTGGGCCGCGCGCTATTTCTTACTCACCGGCAGCGTAGAGTCAATTGACGCGCAGACGTTGCTGATCTACAGCGCAATTTTATTGCACGGCGTGTGCTACGATTTTTTATTCATTGCGGGCCAGCTCTATGTTGACGATGAGGCCAACGAGCGAATACGAGGCGCGGCCCAGGGCTTCATTGCATTTATTCTTTGGGGAGTCGGCGCCTTCGTCGGCACTTTGCTGGCGGGCGAAGTGCTTGCGGCCAACAAATTGGCGGCGGCGACGTCAACCGGGCTCACCTTCGATTGGGAAAAGATCTGGACCACACCTGCGCTAGGCGCGGTCGCCGTCATGGTCGTGTTCCTGATCTTCTTCCGCGATCCGAAGAAAAACTCCGGCAATCCGGATCCTTCTGTTGACGGAAATAATCCTTAGCGTTCGGCCACGCATTATACAGTTACCGTTAGGCACAATTGGCAATTCATATTTAGTGTTTCTTTCAAATTTTCTATAACGTATAAGCTCTATAAAACCAGTTGTTTACTAAAATCCAGCAATAATGAAAACTTCAATGTTTTTCCTCTCTTTTTTTGTACTGCTTTTTATATCCTGTAGTACGGCAAATAAATCCAAAGAGCCTGTGAAAAGTTTTGCAGAAGTAAATGGGACTAAGCTATATTATGAGGTCCATGGTTCCGGTGAGCCAATAATCTTTGTTCATGGGAATTTTGGGGATGTACGACATTGGGAGTTTCAGGTGGAACCTTTTTCTCAGAATTATAAAGTTGTTCGCTATGATGTCAGAGGATATGGAAAGTCCGCGGTGCCAGATTCAGCAATTGCTTATCGTGACTACGATGATTTGAGAGCGTTAATGGATTACCTGAAAATCGAAAAAGCGCATATCTGTGGATGGTCAATGGGTAGCGGGATAGCTATTGATTTTGCATTAGCTTATCCAGATAGGGTCATCTCATTGATCGCAATGGGACCGTGGCCAAATGGATATGGGGGTGGTAAATATAGCTCAGTAGCGACGGACTCTATGTTTACGATATTTGGAAAGGTCTTTAGTTTAATCTCATCAGAAGGACCCAAATCTGCAACCGATTATTGGTGGGCTGGTGATCATGAAATCAAAACTACTGTCGTAAAGCCCAGAACACTTGATTCTTTGCTAAGGATAGGTTATGAATATTCCTGGTGGGGATTCCTTAATCCAAGTAAACGAGACTGGTATTCACCACCAGCTGTTGAGGTGCTTAGCACAATTTATACACCTACCCTTATTGTTAGTGCACAACATGATATTCAAGCATGCAAGGAAGCGGCAGAACTTATGCGTAGTCAAATTCATAATTCACAATTGGTAAGTATAGAAAATGCTGGACATGGTATGCATATGGATAATCCCGAAGAGTTCAATAGAATTATTGTTGATTTTATAAGCAGTCTATAGAAAAAATGTACGGCGGGGCTATAAATTCACGGAGACGACTATTTATCTTATTAGGACAATTCTGTAAAACGGTACAATCACATTGAACTCTACTCATATCTCAACGCCTTCACCGGATTCGCATTCGCCGCTCGTAACGACTGCCACGTGACCGTAAGCAGCGCAATCCCCAAGACCAGCAGCGTTGCTATGACAAAGATGTCCGGTGCAATCTTTATATGATATGCGAAACCACGTAGCCACAAGTGAATAAGGTACCACGCGATGGGAGTTGCAATGATCACCGCCAGCAAAACCCATTTGATAAAATCCCACGACAGCATTGAGTATATCGCTTCTGTCGAGGCACCCATCGATTTGCGGATGCCTATCTCTTTAGTACGGCGGGTGACCATGAAAGAAGACAAAGCAAAGAGACCAAGGCACGCAACAATCACGGCCAGTCCGGTGAAATACCCTATCACTGTGGCAAGATTCTCATCGTTCTTATACTGACGATGAAAGGTCTGATCCAGAAACTCATATTGGAATAGCTTTTGTCCATATACGTTCTTCCATTCCTTCTCAATTAGCTTCAGTGTGCTGGGAATATTTGAGGAGCTAATCTTTATGTTGACGAAATGAAGCGGTGAGATCCAAAGTAGGATCAATGGAGAGACCTTATGGTGGAAAGAGCGGAAGTGAAAGTCCTTAACGATACCGATTACTTCAAAGGGGTAGACCGGCCCGTCACCGTCTTTCCAATACAGTATTTTTCCGAGCGGCGAATCAATTCCGAGTTCTTCAACCGCCGTTTCATTCAGCAGCACAGCTGTTCTCTCAATTTTCTTCGAAGTCCATTCCTCGACCGTAAACTTTTCGCCCGGCCTGTCAAGCGAAAAAGCCCGGCCCTCATGCAACTCTATTTCCATTACATCCAGGTAAGCCTCGTCAATGCAAAAGCCCTCCAAAGCTATGGTGACGCCCTCATATTCAACGGGTACGGTTGGAATTTCGGCACCGGGACTGCGTGAAGAGAAGGCCACGTTAGTAATGACTGCGTGCTGCTTTAGCCTTTCCCTGAATGTTTCACGCGATGTGAATTCCCCGGGGAAATTGCCTGGAGTTATTACAACAACTACTTGTTCCTTCTTGAAACCCAGGTCGGTGTTTCGCAAAAAATGCACCTGACGAAAGTTCACAATTAAGCCGATGATCATTACAACAGAAATCGTAAACTGAAATGTCATCAAAAGTTTTCTTAGCAATCCCCTGGAAGCGCTTAATGGCTCTCCCTTCATTAGGGCGACAGGCCTCGCGGCGGTCAGGTAAAGAGCCGGATAAAGACCCGCCACTATTCCAACGATTACTACCCCTGACGCAAGGCCTATCCAAACGAAAGGGTGGTTCAATTCCGATGTCCTGATGTCAACCATCGCCATCGTATTGAATGCAGGTAAGGCGAGCTGAATAATCGTCATCGATAAAACCAAGGCGATAACGGAAACTACTACAGATTCAAGGATAAACTGACCTCTCAACAACCTCAATGAAGAGCCGGCAACACGTTTAATGGCAACCTCCCTGGTCCTGATTATCGACCGCGCGGTAGTGAGATTGATATAATTGATACAGGCAAGAATCAGCATGAATACTCCTATGGCAGACAACACCCGCACCAGGTTCATATTACCTTGCAATCCGTATTGCAGGTTTTGAAGAGATCCCTCGAAGTATATTTCTCGCAAGGGACGGATTCGAAACTGCGCGAATTCAATATCGAACAGGCGGCGATCATTTATTTCCACCAAGACTCCATTAATCTTTTTTTCCACCAGGTCCTTGTCGGCTCCATCCGCCAGGAGCAGATAGGTGGCACTCCATAGCCAGGCATTCACCGCGGTATTGTTCAGATCTCTATGTGGATAGACCTTCCCTAAGGACTCCATAGAAATCAGTGCATCGATTTCGATATGTGAATGGTTAACATCCCTGATAATTCCTGTAACCATGAACTCATGGTCCATAATTTTGACGCTCTTCGCCATGCCGATGCTATCCCCAAATAATTTCCTCGCCGTACTTTCGGTCAGCACAATGGTGAATGGTTCCCTCAGCGCCGAGTGTGGATCGCCTTGAATAAATGGAAAAGTGAAGACATCAAAAGTTGTACTGTCGGCCCAGAAAAAATTTGCCTCGGCGTACTTCACATTCCCGGGATCATCTTCCGGCGAATAAGAGATCGGTTCCCAACCTTCCGCGTTCTTCCAACCCCCTGCCAGTCTGGCAATGCTTTCGACTTCCGGCAGCCTGGCTTTAACATGCGTTCCAATAGCAGGTGGCAGCTTGGCGTAATTATCTCCCTCAAGCCGATAAATACGATCGTAGTGCTCGTTGAACTTATCGTACCTCGTCTCATGATGCACGTAAAGCATGATCAGAATGAACGCGGTGATACCGATGCTCAGGCTGAAGATGTTGACGAAAGAAGTAACCTTGTTACGCCAAAGGATACGCGCGGTGATGATAAGGAAGCTGCGTAGCATCTATGTAAATTTAATCAATCTGATAATAATCGGTCTTCCCAAATCATGTGCCAGACAACGCACGCCTCATATTGTAACAAGATGCATTTTTCATTCCGGAATATTTTCAGATTGATCTGAAACGATACAGAGGGTGTTTCATTTTGGAACGATGATTTTATTACTCCACTCTAACATTTGATGTGTTATGCGTTATGTTCATTGTGTTGAAAAAAGGATGTATAAAGGAAAAGGTCGCGAGCCGGCGTGGGTTCACATTACGCGTTTTATATCTCTTATAATTCAGATAATTGTTAAAACCCTGAGATAGAAAACGGTTATACGCTTCACCGTTCTTTCTTTATGAAAACTCGTATTTCAATTTGTCCAATTCTGTCAAATCGAAACGCCCTTTGCTCTTCTCTTTTGTTGCAATAAGCAGTGATGTAGTTGCTGTTTAAATTATATGCTTCAATGCGTTCTCGTGCTAGAGCATATATTGATAGTTGAACACTCTGGCAAACTTGTTTGTTGCGATTTCCTATAGAGGTGTAACTTCTACCATTGTATTCCATTAAACCCCCGGATTGTCGTCAATAAAATCTCTATCAAATAAGCTGAAAACTGGAAGGACGGAAAAATAACCGACGGATACGGTGAAACAATCATTAACAATCTTAACCACAGGATTGATACCGCTATTATGGGCGCAAAATTGCTGGTTTGTTAAGGATCTCCACCTTTTTACTCATTTACACCTTCTCCCGATCATCAATTACTCGTTTCGTAATGAAGTGACCGGATTTGCTGACGCGGCTTTAATCGAGTGAAACGATATCGTAAACAAGGCGATGATCAACGCCAGTGCTCCCGCCAGGAAATATACGGCAACCCCGATCACCGCTTTGTAAGTATACATTTTCAACCACCAGTTCACGGCGTACCATGCCAGCGGGCCTGAAATAATAAAAGCGATGATGATTAATTTACCAAAATCCCGCGACAATAAGAGAACAATGCTATCGACTGAAGCCCCTAATACTTTGCGGATCCCGATTTCTTTGGAGCGTTGTTCGGCCGTGAAAGCTGTAAGCGCAAACAAACCCAGGCACGCGATAGCAATAGCCAGTGTCGCAAATACTGTGAAAAGTTTTCCTAGTCTTTCCTCGGACCAGTACATCTTTCCAAAATCTACATCCAGGAACGAATACTGGAAAGGTTGGCCGGGGGCTAATGATTTCCAGACTTTTTCCACAGCGTGAATGACCTCTTGTGGGTTGTCGGTACGGAAGCGAAAGCTGACAAACCCATCTGTATTACCCAGGAAAATTCCAAGCGGTGCGATGTTCTCACGCATGGTGGCGAAATGAAAATTTTCGACGACACCAATGATCGTCCACGATTTGGTTTCCGCTCCGGAATTGGCTGATATGCTTTGTCCGATTGGATCACCACTCAGACCAAATTGTGAAACGGCTGCTTCATTCAGCACTACTGCAGAGCCATCAGAGGGAAATTCTTCTGAAAAACCGCGGCCCATTTTGAACTTCATTTTAAACGTATTGAAGTAGTCGTGGTCGACAGACCAAAGTTGAATATTCAGCAAATTCTCCGTAGTGGGCTCATTTCCCGTTTTCCAAAAGGTCCGGTCTCCACGCCCTGCATTTTGAATTTGAACCGGTACATAACTTGAAATGCTGCTGCTCTCGATCAAGTCAATTCTTAAGGCTTCGTTTTTAAAGGTCTGGACTTTATTGGGTCGAAGGGCATAAGCGTCATGAACGATAATTACCTGTTCTTTTTCATAACCCAGTTTTTTGTTTTGCATGTAACTGAGTTGACGATTAACCGTGATGGCCCCGACGATGAGGAAAATCGAAATTACGAACTGGAATACAACGAGCGCACCTCGAATGAAGCCACTTTTTATGCTCACAGAGAGATGACCTTTCAAAACGTTTACTGGACGAAAAGCAGAAAGATAAAATGAAGGATAAACCCCGGCTAACAATCCAACTAAAAGGCCTGCGCCCAGGAGTGCCAAATAAAATGCGGGATCATTGAATGGTAACTGAAGTTGTTTCTGGGAGAGGATATTAAAAAAAGGTAGCAACAGATAAGCAAGGCCCAGTGCAAAAATAAACGCGACTGAAGTTACTAATGTTGACTCGGTAAGAAATTGTCGCATCAAATGCGACCGGAGCGAACCCATGACTTTGCGTACACCTACCTCTTTAGCGCGGTTAGCAGACCGTGCGGTGGATAAATTCATGAAATTAATGCAGGCAATTAAAAGGATGAATGCCGCGATGGTTGAAAAGAGATACACATATGTAATGCTGCCATTGGATTCGAATTCCCCATCCAGATCTGAATGCAGGTGAATATCCCGAAGCGGCATCAGACTCATTTCATACTTATTTCCAGATGCCCGAAATTTCTCCATTGAAAAGGTACCATTTTCACTTTGCTTTCCCCGGTACTTTTCAATAAAGCCGGGCAGTTTAGCCTCCAATGCTTTCGCCTCAGCACCTGGTTTCAGTAAAAGATAGGTTCTAAAATTGTAACTGTCGAATAGCGTTGTCCGTTGAGCCAGCTTCGCTGGCGGCAAGTCGCCAACCAGGGACATAAGAATATCAAAATGAAAATGCGAGGCTTGCGGAATATCTTCATAAACTGCTGTAACTGTGAAGTGGTATTTGTTGTCCAAAATAAGCGACTTGCCCAGGGCGCTGGTGAATGGAAAATATTTTTTTGCCGTGCGTCTGCTGATTGCAACGCTTGCCGGCTGTGTTAAGGCAGTTTTATCGTCTCCTTCGATAATATTCAAAGAGAATATTTTAAAAATGGTACTGTCTGTCCATGCCACGTTTTCTTCTTTTATATTTTCAACGGTGTCTTCAGGCTTAACCAGATAGGTGCCGAATTGTATAAATCTCACGGTTGATTCTATCTCAGGAAAATTTTCTGCCAACATCTGAGCCGTTGGGGCGGAACACCCGTTCATGTGAAAATGATTGGTGCCATATTTTACTTCATTGTGCACACGGTAAATTCTTTCCGCCCTGGTGTTGAACGTATCGTAGTTCAGCTCCTCCAAAACAAACAAAACAATAATGATGCAGGCCGCAACTCCGATAGCAAGACCAGCGATATTTATAAATGAATAAAAGGCATGTCTCTTCAGGTTGCGCCACGCGATGGTGAGATAATTTCGGATCATAATTCTGCTGTTTTGATTTTTCGATTTCAAGGTTTGGAATTGTGTCTTGCGCAATCCGGAAGTGCTGCCGAATGATTTCAGTACCTCATGGTACGCATCGATGAACCGTTTGCCTTTTCCAATCTCTATTTCTACGGCCGAGCAAATGTGATCAACTACTTCGTCCTGAAACCCCTCTACTATAATACCGCGGTAATTCAGGTCTTTAATAATGTAATCGATATGTTGATCAGTGAGGTTACCCATAGACTATCCAACGTTTACCTGCAAAACCGATGACATAGTTTTGATAAAATCTATAAACTCATAAACGCGATCTTTAGCAATGGATCTTCCTTCAGCGGTAAGGGTATAATATTTACGGATGCGCTTTCCGATGTTCACAACTTCGGTCTTCAATAATCCTTCCGCTTCCAACTTATGAAGTGTTGGATAGAGGGCTCCTTCTGTTAAAAGTATCCGACCTTCCGAAAGCTCTTTAACCCGTTGTGTGATCTCATAGCCATACATTTTGCCATGATCCTTTAACACTTTCAGAACGATAGTTTGCAAAGTTCCTTTTAACAGTTCCGGTGAATGCATAATAGCTTAATACATAATTGTCTTATGTATAGACGTTTTTCGTGGTGAAAGGTTGCCCGTTCGGGAATTAATTATAGGATTAAGAAGGTAAGTCGCTTAAGTGGGAGATGCCTGAACTGAACCGTATTTGTACCTAACCCCCGCATCAACTATGGATGTGCCTGGGATGATGTAGGGATGTGACCCGGAAGAGGATCTGTATAAGGTCTGTATTAGGTCTCTGTAAGGCGGGGAAAATTCACGTCACCAAAGGCGGGATTGTTGGACGTGTTTATTATTTTTAGTAAACACAACGCAAGATAGGAAAAACCGCCCGTATGGCAAAGTCAAGATCGATTGCGGATTCAAAAGTAAAAATATAATGAATAAATTACGAGTTTCCATATTAACAGGCCTGTTTTCCAGCCTGCTTCTTGTAACAAATTGCTCGAAGCAAAGTACAGCTGAATCTGACAATCCTGATGTTTCATTTTACAGTGTTGACGACTTTCAGCGGACTGAAAAATTCGATTCGCATATCCACCTCAACACCGGGGATACAAGCTTTATAAAGCAGGCGCAAAGAGACCACTTCCGTTTCCTGGTAATTGTTGACGACAGACCTTTCGGTATTACCATGGCAGACCAGGAGGAGATCGTCAGGAAACAATTGAAGGCCTTTCCCGAAACCATCGCGTACGCCACAACTTTCTCCGTCAATAACTTCAATACGCCGGGCTGGCAGGACGAAACGCTGGATTATCTGAAGAACTCATTTGCACACGGGGCGATCGCTGTGAAAGTATGGAAGAACATTGGCATGGATCTCAAAGACGAAAATGGAAAGTTTGTCATGATCGACAATCCGAAGTTTGATCCGGTACTGGACTATCTGGAAGAAAACAATATCCCTCTGGTGGGACACTTGGGCGAACCCAGGGACTGCTGGCTTCCCCTTGAGGAAATGACGTTTCATCGGGGATATTATGAATCCCATCCCGAATACCATATGTATCTGCATCCTGAATATCCTTCTTATGACGACCAGATAAATGCGAGGGACCATATGCTGGAGAAACACCCTAAGCTGAAATTTATCGGCGGCCATCTCGGCAGCCTCGAGTGGAGTCTCGAGGAGCTTGCAAAACGGCTGGATAAATATCCGAACATGTCCGTTGATCTCGCGCGTATGTCAAATCTGAATTTTCACGCGAAGAGTCACTGGCAGGAGACGCATGATTTTTTTGTCATGTACCAGGACCGGCTTCTCTATGCCACCGACGTCCAGATAAGAGATCCCGAAGATGCAGCTGAAATGAATCAACGCGCACATGACAGCAGAATTTTTCACTGGAAGTTTTTTGCCACGGATGAAATGTTGAGTATCCCGGGAATCGATGGGGAGTTCAGGGGATTGAAGTTGCCCCGTGCTGTAGTGGACAAAATTTACCAGGAAAATGCGGAGCGCATCCTGGGAAATACGGGAATACGGGAATAGGGAAAGGTTTCGCTTGAATTAGATTTGATATTTGGAAATATTGTTTTTAATAAAATAAGACTATAGTGAAAAAAAATCGCAGAGATTTTCTCAAGGTAAGCACCCTTGCCGGATTGGGCATCGGTGTTGGTGCGGCTACGGCAAAGGGTATCGGATCCGGGGATGATCCTCTTTCAACCGGAAGCGCACGCTCGCAGAGATTTAACATTTCTGGTTATTCCGCGCCGAAGTTGGATACAGTCCGCCTGGGATTTATCGGACTGGGTCAGAGAGGACCGGGACATGTTGTGCGTTCCAGTAAGATAGACAAGGTGGAGATAAATGGTTTATGTGATGTACGTCCCGAGAAAGTAGACGCAACGTTAAAACGAATTGAAGGGACGGGGCATAAACCTGCATTATATTCCGGCGACGAGAACGCATGGAAAAAAATGTGCGACCGAAATGATATAGACCTGGTGTATATTTCCTCCCCCTGGCATTTGCATGTGCCAATGGCGGTCTATGCAATGAAGCAGGGAAAGCACGTGGCGATCGAGGTGCCTGGTGTCATAACGATGGAAGAATGTTGGGAGATTGTTGAAACATCTGAAAGTACCCGCAAGCATTGTATGTATCTCGAAAATTGTTGCTATGACTTTTTTGAGATGCTCACACTGAATATGGCGAGGCAGGGTTTTTTTGGCGAGATTGTGCACGCCGAAGGCGCTTATATCCACACGTTAATAGATCTAAATTTTAAGAAGGATGGATATTGGGAAATGTGGCGGTTAAAGGAGAATTACCGGGGCAATGGCAACTTGTACCCCGGTCACGGCCTGGGCCCGATCTCTCAGGTGATGAATATCAACCGCGGCGATAAAATGGATTATCTGGTATCGTTGTCGGGTAATGATTTTACAATGAGTGACAGAGCTAAAGAGCTCGCAGCCCAGGATGATTTCTATGCGTCGTTTGTCGGTAAACCATACAGGGGAAATATGAATATCACCTCTATACGCACCAACAGTGGTCGCACCATTATGTTGCAGCATGATGTGTCTTCGCCCCGCGTTTACTCGCGGCTTCATCTCATAAGCGGAACCAAAGGAGCGGCTCAGAAATACCCTCTTCCCGGAAGAATTTCGACGGGACATAAAGACTGGCTCACGGAAGCGGAATTAAAATCCCTGGAAGAAAAATACCAGCCTGAAATA
>JBBDXJ010000238.1:0-19410 GCA_040902445.1 Cyclobacteriaceae bacterium | reverse complement strand
CTCATGTTATTAATTTATCAAATCCTTTCCCAAAGGTGGGGTCTCACAACTGACACCTCACTATACCAGCTTCCGCTTCCGGTCCAGGTAAAAGAGATTCACTCCCGCAATAACCACGATCACACCGAGGATTACGAGAATAATAAAGAGGCGGGTTTTTTGCAGCTCCAGCGATTTGATCTCGTCTTCTTTTTTCAGGATCTCGATTTCGCGTACTTTTTCCTGGAAGTCGAGCACCATTTCCATTTGTGCAATATTGCGGCTGCTCTCTTCTCCATAGATCTTTTCGCGCATCTCATCGTATTTCAACTGCATCTGATAGGCTTCCTTCCATTTATTCTGATTGGAAAAGTTTTCTGCGCTCGCGTTGTAAACGGTGGGCAAGCTGGTGAAGGCCTGAAGTTCTTCGCTTAATTTCAGCGCCTCATTAAGATATCTTTCCGCGTTCTTTGCCTGTTTAGCCTTCGTATAGGTAATCCCCATGTTCGTTACTGTATTTAAGACGCCGAGTTTGTTATTGTGTTCGCGTTCAATATCCAGGGCTTTCTGGTAATATCCGATAGCGACCTGGTAATTTCCCTGATTGAAATAAATGTTTCCGACGTTATTCAGGGGGTCGCCGAATTTTGCTCCGTTTTTCTCGCTGAGCGCATATGCTTCAGTGTAATAATTCAGGGCCTTGTCATACATATCAATGTCCAGGTACAGGTTGCCCAGGTTGTTCATGGATCCGATGAGGCGGAAAGGATCTCCGATCTCCCTGAAAAGGGCATAGGACTCCTCCAGGTAGCGCATAGCCTGACCGTAATCTTTTTTAATGGAATAGATATTAGCGATGTTATTTTTTGTGGTGGCGACTCCCTCCTTGTTCTGAAGTGAATCGTACAATCGCATTGATGTGATATAATACTCAAGGGCTTTGTCGAGGGCGCCCTGGTTGCGATAGGCAACTCCCAGGTTGTTGTAAGAGGCGGCCATCCCGCGTCTGTCGTTGATCTCAGTGGCCAGGATCAGCGCTTCGTGTGTAAAGCCTACAGCCTTCACGGGATCTGATCGCAGGTGAGCGCGGAAAAGTTCATTGAGGGTTTTTACTTTCTGGTCGCCCTGCGCTGTATCCAGCATTGCTTCCAGGCTGTCTGTATTCTGAGAAAAAACAGGAGAATATATTAAAATAGTGAAAAAAAGGGTGAAAAACAACTTTCCGGTCATATGTTTATCCATGTAGGTCTTTAAAAGTAAGATTAAAAGCTGAAAGCAGAAAGCAAAAAGCAGAAAGCTAAAAGCAGAAAGCATTAAGCACTAAGTGGTATAATTAACTTTGATCAAGATGAAAAGAAGGAATTTTTGGTATTTGTTATTTGCCTTGTTTTTTTTGGCATCAGCGTGCACTGAGAAAGACTCCGGGATCACAACTTTTATTCTCATCCGCCATGCGGAAAAAGGTGATGATGGAACGCGGGATCCCGACCTGAAGGCGGAAGGGAACGAGCGTGTAAACAATCAACGCACAGGTCCATTCACGATTCACGAAAAGGTTCGGTCGGCAGCCGGGTTTGAACTTGAATTATAAACCCCTAAATTTATAGCATGAGAACGGTGCTGTTTTCCATATTGATCTTTTCCAGTTTCACAGGCTGGGCCCAGCGACAGGTTGATGAGATCCGGAAAAGCATTTTTTTCGGGGGTGGCAGTTATATCATCAGCGAAGACCAGGCCGTGGAGCTCTATCACTGGCTGGATTCTATTCCCAACTTATTGGAAAAATACGATATCCATTTGATCAGTCACACCGACCCTATCGGTGGTAAGGAATACAATGAATGGCTTTCCCAAATGCGCAGTGCTGCTGTGCAGGAACTTCTGATAAGAAAACCTATTCCCGAAAACAAGATTTCCATAAAAGACTGGGGACTGGAGAACGCAGTTTACCGAAATGACACTTATAATGGAATGAAGCTGAATCGGAGGGTGGATGTGATTCTTTATCCGATTATTTTCTGAGCAGCGAATCGTGACTCGTGAGTGGGCGGATAGCTTAAACGCGCTTATCCCCCGGGCCCGTCATTGCGAAGCGCCTTCACGCGCGAGCGTGTTGGCGATGAAGCAACCCCCATGCAACGAAGTGCCAAAACGAGATAATAAAAGCAAGATGCAATGAAATGGAGACGGCTATGAGTCAACCATCTCCAGTGTAACCTCAACTGTCTCACGACTCACGATACGTGTGGGATTAGTTGCAACGTGCGTGCATGTAAACCTCATCTTTCGCCCATTCAGGGCTGCGCTTGGATATAACCTGTTAACCCAGGGCTCGGAGCTACCGCTCCTCACCCTGGGCTAGGTTATCGCGCCCCTTCAGGGCTGCACACACATTGCGCAGTTTTCCCCGGACAACACTGATTCACTATTCACCATTGACAATTCACCTACTTCACCATCCGTTTCCGGACACCTATTTTCATAAGCGAACGCATCATTGTTCCCCCGGAGGCTTTATTTTGAGGTTTCTTGCGTAAATTTCCATTGGCACCATATTAGCTTTCGTGATGTGCCCGAACAAAGAAATTAACCATTAACCACTATACCATGATCAAATTTCGCGATGTCGACAAATATATTGATTCGAGGTTTCAGCGCACTTTCATATTGAAAGGCGTCAATCTCGACGTCAAACAGGGGGAGTTTTTAACCATCATGGGACCTAGTGGTGCGGGGAAATCGACGCTCATGAACATTATTGGTATGCTTGACGAGCCTTCCGCCGGTGAATATTTCTTTTTTGACGAGCCCGTGCACCGCATGAAAGAGAAACAGAAGTCGGAGATGCACAAGAATTATATCGGTTTCATATTCCAGGCCTATCACCTGATCGATGAACTCACTGTCTATGAGAACATTGAAACGCCTCTATTATATAAGGGAGTAGGCGGGAGCCAGCGAAAGAGCATGGTAGCCGAATTACTCGACCGTTTCAATATGGTGGCCAAAAAGGATCTGTTCCCCGAACAACTCAGCGGGGGTCAGCAGCAGCTGGTGGGTGTTGCCCGTGCTATCGTGGGTCAGCCTAAACTTTTACTGGCAGATGAGCCCACAGGAAATCTTCACTCCGACCAGGGTAAGCAGATCATGGAGATCTTTCAGAAGTTGAATGATGAAGGTATCACGATTATACAGGTAACGCACTCAGACGAAAACGCGCGGTATGGAAAACGCATCGTGAGAGTTGCCGACGGGGCAGTGGTACAAGACAGTGCAGTATTGGAAAGAGTCTAAAAAAGAGTGATGAAAAAGATAATTATCTCCATTGTTTTTATTCTTTGCAGCGCATGCATATTAAATGCCCAGCAGGGGGACACGATAACCCTTACCTATAAAGAGGCGGTTAAGATCGCACTAAAGAACAACCTGGACCTCAACCAGCAAAAGAATTTTTTAATTTCCAGTCAGGTTCAAAGGAATTCGACCATTGCGTCATTTTTTCCAAACCTGATAATCCAGGGGTCTGGATCGCACACCGATGGGCAGCAGCCTAATCCGGATGGAGGGGAACTTATGGACCTGAGCGTGGACAACGTAAACGCTAACATTCAAACGGGTGTAATGGTGTTCAATGGTTTCAATCGCATCAATACCTTTAATCGCGCAAGCAATGAATTCCGCGCCCAGACCTCATTTGTAAAACGTACCGAGCAACAGGTGGTATTTACTGTTACAACACAATATCTTCAGGTGTTACTTGATCAGGAATTGCTCCGGATAGCGCAGGAGACATTCCGTGTTCAGAATGTTTTATTGAGCCAGTTAAGAGAGATGGTGAACTTAGGGTCTCGGGCTGAAGCGGATCTTTATACACAAGACGCCCAGGTAAGAAATTTGGAAGTAACAGCCCTGCAGTCGAAGGTTACGCTGGAAAATGATAAAGCTTTGCTGACACAAACCTTACAGCTTGATCCTGAAGTTCCATTTAAGCTTGAGTTCCCTGCAATTGAAAATACGATGGATGTTACCAGGCTAGCCCTGGATAGTTTGTATGTGGTGGCCTTGGCTAATCGCGAAGATTTGAAACAGGCAGATTTTCAAGCGAAGGCGAATCTGTATGCCTATAAGGCATCGATAAGCGGATTTCTTCCCAGCGTTTTCCTCTTTGCATCTTATGGATCACAATACATTTCCACGCTGAAGGGTGAGCCGCTTTACGGAAATTTCAGCAATCAGTTCAAGAATATTTTTCCCAGTATGTCGTACGGAGTAAATGTTACCATCCCGATTTTCGATCGTATGGTGACCCGAAATACCCGGGTTTTCAACAAGATGACTTACGAGAATTCAAAACTGCAGCGGGATAATGTCGAAAAAACTATCAAGATCGATGTTCAGCGCACCTACAATAATTATTTAACGGCATTGCAGTCGCACCAGGCGAGTCAGGTTCAATTTCAGGCCGGTGAACTTGCCCTGAGAACCCAGCAGGAAAGTTTTTTCTTAGGGGTTGCCAGCCAGGTGGCTTTGGCCCTGGCAAATCAGACGTATGTTCAGGCGGCAGCTTCAAAAGCGCAGGCCGAGGTCACCCTGCTTTTTCAGCAAATGCTGATGGAGTACGCCCTGGGTACATTGAGAGTTGATTCTTTTGGAGATCAGTAGCATTTTAAGAAAAATTCGTACTTTTGCAGCCCCGCTAAACAAGCGGGGCTTTTTCGGTTATTAGGGGCCAGAAAAGCAATTTTAAACCAATTTGCAGCAAGTCGCCCGCCTGTTGCATGTAAACGGGGCAAGAGAATAATAATATGGCAAAAGCACAAAAAGGGTCTGAGCCCAGACCCAGACGCGCCACCGGAGCCGCAGGTTCCTCAACTCCGGGTAAAGTAAAGGGTCCGAAGCCCGCCGATGCAGAGGATGAAGATCCGATCGAAGCCGCTAAAAGACGCAGCCGCGAAGAAGAAGAGATCACAACCGAAGCGATTCCGGTAACAGAACTGAGAAAATCCCTTTACGCAAAACAGGTTCCCGGTGAATTTGACTGGGATGCATTTGAAAGCAAAGGTTTTGGCGAAGGGTATTCAAAGGACAAAAAGCAGGAGTTGCAGAACATGTACTCCGGCACAGTGAGTACGGTTGATTCCGGAACTGTGGTTGAAGGTATTGTAGTGGGCATCAACGACCGCGATGTCATCCTTAACATTGGATTTAAATCAGACGGTCTTGTTCCGCTGGCGGAATTCAAAGACATGACCAATTTGAAGATTGGCGATATTGTTGATCTTTTCATAGAAGAGCGTGAAGACGCCATGGGCCAGTTAGTTCTCAGCCGCAGAAAAGCCAAGCTTGTAAAAGGTTGGGAGTATGTTCAGAAAGCGCTGGATAAAGATGAAGTTATCGAAGGTTTTGTAAAACGCAGAACGAAGGGTGGTTTGATCGTCGATGTATTTGGCATCGAAGCATTCTTGCCAGGATCACAGATCGACGTGAAGCCTATCCGCGATTTCGATATTTATGTCAACAAATCAATCGAAGTAAAAGTTGTAAAGATCAATTACACCAACGACAACGTTGTTGTATCGCATAAAGTACTTATCGAGAAAGACCTCGAGCAACAAAAGGCCGCCATCCTCACCAACCTCGAAAAAGGTCAGGTGCTGGAAGGTGTTATCAAGAACATGACCAACTTCGGTGTGTTCATTGACCTTGGAGGTGTTGATGGTCTTCTCCACATCACCGATATTTCATGGGGACGAATCAATCATCCGGAAGAAGTGTTGAAGCTTGACCAGACTGTGAAAGTGGTTGTGCTCGACTTCGACGGAGACAAGAAGCGTATTTCCCTGGGTATGAAACAGCTTACGCCACATCCGTGGGATTCGCTTGCACAGGAAATCCAGATTGGATCGAAAGTTAAAGGCAGGATCGTTAACGTCGCGGATTACGGGGCGTTCCTCGAATTGCAATCCGGAGTGGAAGGTCTTATCCACGTAAGTGAAATGAGCTGGTCACAGCACCTGCGCAATCCTCAGGACTTCCTGAAAGTAAACGATGAAGTTCAGGCCGTCGTATTGACGCTCGATCGCGATGAGCGCAAGATGTCACTCGGAATCAAACAACTTTCCGAAGATCCATGGACAAGACAGGATGTTCTCGTCAAATATGCAGTGGGTACCAGGCACAAGGGTATTGTTCGCAACCTCACCAACTTCGGTTTATTCATCGAGTTGGAGGAAGGTATCGATGGTCTCGTGCACGTATCAGACCTGAGCTGGACCAAAAAGATCAAACATCCTTCCGAGTTCGTGAAGGTGAGTGATACGATGGAAGTACAGGTGCTCGAGCTTGATGCGGCTAACCGCAGACTTGCGCTGAGTCACAAGCATATGGAAGAAAATCCGTGGGACACTTTCGAAAATGTATTCACCATCGGCTCAATTCACAAGGCTACCGTTATCAACAAGAACGATAAAGGTGCTATGCTGGAGTTGCCTTATGGAATTGAAGGATTTGTGTCCGCCAGGAATTTGCAGAAGGAGGATAATTCCAAAACAGAGGTTGGCGATTCACTTGAGTTCAAGGTGCTGGAGTTTTCCAAGGATGACAGAAGGATTGTATTGTCGCACAAGGCGATGTGGTCTGTCGAGGAGGAAGTGGCAGCTGCCACCAGGAAGAAAATGCCTCCTCCGAAAGGAAAGTCTATCCAGAACATCAATCAGCAGTCGGAGAAATCTACATTAGGCGACATTGAAGCACTCAGTGCGTTGAAGGAGAAGATGTCTGGTAGCGGAGAAGAGAAAGACAAGGACAAAGCCGAATAGGCGAAACCATAAAATGAAGGTGACTGTTTATTCAGTCACCTTTCTTTTTTTTTGATGGTTGATATCACAGCGCTTTTTTTTAGTTTTGTTTCTATTACCCGACTACGCTCAGCGCTCATGCAGCCTTAGCTTTGTCGGGCAAACCCGGCAACTGGAAACCGAAAATCAGTAACTGGCATCTAATAACTGGCAACCGGAAACCGGCAACCAATTTGGTCTCGTGGCCGAGCGGCTAGGCAGAGCTCTGCAAAAGCTTCTACAGCGGTTCGAATCCGCTCGAGACCTCTTAAAACCGCGACTACGCTTTGTATTCGCGGTTTTTTTGTTTAGCAGTGTCACAATCAGTGTCACAAAAATTTATTTTTGGCACCTAAATTTTTCACTAATCTTTCTTCGTATTCATCGGCATTCAGTGAGTACTTAGTGATGTGTTACTTTTTAATGCCCTCTATAAATTCTGTAACGAGGTCTTTCGAACACCCATAATCCGGATTGAGCTTCTTTCTATTTAGTGTTGCGTTGAAAGGCATTGGGAAAAATTGCTGTTGTAAAATTCATTCACAGAAAGTTACAAGGGTAACAGTACCCCTGCTAAGGTGCTGAACGTCGGGTGAATAAAATTGGAAATTTGTGTAACGCGCTGGAATTTTCACAAAATCCGTCTAAAATCGCCCTGTTCAGGGCTGACGGCTAGCCGTAAAATTGCCTAACCTTTATTAAGATTACATAAGGGAAATATATGCACCGGTGTATTTAGCCACCGGTTGTGTGTAATGCCCGCTCGACAGTTTGCGGTTTCATTCCGCACAGTCAGGCACATTTGCATTGCCGCACATCCGACACTCAAACCAAAGCAATGCAAATGAGCCTGCCTCTCCTCCCCGCGACTCTGTTCGCTGACAGTGGATAAAAAAATTCAGGATTTCAATTCAAAAAAGTATCCGCAGACAATTTACCACGGTGGACAAAATTCGAGCCCGTTGAGAACTTAGGACTTTTAATAAAGAATAAAGACAGAGTTTACATTTTTTTACAAGTGATTTACCAATCTGTAAACAAAAGAGTTGTAGCTTTATTAGCTTTACTCTTTAGGGCTGACAATCAAAAAGAACATCGGCCATGTTTAAAAACTATTTCACCATCGCTATTCGCAACATACTTAAGAGAAAGTTTTTTGCGAGCATCAACATATTAGGTATGACTGTGGGCATCACGGCTTGTTTGCTCATTGCCTTGTATGTAATTGATGAATTTAGTTACGATCAGTTCCACGCCAATGCTAATCGGATTTATCAGGTGGGGCGGCATAATAAGTTTGGAGATCAGGACGTGCGCAGTGCATCCACTTGTCCACCCTTGGCCGATGCAATGATAGCAGAGATACCCGAAGTGGAATCTACGCTTAGGATGAATCCCTGGTTGAAACTGGATTTGCGCTACGGGGACAAAACATTTACTGAGGATAAAGTATTTTTTACGGAAAGTAACTTTTTTGAGTTCTTTTCCTTCAAACTTATTGTTGGCAATCCGCTGACTGCCTTGAAGGAACCGAATACGATGGTGCTTACCGAAAAGACTGCACAAAAATTGTTTGGTAACGAAAGCCCGCTTGACAAATTGATCGTCATTGATCAGGGTGACAAGGTAACCTATAAAGTTACTGGTGTAGCAGCTGACTGTCCAACCAACTCTCATTTCAAATTTAATGTACTGCTTTCGGCTGGGCCAGATAGTTATTTCAAAGTACAGGAATGGCTCAACAGTGGCGTATACACCTATTTTTTGTTGAGGGAAAACGCTTCCGGTTCTGACGTTGAGAAAAAATTTGAAAATCTAGTGGCGAAGTATGTGGCTCCCAAACTGCAGGATTTCTTGGGCAACAGCTTGGATCAGTTCCGTAAATCAGGGGGAGTTTATAGTTATTACGCCACTAAAATTACAGATATTCACTTGAGCTCAACTTCACAAGAAGATATAGAGCCGGCCGGAAGCATGATGTATTTGGCTGTCTTTGGGGGCATCGGCATTTTCATCTTAGCAATTGCATGCATTAATTTCATGAACATGTCCACCGCGCAGTCTGCTGGTCGTGCAAAGGAAGTTGGGTTACGCAAAACGTTAGGCTCACTTCGTAGCCAGATGATTGGACAATTTCTCGCCGAGTCTATGTTATACAGTTTGGTGGCTGTTACTTTGGCTGTGGCACTTTGTTTCTCTCTGCTTCCTGCTTTCAACAGGCTTTCCGGAAAGGAATTGCCCATGATTAATTTACTGGATTTCAAATTCTTGTTGGGAGTCGGGCTTATGTTGTTGACTGTTGGTATGCTGGCGGGAAGTTACCCTGCTTTTTATCTTACCTCTTTTAAACCCGTTGAAGTCTTGAAGGGGAAAGTAACGGCAGGGCTCAAAAGCAAGGGCATCCGAAGCACTTTAGTGGTCTTTCAATTTGCCATTTCTATCTTCCTCATCATCGTCACTTCAGTTGTTTACACTCAAATCAAGTTCATGCAAGAGCAGCAAATAGGTATGGACAAGAAAAATGTGTTGTTGATTGAAGATGTACATAAGCTTGGCAACAATGGGGGAGCCTTTCGCAATGCGGTTACTCAACAAACTGGAATTTCAAAAGTAAGTTTTACGGCAGTCAAATTTCCTGGGACATATATGTCAACTGTGATGCGCTCGGCACATTCAGATGGAGAACATGTTGTAGCCATGTACTATACCGATTTTGACTCTCAAGATGTATTGAAGTTTGAGATGAAAGATGGTCGTTATTTTTCAAAAGACTTTCCGAGCGATTCATCAGCGGTGGTTATTAACGAAGCTGCCGCAAAGGCGTTTGGGTTTGATAGAGCAGAAGGGCATGAGATTCTATACAGCCCGAATGCTTATGTTTTTATCAGACGCCATGTTATCGGCATCATGAAAGATTTTAATTTTGACAGCTACCGCGACAAAGTGCAACCGCTCGCAGTTTTTTTAGATCCCAATCCTTCTCCAATTTTGATGGTGCGCTACGAAGGCAATGCTAAAACGCTGATTGACAATACTTCAAAAATTTGGAGACAATATGCTAGCTCCGAGCCATTCGCTTATTCTTTTATGGATGAAAATTTTGACAAGATTTATCGTTCAGAAGAGAAGATTGGGCAAGTTTTAGGCATATTCTCGGGCTTGGCCATTTTTATTGCCTGTCTTGGCTTGTTTGCCTTGGCGGCATTCACGGCTGAACAGCGAACTAAAGAAATTGGTATCCGTAAAGTGTTGGGTGCATCAGCGGGCTCACTTTCCATCATGTTGACGAAAGAATTTATTGTGCTGGTGTTCATCGCCTTTGTACCTGCGACTGCGATAGGTTGGTGGGTGTCGTCTCAGTGGTTGAGTGGATTCGCTTATCGAGTGGACATCAATCAATTTATTTTTATCGGTGCTGGAGTGTCTGCCATTGCTATCGCCTGGCTCACCGTTGGATTTCAGTCCATCAAAGCTGCGCATGCTAATCCGGTGGATTCATTGCGCCATGAGTAACCCAACCGCACAGACTTGCTGACACGCACCCGAAGCTTGTACAAGAGTGCTCAGTGCGGAGTATGGCGGGCACTACACACAACAAAATGCATAATCAATGGCGGGCTCAGTGTAAATTTGTAGTTTAGTTTTTCAAATTACGTCCGGTTACGTGGGACAAGAACGGAGCAGGCCTCCAAAGTCATTCCCTACGGTCATTAACTTTGACTCCTAACTCGCCACGTCGTATTGCACCAACGTTTATAGTGCATTAAAACAATAGACAATGAAACGAATTGCGAAACTCTTTTTTTCGGTGCAGTCTCAGGGTCGTAAGGAAGCGATGAAATCTTCAATGGATTGTTTACTATAAAGTACCCGCTTGCCAGCACGCTTCGGGATTAATCGGCCTTGAATTTCATATACCCTGAGAGTTTGTAAAGTAATGCGCAAAGCATTCGCGGCCTCTTTTCGCGTATACATTTTCGGCTCAGCCTTTATGTTGGCAACATGCTCCTGAAGGGTCTTTGTTACGGTTTCGATAATTACATTCTCAAGCTTCTTGATGATATCCGGCGGCAGATCGATTTTTAAATTAATGGAGTTTTCCATACGATGATTCAAATTAAAATCCTTCTTCACGTTTTCCTCTTCATGTTATATAGCACGGGCCCCAAATTTTCACTGATTTTCTCCAAAGACCGACCCGCGACATATCCACCAATGCCCAGATCCATGAGCGTCCAGATGTGGTCATCCAGGGTTGTGACGGGCAGGTTGAAATAGAGGGTAGCGGTCATCTTATCCGATATTTTTTTGAAGTTATTTTTATCTACAACTTCCAGGAGGTCAGGACCGAGATAAATATCTCCACCACTAGACCTGGCCGATGATACCATGATCTTGAATCCTCCAGGTTGTCTGAAAATGGAGACATTATTTTTGGTGGTGATACTTGACCCGGGTGTCAGAGAACGGATGATCTTTATGGCCCTTGAAACCGGCACGATGTTTTTTTGCTGCACATCATTGCCAGGTTCCCAATATTCAGGCATGAGGATGCCTTTCTTGATTCCTGCGTCAATGGTGGGATAGCTCAGGAGCTTGCCTTTGTAGGCACCGAAAGCCTGCAAAACGTTTCCGGTTATCATGGGACGAATCTTCGCTAAACCTTTATCTGCCGTTCGTTCCAGGTAGTGATCAATATAATGTTCAAAATCAGAGACATTTAAATGTTTTGATAATTTCAATAAGTCGTGAATTTGATCAGCCTCATTCTTCATTCCAATACAGCCAGTCCTATTATATGGTTTATACGAAATCGTTTAGTTTCTAAACGTCATCTCTGCTATTCTTGTTTGCAATTAGGGTTACCAAAAAACCGGAATGGTTGCCAATCTTCTTAAATAGGTCATAATGAAATGAAATAGTGTTAAATGACTTGAAACGAGGGATCTTTAAACAATGTCCCTTTTTGTTCGCTCTTTTTATTTGTAAAGACGATCTCTCTAATCATTTTTAATCGCAAAGTTCGGCCGCCTTCTTCAGTGACTATCGCCAAAAGCTTACGGCATAAATTCAATGTGCCTTCGGCCTGATTATTCTTTCAATTTATTTCCATTTCCTTTTGTCTGGCCGCACACGTTATTTGATTTTCTCGTTGGAGTGCTGTCACGGAAAAGCCCGGTGTGATGAACATTAAAAATAATGTTCAACTAAAACTAAATTGTATGATAGACTACATTCATTTGTCAGGGACAACTCCCTGGGGAGAGCCTTGCGCAGGACTGGGAAGCGAAGGATACCAGAAGAATTCAAGGACCGAAGCACACCCTGGTCGACATTATCGGTAAGCTTCCACAATCTGACGCAGTGTGTAACCCCTGTCAATGACAGGCTTGAACACACCTTTCTCGACAAGGTCTTTAAGGAGCACAAGATCTTCCGGGCTCTTCGCGGGATCACCACCGTAGTAACAACAAAATGCAAAACCGCTTAGTCTGAATGATTAAGCGGTTTTTTGTTTTTATACCCACCATATAATCACAAACAATTGCAGTAAAAATGTGAGCACTTCGGTGAGCACATTACCGATGGCCACCTGCTCACCGAATTACGTGCAATGAATTGATTATCAATTTGTTATGATCGTCAAAACACACCAATGATGTTAAAAAACACGCGATTTGGTAACTAATTCGGTGAGCAATATGAAACACAAACAAACATTCTCAATTCTTATTTGGGCGTATCGCAGAAAATCAGCAGACAAGGAGGTTACGCTCTACGCCCGTGTGACAGTGAACGGGAGACGTGCAGAAATTTCGCTTAGTAAAAGAATCAATGCAGCGTTGTGGGATGAAGAAAATTCAGTGGTGAAAAATGATTCAGATGAAGCAGACGAAATCAATGAGTTCCTGGATATAGCGCGCGGTGAGCTGAGACATTATTACTATGAGCTTCGGTCACAAAAGAAACTGATCACCGCAGATGCCATTAAAAATAAATACCTCGGCATTGAAGAGAAAGAGGCCAGAAAAAACTCTTTTGGAAGTTTTCAAATTCCATAATGATGAAATGAAAGGCCTGATCGGAAAAGGCGTAGCCGAGGGGACATACAAACGGTACGTCGTCACCTACGGCAAGATCCAACGTTTTTTAAAAGCTAAATACAAAGTAACCGATCTTGCCCTTTGTGAATTGAAGTACAAATTCATTACCGATTTTGAGTATTTCTTAAAGACCACTGATAACCTGGATCATAATACCTGTATCAGTTACATAAAAAAGTTAAAGAAGATTGCAGCCTTGTCAGTCAAAAATGAATGGCTTGTACGAAATCCATTTCTTGGCTTCAAATGCGTCACGCATGATGTTGAGCGGGAAGTTCTGACAGATGATGAAATCCAACTGTTAAGGAATAAAACTTTTCCCTCGTTACGGCTTGGACAGGTACGCGATATCTTCCTTTTTAGTTGCTATACAGGGTACGCCTACGCTGAAGTTCGCGCATTAACACCAGATCACATAGGTACTGGACTAGATGGTGAGAAAGTGGATTTTCACCAAACGTCAAAAGACCGATAACCGCTCAAATGTGATGCTGCTTCCAGAGGCGTTGGAACTTATTGAGAAATATCGAAAACATCCGGATTGCGTAAATTCAGGAAGGTTATTTCCAGTTCGGAGTAATCAGAAGTATAATGACTACCTGAAGGAAATTGCTGACCTGTGTGGAATTAAGACAGAATTGACCACCCACATTGCCCGGCATACCTTTGCTACAACCATCACACTGGCGAATGATGTTCCTATTGAATCTGTAAGTTCAATGCTTGGCCATAAGAGCATACGAACAACTCAGATTTATGCAAAGGTGGTTCAGAAAAAATTGAGCAACGACATGAAATCATTAAGAACAAAACTGCTAAAACAACGCACCGAAGAAATAGCAGAAATGAAATTGGCGCAGGTGTAGAAACTATCTGCTACCAGGGATTTGGACTCCGGCTGAGAACAGCCAAAAGCGATTGGCCATTCTTGCTCCTGGCCTTAGGTCATCATTTCTGAACTCCCTAAGTCCATGTCCATAACGGACTTCTACTATCACATTAACGGGACCCAGGGGATAGCTCCAGCCTCCGCCCAGCTGCAAACTGACATCCGAGCGCCTGTTAAGGTACGCTTTGCTGCTCCGCCTGTCATCATGATAATCAAATGTGATATCCATCTCATACTTGTCCAGATCGAGCTGGTTATTCCTGTCAAACACTTCGAACGTTCCTTCAAGGCAAATCCCGAAAGAAGGGCCCGCGTTTATAAAAAAAATGCTCTTTCCTTCCCCAGGGTTTGATGATAATTTAAGGAGCAAAGGCATCTCCAGGTATTTAAGTCGATACGCATCGTCTGCCGTCACAAGACCGTCCAATGGAGTATCAATAAGTTTCGCTCCTTTGATCAGAAACAACACTTCAGGTTGAATTGCAAGAATGCCTTTCTTGGAGAGTCTGATACTGGCCGCTATCCCTCCGGCGAAGCTAGTTCCGTTCTTCGGAATGTAGTCGTAATAAGTGTCTTTCGCGAACGTATGTATGCTTACCCCTGCCCTGGGTATAATACTTACCCTCTGTGCGTGACAGAACAGAGCGGACATTAAAATCAGGGTGGCTGATAAGATGGTTTTCATGTCAAAAAATGATTCTTTCCTCTTAGCGTGAAATTACCTGATCAGTAAGTAGCGTCATTTTTGACAACCCAATAATCGGGCGCTAATATAATTGATCTTAGGTTGCTGACTGAATTAATTTGACGAGCGGTCGTTAATTACCGTTGATGTACATAAACGGCGGCAGTATCCTTATAAAAAAGAATTCTGGGCTTCATGTCTTCCTAGCAGCCATTATCACGTGCGTTGTGCGACTTTATGCCTTGCATTTACGACGAATCAATTGACTATGATCGGCTGCTTACCCTCTTCAAGCGTTGAAAAGGAATCAGATATGTTTACAGACTCGTGGCCAGCCATCTCTTTTATTTTGTCAGACTATGCAACGAGGTTTTCTTAAAAATACATGGCCTATATCTCATCATTTTAGTCGCAAAGTTCGGTCTTCTTCCGTGACTATCGACAAAAGCTTACGGCATAAATTCAATGTGCCTTCGGCCTGATCATTCTTTCAATTTATTCCGTTTCCTTTTGTCTTGCCGCACACGTTATTTGATTTTCTCGTTGGAGTGCTGTCACGGAAAAGCCCGTTGGATGAGCATTAAAAATAATGTTCAACCAAAAAACTAATTGTATGACAGACTACATTCATTTGTCAGCGACAACTCCCTGGGGCGAGCCTTGCGCACAACTGGAAGTGAAGGTTACCAGAAGAATTCAAGGATCGAAGCTCGCACTTACATCCGGCAATTGCAGCGAGTGCTTGGGGGTAATCCTGACGGTACACGATTCGTATTGGTGAAGTGTCCCCACGACTTCGGCAGTTATCTGGACATCAGATTTTTCTACGATGACGAAGATCAACGACACGTAATTTACATGAATGATGTTGAAACAGGTTGCGAGAAATGGGATGAAGAATCCAGAAAGGAACTTGACGAGCACGGCTACAGCGTGAATGAAAACCTCAAATCGCAAATCACAAGCCCTAAGGTTGGGGCGATTGCGGATGACGTTAGCAGGGTACCTTAGTTTAATACAATCGAAAAAACTAAAAAGCAGAATGGGGTTTGAACACCCCTTTTTTTTACTCGCCCTGAGTATTTACAGCAAGCGTTTCAGATACATCCCGTCTTCATAGGTCAGTTCTGCAGTTTCTTAAGTTTAACCGGTTGTCAAATGAGAAAAATACTTGAAAAGATCCCTGTCGACCAAAAGTTTTTTAGTTAGATAAACTATGATTATTGTACTAGAAGTGAAGGGAGCAAGATTGAAGTTTACAGTAGAATCACTCACAACAAAAGTATCAAAGATCTACCGAAACGTCCGCCGAACCTGTTGAAGGGATAAACCATTCGTTGAACTATTCTTTCGGGGGATGTGAAGGAACTCTGTCAGTCTTGTTATTGACTCTGAAGCGTGTTTTACAAAAGCACTTTGATACTCTTAGTTCAGTCTATTTAGTCAAAGTCTAGATTTCCATCCAGCAATTGATATGAAGTATTAACTTTTCAAATATTGTTCGGGTCATGATACCACTGATCCGGTTAGATTGTTGGATGCCCTGCGCCCCTAGGGGGATATTTTTTTTTCGATCTCGCGCCACATATTACATCACTTTTTATTTGTACTCGTGCTAAGGGTTTCCCGATGAAACGGTTTTTTCTTAGATGAATTGTGAAGCACGTCCTCTGTTGTTTTTGTTGCAATTCATATCGAGAACATACATTTATTCAGGTAAAGAAATGACCGTCTTTGCTTTCGACGCGTTTGTTTCGGAACAATAAATTTTTAGGTTTGAACGCAAGTATTTTTTAGCCTTCACGGTTTTGTCTGCATGATCAACTTGATACGTTGAATCACGTCGACCCTAACCTTGTTTTAGTTGCACCTAAGATTATTTGTCGATTGAGTCAGTGACTTCAAATCTTTGAATAGTGTGTTTGAGTCTTTGCAAACCTACATACGTTTTCAGGCTGGAAGTTTCTAGGGGACTATTCTGATTTTACATTAAAAATTCAACCATAGTCCTTTTGATGATCCGTTGACTTTTTTGCAAGTCGATTTTTTTTTAAACCTACACCTAATGAATAAGCGAGACCCTTTCTCAGTTTTTATTGTGAGTTTGTTATTTCTGAACTCGGGCGCATTTGCCCAAACGCAACCCTCACCGGCGGATGCTAGTTTCAAAGTAGCGGTTGTTCAACCGTCGCCGGATGCTGCAAACCTTGGCAGGTACGGCGAGTTCCCGGTTTCCCTGAACAATGGTCTGGTCAATATTTCCATTCCGATATATGAGATCCAGACGGGGAAATTATCTCTTCCGATTAGTCTGAGTTATCACGCGGGCGGCGTGAGGGCGCACGATCTAGCGTCATCAGTGGGGCTCGGTTGGTCGTTAAATGCCGGCGGATCGATTACCAGAGCAGTCATGGGCAAACCGGATGAGAGTACAATTGGGTTTCTCAACAATCCGTTTCCAAATCCAAATTCACCCGGTGAACAATTTTCTTGCTTTATTTCCCGTTTGGCACAGTCGTACGCCGCACTTGATGGTCAGGCTGATAAATTCTATTACAACCTTGGTGGATCGAACGGCAAGTTCATGTTCAAAAATATCAAAGCCACCGGAACTCCCTGGGACATTGTCACCATTCCCTATTCGCCTGTCAAGATAACAGTGAATCCAGACTTTCAGAGTTTTACGATTATCGATCTGGACGGGACCACCTATGTTTTTGGTCAGGTGGAAACCACACGGGTAGACGCAGACGGATCTTTTTTTTCCGAAGGACCGACGACCTGGTACTTGACGTCGATCATTTCGGCCGATAAATCGGATACGATCTCTTTCACCTATACCGCCCCGATTCAGATTCGTACCGTTCAGCAGAGCAACACACTCACTGAACGAGACGATTACGCATACAGCCTGAGCGGTCGCGTAACCGAATCAACCAGTGCCACGGTAAATGTAACTCATAGCGTCAACCTCAATGAGATCGTGTTTAAGAATGGCAAGGTTTCGTTTCAGTACGGGACTCGGCAGGATGTGGCCGGGCAAAGGCTTATCGCCATTAAAATATTTCAGAAGAATAATGGACAATATGCGGAGGTAAAGAGATTTAATCTGACCCAGACCTATTTTACTGCCGCGGTTGGGCAACTTAGCCAGGTAAGCGATGCTTTATCCGTTTTTGACAAGAGGCTGCGTTTGGACAACATCCAGGAGCAGGGATTTGTCAACGGAACCTCCAGCACTACAAAACCTCCGTACGTCTTCGAATATGAGACATCGCCATTTCCACTTTATGGAACGACAGCTCAGGATCTCTACGGATTTTACAATGGTAAACATGCTAACAAGAATCTGCTGTTTTATGGTGTCGAAACGACCGAAGATGGTCCGAAGCTGGCCATGCAGTATGGAGCTGATCGCTCCGTTGTTCCGGCTTCAATGAAAGCAGGTCTGTTAAAAAAGATCACGTTCCCCACAGCTGGATACACGGAGTTCGAATTCGAACCTAACCAAAAAAGCTATGCCGAGACGCTCACCGAACCGAATTATACATATTTCCCCTATAGTTTGACGAGTAATGACCTTAGCATTACGGAAAAGCTGATAGAGGTAACTTCCGCAAAGACGGGTGGCGCAGCGTTTGTGATCGCGCAACTTAAGATCAACTTCATAAATGACCGGCCCGGGGGTCCGAATATTTCTTCAATAGTAAAGTTATTCGATGTTACCACCGGCGCTTACGCCAAGTTCAATGATTCGAACATGGACGCCGTAATCGACTTGCCTATTACTACGCCTTTTTTAAATCAGACCTATGACGTGAAACTGCTTTTAAACCATACTTATAAGCTAACGTACGATAAGAACACGATTCCCGCAGAGACGCCAAATTTCCTGTACGCTGAACTGAACTGGGGACTGTTTACAGGCATGAGCACATACACTGTGAACAAAACAGATTACACCGGAGGATTAAGGATTAAGTCCATCGTTAACAACGATGGCAACGGTAGCACCACAAAGAAAAAGTATGTGTACACGAAGAGCTATTACAACTCGAACCTTTTTACCGGCAACATTGCGAGCATGGCTTATTTTTTCAGGACGAGGACCAGGAGATACTGGAGCCCGCCGGGGGGTTCGCAGGGCGAGTTTAAGTGGTTCAACGTTTACGGTGAAAATATGACGTTCCAGATCGGGTCGTCATCCAATAACGCACTATCATACGAAAAGGTTGAAGAATGCACCGTCGACGACCAGGATAATCCGTTGGGTAAAACGGAGTACACTTATAATACGGCTCAGGATGGAATACCCAGCCTGGCGCCTTTTTTCCGAACAGATGAAGAATGGAGAAGAAGTCAGCTCGCAACGCAGAGAATCTATAAAAGCGCCTCGGATGGAAAATTTGTATTACTCAAAGAAATAATCAGCGCGTACGACTATACGCAAATGGACGCGGTGAAAAGCTACTACGCCACCCTGGAACAAGACTTCACCAGTCCGGTCGGCCGCTTGGAATTAAAAGAATGTTCGCAAACGCTTGCCGCAAACGTTCATAAATGGATGGATCTTGATCAATATGTCTACCGATCCAATCTCATTTCGACCACCACCGTCGCCTATGACGAGAACGGTCTGAATCCACAAAGTACTAAGTCAGAATTCGTATACGATGCCGGAAAGCATAGGCAACTTGTGCGCAGCACGAAGCAAACGAGCAAACCGGAAGTACTGGTAACTGATCTAAAGTATCCGTTGGATTATACAGTGGGGACATGTTCTCTGGAACCTTGTTTCGCAACTTTCGACAATACCATCAACAGTCTCCTGGCTGACCGAAATAACTGCGAGCTCCAATACTATAAATAAGGCTTCGCGTGGCCTGAAAGGCCCAGCGTGAAGCTAGTGTTGCACCG
>JBBDXJ010000237.1:0-2812 GCA_040902445.1 Cyclobacteriaceae bacterium | reverse complement strand
TCCGGTTTTCCTGATTTACCTCTTTTGGTAGTTACCAGGATTACACCATTCGCACCCTGAGCACCAAAAATAGCAGCTGACGCAACTTTTAGAACTGTAATGCTTTCAATGACAGCGGGATTAAGGCGTTCAAGTCCCCCACTTCTGTTCGCTATACCGTCGATTACGATGAGTGCGGATGGGTTACCCGTTGTATTAGTGCCCCTGATCCGGATCTGTGAACCATCATAGCCGGGTTCGCCAGAGCGGTTAATAAAAATAGTGCCGGGTAAACGTCCAACCAGGGCATTGGAAAGGTTGGTTACAGGCGCTCGTGTAATGTCTTCGTTTTTTATAGAAGTCACCGCGCCGGTAATGGTGGCTTTCTTCTTTTCACCGTAACCAACTACAATCACTTCTTGTAAGGTTTGGGTATCTGGTACCATCGAAATATCGATGGATGACCGCCCAGCAGCCGTAACTTCCTGGGTGGTATAGCCGATGAAGGAAAATACGAGGACGGCGTCCTGGCTATTTACGAGCAGCGAATATCTTCCATCGACATCGGTAGCCGTACCGTTAGTTGTGCCCTTTTCAATTACGTTCACTCCTGGAACTGGTGAACCGGTGTCATCTCTGACAACTCCGGATACCTGTATCCCCTGGAAGGCAGAAGCAGGATTGAACGTTTCTTTTAATGCAAAAGGTGTTTCCTTGAGAATGATCTGTTTTCCAACCACCTCATATTCGACCGATTCGTCGAACACCCTCGTAAGTACTTCTTCTAACCGCAGATCAGAAACATCCAAGGTGACGTTTCTGATATTTTTTATCAGTCGCGGTCTGTACGTAAAACTCACACCGGCTTTGGCTTCAATCTGAGCTAAAACATCTTTCACTTTCGTGTTTTCGAGTTGCAGACTCATTTTGCGATCAAGCACGCCCTGCCCATGGGTTTCCAATGCATACGAAAATACAATGGTAACCGAGGTAAACAATACGTGGAGCAAGGTGATTTTCATAAGAAATAACAGGGTATTTCTAAAAGGTTTAGGGTTATTCTTCATAAATTGAGAATGTTTTTGTTTGTCAATTTTGGACAAAAACTAAGTGCTGGGCGCGTTTCGCACAGCATGACGGGCTAGAGATGGTATCAGCATCTTTAGCCCTTTTTTCCTTAAAAATTGGAATTGAATTTGGTAAATTGTGTGGTGTATTTATTGGCTCATAGGCAAAAATTTAGTTTCACATCATTTTAACAACCGTTGCTCTTAATGGTTATTACCGCATCGTCGTCTATCGTATACGACGCACCGATCGCTTTACAAATAACCTCGATCCGCTCGTAGAGACCTTCATCCGACATCGAGGTCGTCAGTTTACAATTATTCAACAGTACTTTATCATAGCGGATCTCAATGCCATAATTTTCTTCCAGAACTTCGAAGATCTCTCCGACATCGGCATTTTCAAACTGCATTCTGAAAAGGTTAGAGTCAGGTAGTATGATCTCAGGTTTCTCCACCAATTGCTTTACAACTACTTCCCGTTCACGGTGATAAACGAGTTGTTGATTTGGCGTCAGGATAACTTCCTCTGATTGAAGGCCCTGATTCTGATCCGACCGGGAACCCTTTTTTGCATACACGGAAACTTTTCCTGTTTTCACCGCCACGGTGATCTCCGGATCACTTTCATAGGCGCGGATATTAAAGCTTGTGCCCAAAACTTTAGTGATCACTTCATTTGTATAAACTATAAAAGGTTTTGCAGGGTCGCGCTTTACAGAAAAGAAAGCCTCCCCTTTGAGTCGTACTTCTCTTGATGACTCTTTAATGTCATCACTGATACTGATAATGATCTCACTTTCAGGCTGAAGGAGCACCTCACTGCCATCGGATAACATGACACGCCGTGGAATTTGGTCTTCATTATAAACGCGTTTTTCAAATTCATCAGAAATAAAAGCGTCCTTCAGTGCCGGTTTAATAAGAGTAGAAATGTATTCGCGCTGCAGGAAAAAACCAGCAATCACCAGCAGAGGAATGGTGACGACAGCGGCACGCTTAAGAAATGGAAGGAGGTTCCTTTTTTGAACCGGATTGGGGTTGATGGCTGACCAGAGTTTTTCTTCAACCCTGACCTTTTCTTCTTCGGGAAGGCTGGCATTTTCCTGTTGACCTATTTTGTTATACCAGTCAATAACAAATTGTTCCTCCTCAGGAGTACAGGCTCCCCGGGAGTACTTTTCTAATAATTCCTGGAATTTATGAGGAAACATAACATTTATTAAGACACGCAAGTAGCCCGTTTCCCTAATCCAGTCCAGGTCCGTAGTCCATAGAAATAATGTCATCTTAATATCCAAGGGGCATTTGAATGGATTTTTTGCTCCAAAAGGCAGAAAAACAGGATTCATACTATGGACTATTGACCGTGGCTATGGACTCACGTCATAAAATCCTTCAGGTGAAGCCGCAACTCCTTCAAAGACTTGGTCAGATGATATTCAATGGCTTTTTCAGAGACCTGAAGAAGGTTTGCGATCTCAGCGTTGGACCTGCCTTCCAGTCTACTCAATTTAAACACCTGACGAGACTTTTCCGGTAAATGGCTGACAGCCAATTCAACAGCATCGTTTAAATCATCAAAAGCTACAACCTGATCGGTCGTATCTTGCTGCTGAGGTATAAAAGTCCTGTAATAATTCCAATATTTTTCCTGAGGCATTTTGTTGCGTATCATATTAAGAATGCGGTTGCGCAACGCCGTGTGCAGATAATTAGTGTCTGTCCATAAAGTCGGTATTTTTAATGTTTTTTATGGAGCATAG
>JBBDXJ010000236.1:0-19610 GCA_040902445.1 Cyclobacteriaceae bacterium | reverse complement strand
ACACAATCCATTGGGCTAAAGCCCATTCACAAGTCAATCCCTCCATCCACCAGCTAAAGCTGGAGGCAATTGATCACGACTGACGAATCACGGTTGAGTCGCACAACCCATTCATCATTCACAAATCAACTATGAAAAACACAAGGCAAGCCGCACAAGCCCACTCACGATTCACGATTCACGTCAATATTCCTCAAACTGTTCCTTCAACGTCGCATGCCTTTCCAGATCCTGCAGTATCTGATGATCCAGTGGTGTTTCCTTGATCACATTGTAGTTATCCCAGAATACTTTGTTGTAAGGCCTGTCCTGAAACTGCAATCCGTAGTTTCGCATTTTCTCCGTCGACCGGATCCGCTCTTGTGAATTGGGGGTGACCTTGTTGATTAGCAATTGCTGGAAGAGCTCAGTTTCAAACTTGAGCACGTTGGTCTTACTGTCATACCAGTTTATTTTCGAGTTGATGCTGATAAAACTCGGATACATCTTCCCTTGAAATTTCCGGAAATCAATTTCCTTTTTGATACCTGCGAACTTGCTCACCAGATCCTTGCGCCTTCCCAGGTAGTCATCTTCAAAACCCTGTTCGAATTCCAGGTGGATGACAGAAAAATCTTCCTTATCGATGTAAAGCTTCATGAAGTAATCGCCACTATAGGAGATCACATAGGTTTCATGATCGTTGTAGAATGAATTTTTTTCACGGATCAGTTTGGAAAAAACTTCTTCGCCGTCATCGAAATGCCGGTAGCGGATGTTATTGTGAAGCAAGAGGTCTTCCAGTAAATTGTCCTGGTCGAAATAAGTCGTGAACCGGCTTTCATACCCCAGGCTTTGTCTCACCTCGATCAATCGAACGCTTTCGCGTAGTTTATATTTATTGCGGGGTTCCGCGTAACCTTCATCGTATATCTTCACCGCAGCTTCGAGCAGGGAAATATGCGTGCCTCCGACTTTTTTCACATCGCGGTAGAACCCCTCCAGCAGGAAAGGTGTCATGGGGTAATTCTGATCAATCCGCGAAAGCGCAATCTCCAGAATGTCGGGGCCGCGCAAAGTGTCTGATACAACGATCTCCTCGAGCACGATCGGAGATTTTTCCATTCTAATGACCTGCAGTTCGCGGGACATTGACCATACCGGCGCTTCAAAGTTTTTGTAACCGAGCATGCTGATCACCATCACCTCATTCCGGTATTCTGCCGGCATGTGGAAATCGAATTCGCCCTGTTCATTGGAAATGGTACCGATAGCAATGGATTTTAGACCGACCGAGGCATAGCCAAGGGGCTCATTGGTCTCATTATCGACAACCCTGGCCGAGATAGTAATGTCTTGACCCTGTAGTATTATAGGACTCGTTGATAGTAGGATCAGAAACAGAGTTTTTCTCATAAAATACCGTCTAAATTGCTCATTTAGAGCCTTTTTTCAAATGGAATGTAGGATTATCTACACATTTGCATGATTTATCGGCTAAGGTTTCCCTTTAAAGGCTTTTCCTTTTCATTGCTTAACTTTACAACAAATTTTAGGAATTGAAAATTTTTGAGGACATACCACGGGTTTGGAAGAGGGCTTACCTGCTTTTGTGCTTCTGGTATGCCATTAACTACTCGGTGGGTACTTTTTTGGAATGGAAACTGGAAACCCCTCACTATTATGTTTTCTGGAACGCCTTATACCTCTTTGAGGCCCTTTGTATTCTCATAATCGCCATCTTTTTTTATTGTAACTGGCTGTTCAGGTACAATGTTTATATACAGGTCACCGGCCACGCATTTGGTGTGATGATCTATTTCCTGATCATAGGGAGCCTTTCATACTATTGGGAAGACTACGTGGAGGGCTTTCAGTATTACGAAAACTGGAAAGACCACCTGGTGCAGTTGCTAAGGTGGGAGGGCCTGCACTTTCACGATCAATACATCATTACGGTAGGCGTTTATTATGTGATCCGTTACTTCCAGGGATTGCAAAAACAGGAGGAAGAGAAAAGTGAATTAAGTATCAAGAACCGGGAAATGCAGATATCTTTGCTGAAATCTCAGATAAATCCCCATTTTCTGTTTAATACGCTGAACTCTATCAATACGCTTATCGGGTCAAGCAAGGAACAAGCCCGGCGAGTCATAACACAATTGTCGGATATATTCCGGTATGCGCTCGACTCGCACGGCGACCAGATGGTGAGGCTGATACACGAGCTGGATTTTATAGACAACTACATCCGTATCCAGCAAGTGCGTTTTGGTGACAGGTTGAAATTTGTCAAGCAAGTAGACTTTTCCTGCCTCGGCGTGCGCATACCCCCCATGATCCTGCAACCACTGGTTGAGAATTCGGTGAAGTATGGAATTGCGCCAAAGGACGAGGGAGGAACTATCGTGCTGACGGTAAAACGCTTCAATACCATGATCTTTTTTGAAGTAAAAGATGATGGCCTGGGCTCAAAGGCTAAAAAGGTTATGGACGGCAGTTCCAGCGGCGTGGGAGTAAAGAACACCGATCAGAGGCTCAAGAGTATATTTGGGTCCGGCGCAGGGCTGAGGATCCGGTCAAATGAGTGGGGTTATTCCGTGAGTTTTTTCATTCCTTTTGAAGAAGAATCGACCCAGGCAGGCGAGGAGCTACGGGAAGAAATGAAGACAAAGGCGGGATAAAAAGTCCATGGTCGATAGTCCATAGTAGAGGCGATTAAATTAGACGTAATCGTCATGGTTGAGGGGTGGGTAGTTTCAACCCTGACACGTCGGACCCATGGACTTTGGCGGTAAACCATTAATATTGCAACGGAAATCGAATTTTTTTAATTAAATAATATCCAATGAATATAACCTGTGTTATAGTTGACGATGAAAAATTGGCCCGCGATCTTTTGACGGAGTATCTCCAGCAGATGCCCAACATTCAGATCGTAGGTGAAGCCACCAAAGGGAAAGAAGCTGTCGAAGTAATAGATAAATTAAAACCCGATCTTATTTTTCTCGACGTTCAAATGCCGGGCATGACTGGCTTTGATGTTCTGGATGAAATTACTCATGATCCCTTTGTGATCTTTTGTACCGCTTACGATCAGTATGCCATCAAAGCTTTTGAAAAAAATGCTGTGGATTATCTTCTAAAACCGCTGGACCAGGAACGGTTCAAGGCCGCAGTGGAACGAGCCATCAACCGCATGAAACTCGAACAGAACAACGTGGGTGAATTGCTTCGCAGCATTAAAACGGAAAACAAAACTTCATACGACAACCATATCTTTGTTCAGAAATCCGAAAAACTTCTCAACCTTCCCGTAGAAGAGATCGTATACCTCGAAGCTTCCGGTGACTATACCATCCTGACAACAAAGAACGATCAGTTTGTGAGCTCCTCCGGTATCGGTAAACTCGAAGAAATTTTAAATCCGGAATTGTTCATCCGCGTTCACCGCAGCACCATCATCAACATCAACTGCCTGAAGGAAATTGAAAAACACTTCAACGGTGGTATGGTCGTTAAAATGCAAAATGGCAAAAGCTTTCCCGTCAGCCGAACCTACGCGAAACTCATCCGCCGAAAGGTTGTCTGAGATTCTAAAAAAAAACACCGCCTCGTGCGGTGTTTTTGTTAAAGGGGAGGGGAAAGCCGCCAACGCGCGTCCTGTCAACCTGCATTAAACCTGTCTTTAAACCTGCATTCATACCTGCATTCATACCTGCATTTCAACCTCTCAAACCTCTCAACCTTTCAAACCTTTCAAACTACTTAGGCAACTCAAACCTATACCTCACCTTTACTTTTTCACGCACAGGCTGGTCACCCTGCTTGCGGGGCTTCCACGCCGGACCTTGTCTGATGGCGCGGATAAGTTCCTGGTCACAGCCATATCCTATTCCTTTGAGCACTTGAAATTCACTGAGCTGACCATTGGGTTCAACGGTAAACTGTATGGTTACACGTCCTTCTGCTTTATTTTTTATTGCTTCGTCAGGATATTTCACTTCCCCTTCGAGGTAGTCTTTGAAATCAGATTTACCGCGCTCTGGTTCTGCTGAATGGAATGCCGCGGGTTCAGTACTGGCTGTGCCGGCCACGCCATAACCCGTTACGATCACCTCGCTTAATGTTGAGACATCCTCTGCCATCTCCACGTTAACTTCGGCTTCATGCGTTACCTGTAGTTCCTTTGATGTAAATCCAATGAAGGAAAAAAGTAGAGTGGCATTGTCTATGGGAATAGTAAGCTCATAGTTTCCTTCCCCATCAGTAACGGTTGCGGTATTGGTTCCTTTGATTGACACAGTTACACCAGGGAGTACATCACCGTCCTCAGCTGAAACCACTTTGCCTTTTACCAGCACAGGATTGGCCGGAACGGTGCGTGTAGTTGCAGGTGCCCTGGAACGCGAGTCCAACCCCGGAGTGCGGCCCTGTATTTTTTTTGCGAATTCCTCATCGGCCGCATCCTTCGCATTTTCATTGACGGCCCCGGCCTTGTCCGTTGCCGCAGGAACACTCTCCCGTTCCTTTGATTCAGTTTCCTGTGAGTCGGCAATTACTCGCGGTTCAGGTTGCTTCGCTGTTTCAGGGGTTTCGTCATCTTTTACTTTTTCTTTCAGAGCCAGGAATCTTTCATTGTCGAAATCATCTTTTTTCTTTGGGGTCTGGTCAGTAGATTCCTTTGCCCGGACCTGTCCCCCTGAAGTCTGTGGCTTTTGCGGTACAGGAGCGTCATTTTTCGCTGAGGTTTCTTCCGTTGCTGTTATATCATTCGTTTCATCCTTCAGCGCAAGCGGTTCTCCGTTATGGTCAGCGGTGAGGCTATCTTGTGTCGGTTTGGTTTCCTCAGCAGGCGCTTGTTCCTGCATCGACAGCTGTAGCGCACGCTGATCCTTGAGCAGACTTACAACAAGGAATCCTGAGACGGCGATGAGCAGCACCGTGGCTGCAATCCCTGCCGTCCAGCCCCACATTTTTATGGTCTTTGTCTTCCGGTTCCGGTGGCTGCGATCGTGAACGGAACGGTTGAGACGGTGCAGATCATACAGGAAATTATCGGCTCCAGCTTGCTCCACTCCTTCCAGCGCTTCGGCGAGAAAAGGATCATTCAGCGCTTCTTTTTCCAGCGCGTGCATTTCGGCGGGCGATAACTCTCCCCGTAAATATTTTTCAATATCGTGTTTACGATTTCTCATTTCGCTCCATACATATTTTCAGGTTGCGCTTTCCATTTTGAATATAACTTTTGACCTTGTTAAGTTCATAACCAGTGCTTTCTGTAATTTCCCTGTAACACTTCTGCTGAAGGTAAAACAACTGAACGCACTGCTTCTGTTCACTGGCCAGGGCTTCCATACACTTCTCCAGCTGGCTGAGGTTGCCCTCGATTTCAGCGCCCTGTTCGTGATGCCCGTTTCCACCCGTTTCCATAAGAAAGGGAGAAAGTTCTTCAAAATTCCTTCCTTTTCTGGCTCGAAGTTGCATGAGGCAGTGATTCCTGGCCGTGACATACAACCAACCTTTGAATACATTGATTTCATGTGATTTCAGGCTTATAATTAATTTTTCGAAGATCTGCATTACCGCATCGCGGCTTTCCTCGCGGTCTTTTAAATACTTCAGACAAACCCCAAACGTAAGAGCAGTATAACGGTCATATAAAATACCCACGATCTGCAGATCCTCGGTCTTTTTATAGAGCGAGATCAACTCCTCATCGGTTTGTTTTTTATAGTGATGGTTGGAAAGCATTGTCTCAAATTAAAAAAAACCTCCGAGATTATTATGGAATACTCGCAGCCGGTGCATCCTACGGGTAATTAAATTGATGTTTGCGATCGCCATGAGGCCTTCTTAATTCTATAAGATGGGATTTCCCATGCGATTCCATAAATCTTCACCCTAAATTTTTACTGATTATGAAAAAGATTTTCATCTGTGTCCTGATCATGTTCGCATTTTCAGGGTTTGACCTTGTCCAGGAGAGAACCATGACCGGAAAAGTAACCTTCTCGGATGATGGCTCGCCCCTTCCTGGCGTAAATGTGGTGTTAAAAGGAACTTCAATCGGAACAGCGACCGACCACCAGGGCAATTATTCAATTAAAGTACCTGTATCGGGAGGTACATTGGTCTTTTCCTTTATTGGATTAAGAACTACGGAGGTCCGTATTGTTAAACAGACTGTGATCAATGTTCAACTGGAGTCTGATGTGAACTCGCTCAATGAAGTTGTGGTAACAGGCGAGGGCCGCGAATCTGAACACAGGCATAAAAGATCAGATAAAGATCAGGGCAAGCATGAGCCGGCCCCCGCGGTTTCTCAAAGATCGTACGGTTACTCTTTCGAATTAGCACCCGGTGTTGAGATCAATACAGAGGAATATGAAGGTCTCGATGAAAACATTTTTCATGGCGCGGATAAAAAACCGCTTTCGACTTTTTCAATTGACGTGGACGCAGCTTCTTACAGCAATCTGCGCAGGTTTATTAACAACGGCCAGCAACCTCCGAAAGAAGCGGTGCGCATCGAGGAGATGATCAATTATTTTGATTACGACTACAAGGAACCCAGGAACGGTGATCCCTTCAGTGTCTATACGGAAATATCTGCCGCACCGTGGAACACCAAACATCACTTGATCCATATTGGTCTACAGGGCAAAAGAATTCCTGTTGAAAACCTTCCCCCATCCAACCTGGTATTTCTCATCGATGTTTCCGGTTCAATGAATCAGCCCAACAAACTTCCACTGGTAAAAAAATCTTTTCAGTTACTGGTTGATCAGCTGCGCGCGCAGGATCATGTGGCCATGGTCGTATATGCCGGAGCGGCAGGTACTGTGCTGGAACCTACGCCGGGTAATGAAAAGAAAAAGATCCTCGCTGCACTTGATAAACTTCAGGCAGGTGGTTCGACGGCAGGTGGTGCAGGGTTGAGCCTGGCTTATGATCTTGCGAAAGAACATTTCAAGACCAATGGCAACAACAGGGTCATAGTGGCTACGGATGGTGATTTTAATGTGGGCGCGTCGAGCAATAAGGCTATGGAAGATCTTATTGAATCAAAAAGAAAAGAGGGAGTGTACATCAGTGTTCTGGGTTATGGTATGGGTAATCTTAAAGATTCCAAAATGGAGATCCTCGCGGACAAAGGCAATGGTAACTATGCCTATATTGATAACCTAACGGAAGCGCGCAAAGTGCTGGTGAATGAATTCGGAGGAACTTTATTCACCATAGCTACGGATGTTAAACTTCAGCTTGAATTCAATCCTGCGCAGGTGCAGGCGTATCGTCTTATCGGATATGAAAACAGGAAACTGAATGATGAAGATTTTAATAACGACAAAAAAGACGCAGGCGACCTGGGATCAGGCCATACAGTTACTGCACTTTATGAGATCATTCCCGTCGGTGTGGAAAGTGATTTTTATTCCATTGACAAACTCAAATATCAACCTGCGCCTACGGTATCTTCATCCACGAATGCGAAGGAATGGCTCACGGTAAAGCTGCGATACAAAAATCCCGGCGATAGCAAGAGTAATCTCCTGGTACATGCACTGGAGGGAAATCCTGTTCGTCTGGAGCAAGCCAGCAATGATTTCCGGTGGGCAGCATGCGTGGCGGGCTTTGGAATGCTTTTAACTGAATCGCATTACATCAGTGAATGGAGGTACGATCAGGTTGTGTCGCTTGCTCAGAATTCCAGGGGCGAAGACCGCGAGGGATATCGCAGTGAATTCATTAACCTCGTTAAAACGTATGGGCTGGTATCGCACTGAGCCCCGAAAGAGTCTTTAACATACCCGTGGGGGTAAATGTGGGTGGAGGAATGGTTTTTCGAACTTCTGTAACAATATGGCTGGATTCGGAAATAATGACTTGAGAATTATAGCTCAGGACGAGAATCCAGCCTTTATTTCCATCATTTTCTTTGAAACGCCTTTCCCATAATTATTTGCACGGATATTGCAGCAGTAGCGGGGAATTAATTCCTCTGCCCTAAAAAAGCCAACTTTTGATCGGCTCATAGGGAAAGAGTGCCTTTTTCAGCAGAATTTTAACATCGGTATTCTTTTTTCCCCAAAACAAAATTGGATCCAAAGGGTTAATTAGCAACAGTAGTTTTCACATGTTTTTCACTATTTTTACAAGTTATGGAAGAAGAGGTTATCCGTCAACAGTATTCGGAAAAAGACAAGCTTAGTATTTTCAACCAGGAGTTTATGCCACATATAAACTCAATGTATAACTTTGCTTACCGATTAACTCTGGATTCAGATGACGCAAAGGATCTGTTACAGGATACCTATTTAAAAGCATTCCGGTTCATAGATTCTTTCCAACAAGGAACTAATGCAAAGGCATGGCTGTTCAGAATTTTGAAGAACAGTTTCATTAATGACTACCGGAAGAAAAGTAAGGAACCCTCAAAGGTAGATTATCAGGAAGTAGAAACTTTTTATAACTCGGAAGATGTTGACAGGCAAATAACGCCCGATCTGCGCGTGGAGGCGCTGCAGGATATGATCGGTGATGAGATATCAATTGCCTTAAACTCACTTGATGTTGACTTCAGAACTGTTATTATATTGTGTGATTTGGAGGGATTTAAATACGAAGAAATGGCTAAGATTCTGGATATACCTATCGGTACAGTGAGAAGCCGTTTACATCGCGCACGTAATCTTCTGAAAGAAAAACTGAGTGAATATGCCAAAAAAATGGGTTATAAAACTGCTTAACATATGAGTAATCTCTCCGAACAAGGCAACAGGAAGCAGGACTGTCCGAATAAGCGCGAATGTTTTGAAATGCTTCAACTGATCCTGGATGGTGAAGCCACTCCCCAGCAAAAGGATACCTTTTTAAAAGAACACCTCGAAGAATGTATGCCCTGTTACAAAAATTATCATCTCGAAGTGGCTATACGCCAATTATTAAGAACCAAATGCACCGGTAGTGCTCCACCTGAACTGGTGGACGACATCAGAAAAAAAGTCGCACAAACTCTGGCCCGCTAAATGGCTGGTAAAGCAATAATCTTTTCAGCTCCCTCCGGTTCTGGAAAAACTACCATTGTTAAACACCTCCTCGAAAAAAATCCCGACCTGGGCTTTTCTATTTCAGCCTCCACGCGCGACAAGCGCGGCAGGACCGAACAAAACGGCAAGGACTATTACTTCCTGCCACCCAAAGAGTTCAGAAAAAAAATTAACAACAACGAATTTGTCGAATGGGAAGAGGTGTATGAAGGAAATTTCTACGGAACCCTTAAATCGGAGATCGACCGGGTCTGGAACGAAGGAAAGAACGTGATCTTTGATGTTGATGTGAAGGGAGGTTTGAACCTCAAGAAATATTTCGACGATAAAGCCCTGGCAATCTTTGTAAAAGTCCCGTCAATCGAAGTATTAAAAACGCGACTCAATGATCGCGGTACCGAAACGCAGGAAAGCCTGTCGCGACGCCTTTTTAAAGCGGAATTTGAAATGGGCTTTTGCGACAAATTCGATGTTGTCCTGGAGAATGAAGACCTCGGGAAGTCTTTGGCTCATGCACAACGACTGTATGATAATTTTAAATAACCTATCCTGTTGAAACTTAACCCCTAAATTTGTAGTTTTACGTATAACTTAATAATTTACGTATGGTCTCTAAGCTCACCCTAAGCATGAATTCCAAAGTGATTGCGACGGCCAAGAAATACGCTGAAAAAAAAGGCGTTAGCCTCTCTAAACTCGTTGAAGAATATTTTACCAGGATCACTTCCAACAAGGCAGCAAAAACCAAAAATTCTCTTATGGAATTAAAGGGAATTCTCGGCCCCGTTCCCCCGGATTTTGATTACAAAAAGGCCGTACGGGATCATGTTTATGAAAAGCATGTAAAAAGATGATACAGAGGGTCTTCCTTGATACAAATGTGATCATTGACCTGATTATTAACAGAGAACCATTCGTTAGAGAGGCCGAAGAAATATTTACTTTGAGCGACAGTTATAATTATGAGGTAATAGTCTCAGCTTTAACAATTGCAAATTTGGCTTACGCGATTGACCGTTTAAATAAAAAACCACATGAGTCAATAGCCAGGCTTTTTCCACTCGTAAAAATCATCGATTTAAGCTCATCCATTATTGAAGAAACAATTGTATCCATTTTTAAAGACTTTGAGGATGGATTGCAACATTCATCGGCGCTGGCAGCAAAAGCCGACATAATTGTGACTCGGAATGAAAAAGATTTTAAACATTCACTGATACCTGTAATGTCTCCACAGGATTTTTTAGATCTGTTTAAGCCGGAAAGCAACAATTGAAACGTATATTGTAATTCGCTTTTTCATTTTGTGGTTTCTTAATGGGTTAATCTTCCAATAATGATACTTACACCTGATAGTACTTTAGAATATCGTAAAAACAAAGGCTACAAATTAAGCCTGGTATTTAAATACAATCCAAGCTATTTGGAATGGTTAATTAGAAATGTTGATGACTTTACAATAGATAAAAAAAAATTCATGAATTTGCCCGATCCAACACCTGTAGATGCTTATCGAAAGGGAATTATTGAGGATCCGGAACCTCAAGCTCCGGTTGGTTCCCAAATCAAGAGCTTTTTTCTATCATTGCCAGGCGGCAAACAAGAAGGTGGACTTCGAAACAATTGGAATTATACAGTTCAGGAAGCGCTTAAGTTAGAGTTAAAGGGGATAATTATTCCGTCGATTAAATACTCCTTTCCTGAAGAGGTAATTAGGTTAAATGAAAGCAAGCAATCAAATTGAAACGATTTGAAAGTAGGTCTATTCTTTGGCTCGTTTAACCCTATCCACATTGGTCACCTGATCATTGCCAACATCATGGCGGAAACTACTGATCTTTCAAAAGTATGGATCGTTGTCTCGCCGCAGAACCCTTTTAAACCTGGTAAAGGATTGCTCCACGAATTCGATCGCTATGACATGGTGCGCGCTGCCGTCTACGATAGCTATAAAATAGAGGCTTCCGATATAGAATTTCATTTACCCACGCCGAGCTACACCATTCATACACTGGTGCACCTGAGTGAAAAACATCCTGAAAAAGAATTTAAGGTGATCATTGGCGAGGATAACCTCACGAATTTTGTGAAATGGAAAAATCACGAACGTATCCTGGAGCACTATGGCCTGTACGTTTATTCCCGCCCGGGCGCGCAACCTTCCGAACTTAAAACGCATCCTAACGTTAAAATGGTCGAAGCGCCCATGCTCGATATTTCCGCTACTTTTATCCGGAAGTGCGTCAGGAATAACCAATCCATACGCTACCTCGTTCCCGATGCCGTGGAGGAAATGATTCGCACAAAAGGCTTTTATCTGCATTGAATGAGATTGATTAGTGCTGTTACAACATTTTTTCTGATGGTTTGCCTTCTGGGGTCTATTGCGGCGTTTGCCCAGACGAGCGGCATCCATGGAACCATCTCCGATGAACAGTCAACCCCGCTCTCGTTTGCTACAATCTTCGTAAAACAATTGGGCACCGGCACTACAGCAAACGTTGAAGGTTTTTATGAGATCCCCCTGCCTGAAGGTCAATACGAACTGGTCTTCCAACACCTCGGCAGAAGATCGGAAGTGCGCGTTGTTCAGGTGAAAAAATCGTTCACGGAATTAAATATCACACTGGTACCTCAGGAGATCTTGCTGCAATCCGTCACAGTCAATGCAGACGATGAAGACCCGGCTTACAGCATCATGCGGAAAGCTATCGCCAAAGCTAATTATCACCGGAACGTCCTGGATTCATATTCTGCCAGGGTTTATATCAAAGGCGCCGGCAAACTAAAGGATTATCCCTGGCTTGCAAAGAAAGCGCTTCAGAAGGAAGGTATCGAAAAAGGCCGGGTCTTTGTTTCAGAATCCGTGAGTGAAATAAAATTTACGAGGCCGAATAAGTTTGAGGAAAAAGTTATTTCCATTCGCAGCGATGGCAAAGACAACAACACATCGCCCAATGTCTACATCTTTGGAAGCTTTTATGAGCCTGAAATAGCGGGTACCATTTCACCATTGTCGCCGAAAGCTTTCTCCTATTACAAATTTGAGTACCTCGGCACTTTTAAGGATCGCGAATACGAAGTGAGCCGCATCCGCGTCACACCGAGGTCAAAGGGCGATAACGTAGTCGATGGCATTCTTCTTATCGTTGAAAACGACTGGAGTATTCACAGCCTCGACATGCATACCATAAAATTAGGAATTCACATCTATATGAAATCGATGTGCGGGCCCATCGAGGATAAAGCATGGCTCCCGGTCTCACATCAGTTCAGGGTGGATGGAAAAGTCTTTGGTTTTGACTTTGAATACAACTATCTGGCTAGTGTCAGCAACTACAGGATTTCCGTCAATCCAAAAATTTATGTGGAGAATATGGAGGTGATTGACGAAAAAACGGATGCAGGGCTGGCCAAAGAGGTGGAAAAGAAGCAGAAAGCCATACAGAAAAATAAGAAAGACGGGGACAAAACCGCCCAATTGCAGGAAAGGCTTGCGGCGGGCGAAGAGATCACGCGCAAGGAATTAAAAACAATCGTAAAGGAATACGAGAAGGAGGAACGGAAACAACAAAAGGAACCCGAGGTGCTTTCGGATGTCGATTTCAAAATTGACAGCGGAGCCTATAAAAAGGATTCGCTGTATTGGGCCGAAATAAGACCGATACCGCTTACGCGGGAAGAGGTGAAGGGTTATGAAAAGTCCGACAGTATCTCCGCTGTTGAACGCGCAAAAGCGGAGGGCGATACTCTTAAGGCTTCCAAACACAAGGGTTTTCAACCGTGGGATATTCTCGTAGGCGACCATTACAAGGTCAGTAAACGATCAAACTTTCAGATCTATTTTCCGCTGGGCGGGTTTAACACTGTAGAAGGCTTTAACCTTGTCTACCGCGTTGCTTTTGGAACGGTCTTTCAGGATACGAACAAAACACGGTTCACCATCAGGCCAGTCGCCCGGTATGCTTTTTCACGCGAAAAATTATCGGGATATCTCAACCTCTCTGTGCGGAATAAAAATTTTCGGCTCGATGTAAACGGCGGAAGATATGTGAGTCAGTTCAATCCTGATGATCCTATACTTCCTATAGTCAATACGTTCACCACACTTTTTCTGGAAAAGAATCTCATGAAAATTTATGAGCGCGATTTCATTGATCTGCGGTACAGAAAAAAAATAAATCCTTTTCTTTCTTTTTCTTCATACTGGTCGTGGAGCGATCGCAGGGAATTGTTTGATGAATCGGACTTTAAACTGATCAATCGGAAAAATATTGAGGGCTATACAGTTAATCGTCCCCTTAATGAAAGTTTAACCAATACTGGTTTCCCCGATCATCAGGCATTTGTAGGGTCGGTCGGAATTTCCGCCCGGCCGTGGTTGAAGTTCAGGATCCGCAACGGTTCCAGGCGCGAGATCCAAAGTTCTTCCCCCTCAATTTCCCTGGATTACCGAAAGGGATTTCATGATATCCTGGATAGCGATGTGAAATTTGACCAGCTCGAATTGGGTGTGAAACACGAGTTTAAGGTTGGTGTGAAAGGCAATGTCGACTTCTGGCTGCGCGGCGGAGTGTTCCTCAACAATGACCAGATGTATTTTATGGATTACAAACATTTCCTGGGCAACGAAACTCCTTTCAGCACTAGTGACCCCGTTGGTAGTTTCAGGTTGCTGGAATATTATCGTTTCAGTACCGCGGATAAATATTTTTCCGCCAACGCTCATTATCAATTCCGGAAATTTATTGTAACAACAATTCCGGTAGTGCGGTTGGCTGGTATCCGCGAGAATATTTTTGTCAATTATCTGGCAACGCCGTCTTCAAAAAATTACACCGAGATCGGATATTCCATCGATGGCATTTTGCGCTTCTTCAGGCTGGAAGGCGCCGCTGCCTTCCGCGATGGCAAATATTACGGCTACGGCTTCCGCATCGGAATCGCCACGAACATGGCGGTGAATTTTTCTGATTGAGGGGTTGGTGCTGCTTATGGTTCTTCGCTCTGTTCTGATTGATCATGGCTGCTTCTGTGAGTGGTGAATTGTGAGTGGGGCGTGCGGCTCATTTGTTGATCGCTCTGTTCTGATTGATCATCGTTATTGTCTGCGCCTTTTGCACGGTTGCTGCGAGTTCGGGATGAGATGTACGTAAAAGTATTGTTTAAGTATTGTAACACATGAGTGCCCGCGTCCCTTTTTACAATGCTTGGACCATTCTTCTACGCAGTTGCATCTGCAAAAATCACTGCTGCTCATTTCGGTTCTGCAATTATACATTCTCTGCTTGAAATAAGGCTTCACGGCTAACCGCGTTGCAACTGATCACCGCCGATAAGCCGGGAAAACTAACTCACGATTCACGACTCACGCAAGTAACCATGATCCATCAGAACAATGCAAAGAACCCTAAGTCGCACGAGTCACTCACTACTCACCACTCACCACTCACGAAAGTTCATGGCAGTAAATCTGCAATAGAATGCCAGCGAAATATCCGCACAAGACATTATCTTAGCGCCAATGATTCCCATTGATGAATTTCTAAAACTTCGAGAATCTTTGCCCGTAGTAGACGTGCGGTCGGAGAACGAATACGGCGAAGGTCATATCACGGGCGCTGCCAATATTCCTATTCTCAACAATGAGGAACGTGTGGCGGTAGGGACGGATTACAAACACAAAGGGCAGGCAGAGGCGATCAAAACGGGTTTCCGTCTTGTAGGCCCCCGCTTTCTTGAAATAATTAACTATGCAGAACGAGTTGCCGGCGATGGTGAACTGCTCGTGCATTGCTGGAGAGGAGGTATGCGATCTTCAAATTTTTGCCAGATCCTGGGGATGGCAAAAATCAAAACCCTTCAACTCTCTGGCGGCTACAAAGCCTATCGCGAGCGGGCACTGGCGTCCTACAAAATACCGATGAGGTTGCAAATAATCGGCGGGTGTACCGGCAGTGGAAAAAGTGAAATTCTCAGGACCTTGCGGAGCCAGGGTGAACAAATAATTGATCTTGAAACACTGGCAAGTCATAAGGGTTCTGTCTTCGGGGGATTGATGATGGCCCCCCAACCTACAACTGAACAATTCCAGAATGATCTGTTTGAAGAACTGATGAAGCTGGATCCTGCAAGGAACATCTGGGTGGAGGATGAATCTTTTGCGATCGGAAAAATTTTCCTGCCTCAGGACTTCTGGATCCAGATGTCGTCGGCACCGGTTTATGACATTTGTGTTGATAAGGAGATCCGCATCGGCAGATTGGTAAACGAATACGGCAATGCTGATAAGCAGGCTTTCCTTGCAGCCATGGAAAACATCACTAGAAAACTCGGAGGGCAAAACTTTAAAGAAGCAAAAAAAAAGCTATTTGAAAACGATATGGCTTCTACTATCGACATATTGCTCGCCTACTACGACAAAGCTTACAACACGGGCCTGACGAATAAACAACATCGGATTAAGTCCAGAATTACATGGAATGGAAAAGACGCTGCTGAGTGTGCAGTGCAGTTAATTTCATTGGCGGATTAATTCATCAAAGCCCGGTCGCATAAAAGCCTGGGCTCTGGGAAATGCATTTACGGTCATGGTCTTTATTTTCTCCAGCATTGAAAGGATCTTCAAAAAATCATCTTCTTTATCGGGAAGGATCTCAAACAGCGCAGACCATGCGTGCATGGATCGTTCGATGGCAATGATGGCTATCTTTGCCGATCCATCAAAATCGTGTGGAGCGTCATTATCTTCTTCCGGATTGTTATTAGTTAATTTCCCCATCAGGGCGCGCATCAGTTTGACGTGAATGAACGCGAGATACCATTGTATTACAGCCAGACTATCTTTAATGGTGCTCGTTTCTTTTTTAGCACTTTCGTGCGATTCTACACCAAGAGTAAGTTCGGTCTTTAAAGTATCCAGCCGATCGAGCATTCCGGGTTGTGTTTTTAGCCATTCGCGCGCGATACCGCTATATTCAAAACTTAGTTCGCTCAAGGGATGCTGACGGCTCTCGTGTTTTATTTTTTCTTTTTTGCGCTGGTTTTCCTCTATTTCTTCCTTTGCTGCGTCAAGGTCCACCCCGTAGTGTTCCGCGGCCTTTTGCAAAAGGTCTTTTGCTTTGATAAAATTCTGACCAAGCCGGTCCCAGAAAGCTTTATTTTTCAGGTCTCGCTGTTCAGGGGCGAGGTCAGTTTCATCCTCGTAGACGGCACAACGGCTCGTAAACGTACAGCGTTCGCACCAGCGATCGCAATAGTTGTAAATCCCGGATATGTTTCCTTTACCCATGCTTTAATAATTATTGGAACAAACATTAAGTTGATAAATTTACGCGCATGGAACAAGTCAAACTTACGCAATACAGCCATGGTGCAGGTTGTGGCTGCAAAATTTCCCCCGCAATCCTGGATACCATTCTGGATTCGGAATATAAAAAAGCCACTTTTTCTTCCCTTCTGGTGGGCAACGAATCCAGGGACGATGCGGCAGTATTCGACCTGGGAGACGGTACCTGTATCGTCAGCACCACAGATTTTTTCATGCCCATAGTAGATGACCCGTTTATCTTCGGATCGATCGCGTCGGTGAATGCCATCAGTGATGTCTACGCAATGGGAGGTGAGCCTTTGATGGCCATTGCGATCTTAGGATGGCCCATAAATAAAATATCGCCGGAAATAGCAAAAAGAGTTTTGGAAGGAAGCCGTGAAGTTTGTTCCCAGGCGGGAATTCCGTTGGCCGGCGGTCACAGCATTGATTGCCCGGAGCCTGTTTTCGGATTAGCTGTTACCGGTAAATTAAAAAAAGAGAATCTCAAGCGCAATGACTCGGCAAAAGCCGGCAACCTGCTTTACCTCACCAAACCCCTGGGTATTGGCATTGTTACCACAGCGCAGAAAAAGGGCATTGTAAAAGAGCCCCATTTGAAACACGCCATCGATACGATGTTAGCGCTGAACGTGCTGGGAGCTGCGTTTGGAAAACTTGATTATGTTACTGCACTTACGGATGTGACTGGATTTGGTCTGCTTGGACACCTCTCGGAAGTTTGCCAGGGCAGCGGGTTGTCTGCAGAAATTGAATTTGAAAAAGTGCCAAGATTCGATTTCCTGGAAAGTTACATACAACAAAATAGCATGCCCGGGGGTACGATGCGAAACTGGGAAAGTTACGGAGCACGCATCGCCGGCGTATCGGATACTCAAAGGGCAATCCTTGCAGACCCCCAGACCAGTGGAGGATTACTGGTGACAGTAGAAGAATCAAGAACCTCTGATTTTGAAAAACTCCTGGCCAAGCATGGAAATCCTGCAAAACCGTTTGGCAGAATGGTGGAAAAGCGATCTGCGTTGATAACGGTCAATCATATTTAGTCGATGGTCCATCGACCATGGAAAGTTTGTTTCTTCCTGCGCACGTTAAGCCCTACTCGCTACTATTGACCATGGTCCATCGACCATGGACTATCAAGCGGAATTCCTGGCTGCATTTATGATTCCAAACATGCACCTCAACACAAGTTTCCGGTATTGCTGGGCAAACGGTTTTTCCGCATTCTCCAGATTCCGCAGCTGCTGAATACCAAATTGCTGAATGGTAATAAGGGGAAGCACAATTCTTTCGCGGAGTTTCACCGAGTCGCGGTTAACTGGATTATTATCCATTAACCCTTTTAGCCCCGACACCTCCAGGATCATTTCGACCGAGAGTTCATATTCATGATGCATTTTTTTCCAGAACTCTCCGAATTCCTTGTCTTTGGACAGGTAAGCAGTTGCTGGAAAATAGCTTTTCGTCAGTGACATCATACTGTTGGCAAGCAGGGTGCGGAAGAATAAAGATTGGTTGTAGAGGTTCTTTACCTCACCCATCTTCCCGTCTTTTTTCAATTCCTTCAGCGCGCTGCCGACGCCATAAAATCCCGGTATATTTTGTTTCATCTGGGCCCAGGAGCCGACAAAAGGAATTGCGCGGAGGTCTTCAAATTTCAATGAATCGCCCTGGTTTCTTTTAACCGGCCGTGAGCCTATATTGATATCGCCAAAAAAAGAAAGCGGCGTTACCTTTTCAAGGTATGGAACAAACTTCGGATGGTGCTTTAGATCGAGATACGCGCGGTGGCCAGCTTTCGCCAGGTTTTCCAGCAGGTTTTTTTCTTTATCGTTCAGCGGCGGTTTCTTATTTCTGAATACGTCGTTCTCAATCCCCGCAGAGAGAAGCTGCTCAAGGTTAAAGAGACAGGAGACGGGTTTCCCAAAATTTGAGCTGATCGTTTGTCCCTGGATGGTCACTTGAACTTCCTTGTCTTCAATGGTGTCGCCTAGCGACGCATAAAAATCGTGGGTGTTTCCGCCACCCCTTGCGGGAGGCCCGCCGCGTCCGTCAAAAAATACTGCTGTCAGCCCGTGTTCTCTCGAAAGAAGCGTCAGGTTTTCTTTTGCCCTGAAGATCGACCAGTTTGCCCGGAGATATCCTCCATCTTTTGTTCCGTCCGAGAAACCAAGCATGATGGTTTGCTTGTTTCCCCGGCTCTTTAAATGGTCGCGATAAGCCTGGACATTATACAATTCATCCATTACCTGCGAGGCATTGGCGAGATCTTCAATTGTTTCAAACAGGGGTACAATATCGAGCTGTAATTCATCCCCTTTAGCCAGAAGCAGTTTCGCCAATTGGAACACGCGTATAACATCCAGGGCAGACTGGCAGTTGCTGATGACATAACGATGACATCCTTCAACTCCATTGTGTTCCTGGATCCTGGAGATCACCGTAATACTGTCAATCAGTTCGCTGATAAACGGATCTTCAAATTTGATTTGCTCCGGTTTGAATTTCAGACCAAGCAACGTTTTGATCTTATCGGACTCCGTGAGGTTTTGGAAATCTTTCAGCTTTTTGTTTTTCGTCCGAAGTTTTTTCAGGATGGCCTCCCAGGCGTCGGCGTGTTTTCGACTGTCCTGGCGTATATCCATACTGGCGAAATAGAATCCGAAAATTCTCACTTTCAAGATCACCTGATCGAGAATGTCCAGAAATAAACCGCGATGTGTTTCGATGATGGATTGCCGGGCTTTTAGAAGATCCGCCAGTAATTCCTCCGGACTATCATAACCCCCTTCACCTGCACCGTAGGCCAGCGGATAAATCTTTCGTTCGACCTCGGCAATGATATGATCGACGCCCTGAAAGGTTAATCTCCTCTTCAGGATACGGGCGTCTCGGTAGTAACAACGCATCAAAGTCTGCTGAAGTCGCTGGGCTACTTGCAGAGAAGTTTCATGAGTAACAAAAGGATTTCCGTCGCGGTCGCCTCCGGGCCAGAATCCGACTTTAATAAGATCAAAATTTTTCCATTCCTCCGGGTCGATCTGAAGTCCTCTCATCAGTTTAAGGATGATCTTGGGAATGACTTCATAGAATACATGTTCCAGGAACCAGGATAGACTGATAGCCTCCCCGAATGGCGTGGGCTTTTCGCGATTGATAAACGCCGTCTTTCCCAGCTGGCGCAACAAAAGATTAATATGTTCGAGGTTCCCCTCACCGATCGCTTCTTCGAGGTCATTGATAAT
>JBBDXJ010000235.1:0-19652 GCA_040902445.1 Cyclobacteriaceae bacterium | reverse complement strand
TTTCAGGGACTTTGTCGTGGTTTCCGGGCTGGTCATTATTTTGTTGTTCCTGTTTGCACTCAGGCTCAAAACCAAACTTGATGCGGATTATTTTTCGATCTCAAGAATATTATCCTCGCGCGAAGCAGATGACAGTCAGACCAGCGCCCGGTTAACCAGCAGTTCCAACGTTCAATTCTATGTTTTATGCAGTCTGATGATCGGCTTTTATCTGATCATTATTCTACAGAATCTGCCGCCTCAGTACGCGTTGCCTATCCGTTTCCAATCGTCAGGTTTCTGGATGATGTGGTGGCAGTGGCTGAAGCTGAGCACAATCATATTTTACGCACTGCTCTTAAAAATTTTCATCATCTTTTTACTGGCGCGATTGTTCGGAATGCGGGGGATGGCGCGTTTCCATTTTTTTAACTGGATCAGGTTATTGCTGGTGGTGTTGGGTGCAGCGACGATCCTCCTTTTTATATATTTTATTTCGAGGGGCGACAGCCAGAATTTTTTTGTGGTGTTCCTCTCGCTCGTGGTGGTGGCGCTCGTTGCGTGGATCGCGGTTGCCTTTTATAAACTCAGCGGAAGAAGTGGACATTCAATGTTTCATTTATTTTCGTACCTTTGTGCCACAGAAATTATTCCATTATTAATTACCGTTAAGGTACTGTTCCAATAGCTAAGATACGTTACGTGCTGATATGAGTGAAATTGCTACTGACAGGATGCGAAAAGTCAAGAGTATCCTGGTAACCCAAGAAGCTCCTACTGATGCAAACTCTCCCTATCTGAAGTTGTCTGAGAAGTTCAATGTGAAAATTGATTTCCGGCCCTTTATCCAGGTTGAACCTGTACCAGTGAAGGAGTTCCGAAAGCAGAAGATCGATATATTGAATCACACTGCCATTATATTCACCAGCAGGAATGCTGTTGATCACTTCTTTCACATTTGTCAGGAGCTCAAAGTGGAAATGCCTCCCGAGATGAAATACTTTTGTATTTCAGAGCAGACCTCCAATTATCTTCAGAAGTACATTGTGATCCGAAAGCGAAAAATATTTACGGGTCTCAAAACTGCCCAGGAACTTCTGGACATGTTGAAGAAACACAAGAATGAAAAATATCTCTTCCCCTGTTCTGACATTCGCAAAAACGATATCCCGGATTATTTGCGGGATAACGGATACAATTACACGGAGGCAATAATCTACCACACTGTAGCCTCTGATCTTTCTGACCTCAAGGAAGTCTTTTATGATATCGTTGCCTTCTTCAGTCCTTCCGGCATCAACTCACTATACGTGAATTTCCCTGACTTTAAGCAAAATAATACCCGTATTGCTGCGTTTGGTCCTACTACGGCCAAAGCAGTACGCGACGCCGGGTTAATCCTCGATATTGAAGCCCCGCTGCCCAACGCGCCTTCAATGACTGGGGCACTTGAGTTGTATATTAAAAAAGCGAACGGGGCGAAATAACCTCTTCATTCATTGTATTTTACAATGTGAGGTATTTTATTACACTTTAATTACATGCTATTGAAAGTATCGTAAAAAAGACTTTACTTTAAATTCTATTTTTTAATCTATATAATGCTGCAACGCACTTTTTATACTTTGTTGATTGTGGTATCTGGCGTGTCAACACACGCGCAGCAGGATCCGCAATTTACGCAGTATATGTTCAACAGCATTTATGTAACGCCAGCTTATGCAGGCGTTGATGGTGTTACGCAGCTCACGGCAATCCACCGCAGCCAATGGTTGGGATACGAATCAAGTTTTAACGATGGCGGGGCTCCTACTACGCAATTGATAAGTTTTAATACCCCGATATATAAATTAAAGAGCGGATTCGGCGTCTATGCCATCAACGACAAGCTTGGACCTCAAAACAATGTGGAGGCTCATGCGATGTACGCTTACCACCTGGGTGTGAAAGATGCAAAATTGAGTTTCGGTATAAAGGTGGGATTTTACTCACAGGCTATCAATTACGATCAATACAGAGCGATCCACCCGGATGACCCCCTGTTGAGCGGTCGGGAAGGTAAAGAATCCCAGATCAGGCCTGATCTCGGTTTCGGATTGTTTTACAGAGCGGAAAAGTTCTACCTGGGAGCAGGGATCAATCACCTGACGAAGGCTGAATTCGACTTCGGTATCAACCAGGCCCGCAATGCATTGGAAAACCACCTGAACTTTACAGGGGGCTATTTTTATGAGGTCAATTTTGATCTTACGCTCAATCCGACTGTCCTTGTAAAAACTGACTTTAAAGAATATTCTTTCGATTTAGGCGTTATTGCCACATTAAAAGACAAGATGTGGGCAGGTTTATCGTTTAGACAATCCGAGGCTGCTAATGTGATGTTGGGTTATAGTTTCCTGAAGGATAAGGCATTGCGGTTGGGGTATGCCATTGACATCGTGGTTAAGGATCAGGAAGCCAAAGAAAATTTTTCGCATGAACTATTGGTGAGCTACCAGTTGCCTGTGTATGCTACCGGTAAAAAAGTCATTCGGACCCCCCGGTACAGGCATCAATAGCCGGTGATTTTAGATTTTATGGGAATTTGTGGAATTTGGTAAGCATTTTTTAAAATAAAATTATATAACTTATCTTTCGAGTCTGTAATCATTCAATCAATATGAATAGATCTGTTTCTTCTAAATTAGTCTTAGTCATGGCAGGTGCTGTAGCCAGCGCTTGTGGTTTGCTTGGCTTAGGAGGTCAAGGAGGCGGAGATCAAGGCGAACTCGTTGGCGTCCCTGGACGGGAAGGATGGGTTATGACTATTCCATATGGAATGGTTCCGATACCAGCGGGTACTTTTCATATGGGTCAGGCCGATGAAGATCCTGCGTCTACTCAGATCAATTTTAACAAGCAGGTGACCATCGGTTCCTTCTTTATGGATGATACCGAAATCACCAACAATGAATATCGCCAGTTCACAAATTTCTTTCTCGTAGATGCAGGTACTATCGAAGGGTTTGATCCCATTGATCCTGAGGCATTCCGTCAGGAATATTACCCTGACACTACGGTTTGGGTGAAAGACTTTGCACACCACATGGGTGACCCGATCCAGGACTATTATTACTGGCACCCCGGATATGATGACTATCCCGTCGTTGGCGTTGACTGGGATGCAGCTGTATTTTTTGGAAAGTGGAGAACGGCTTATCTGAACGACTACAGGAAAAGCGTGGGTGATTTCCCGATGCCGGAATTCCGTCTGCCTTCCGAGGCTGAGTGGGAATACGCAGCAAGAGGGGGTCGCGACATGGCCAAATATCCATGGGGAAATCCTTATATCCGAAATTCAAAGGGTTGTATGCTGGCCAACTTTAAACCTGGCCGCGGTAACTTCTACGATGACGGTTTTGCTTATTCTTCACCTGTACAATCGTATTTCCCCAATGACTTCGGTCTTTTCGACATGGCCGGGAATGCTTCAGAATGGTGTCTGGATGACTTTAACCCTGCTTCCGTTCCTACGGTTTGGGATTTGAACCCTCAGTATATAGATGAGCGCACCAATCCGGAAAGCAGTTCGTTTGATGCCCGGATCCCGCCTAAAAAGGTCGTGAGAGGTGGTTCATGGAAGGACGTTGCCTATTACCTGGAAACTGGTACACGTACCTACGAATTCAAAGATTCCACAAGGGCTTACATTGGCTTCCGGTGTGCTTTGACTCACCTGGGACGCTCTTCAGGACAAGAATTTTAATTGTTTTAAACTCCTATACTATACTTAATAATAAGACTTAAACCTTACTAAAATGAGCAAGAAAAAAGGCGGATTTACGGAGCTTCTCTACAAAACCATAATGCCGAAAGTTTACGGTATTGGTGCTGCGGTTGTTATCATCGGTGCGTTGTTCAAAATTCTTCACATGCCCGGTGCCGATGAAATGTTGATGATTGGTCTTGGCACAGAAGCGGTTATCTTCTTCTTAAGTGCGTTTGAACCGCCTCACCAGGAGGTTGATTGGTCAAAAGTTTATCCTGAATTAGCTGAAGAATATGAAGCGCCTACTGTAGCACCCCGCATTTCGAACAAGCAGGGATCGCTTACACAACAATTGGACGTATCACTTGAGAAAGCAAAGATCGGCCCTGAGCTCCTTGAAAGTCTTGGCAGAGGTTTGAACAACCTGGCCGAATCAGCAAAAAAAATGAATACACTTTCTGATGCTGCTGTGGCTACAAACGATTATGCTAAAAATGTACAATCCGCTTCACGCTCACTTTCTGAAATGAACAAGTCATATGATGTGGCTATCAAAGCTGTGTCATCAATGGCTGATGCTTCAAAAGACGCAGGTGAATATCACAGCCAGGTTCAGAAGGTTACTAAAAACCTCGCTGCCCTGAATTCAGTGTATGAAATGGAATTGAAGGACGCTGACAGTCATGTGAAGAACATGAACAAGTTCTACGAAAGTTTAACCGGTGCAATGACTGGTCTTACTAAAGTTGGCGATAACACAGCTCGGTTCACTTCCGAACTCGGTAAATTAACCGATAACATTACGGCGCTTAACAGAGTTTATGGCAGCATGCTCACTGCTATGAAAGGTGGCGTTAACTAAAATATTTTGATGTCCAAATTAATATTCTAATCATAAACGAATATGGCAGGCGGTAAGGAAACACCCAGGCAGAAGATGATCGGTATGATGTACCTGGTACTCACGGCTCTTTTGGCTTTGCAGGTAAGCAGCGCGGTCCTGGAAAAATTTGCGATCATCAATGAGACCATGCTCGGTCTTAAAGACGAAACAAATCGCAAAAACGCGGCTACCTTGAATGAGATTGTAAAAGAGGCGGGAAAAAGCCAGAACGCAAGAGTTGTTCACGCACGTGAAAATGCTCAGAAAGTAAGGGAGCTGACACAAACAACTTTGACGAGTATTGAGAAGGTTAAGGTCGAAATGATGAAGCGGTCAAACACTGATAAGATCGACGAAGGCCTGATCAATGATCACAGTTCAAAAGTCGCAGCGATGATGATCTCGACACCTGCGGGTAAGAATTTCGAGGACTTATTAAATCAATATGTCAAAGAATTAAAAGCACTCTCTGGTTTAAGTGACAAGGATTTTCCGAGCCTTGCTAAAAAGCCTAAAGACATGCCGCTTTTTGCTTCTGACGAAGATCATGCTAACAAGGACTTTTTGACATTTACCTTTGAAAGCACTCCGGCGATCGCGGCAATTACTTCGGTAACGCAGATCGAAACAGAAATACTCGAATACGAAACAAAAGCTTTGGATAAATTATTATCCGATGCGGGTATTGGTAAAGTTAGCTTTGATAACATGGTGCCTATGGTTCGCACGAAATCATCCGTGGTGGCCGCAGGCGCAAAGTATGAAGCGAGTCTTTTTATCTCAGCATCTTCTTCTTCCTTCAACCCGGAGATGTATAAGGATGGCAATAAACTTGAACTTTTCAACGATCCTTCAGGAGTAAGGATGGGTAAGGTAGAGTTTACAGCCACTGGCGGGAATTACGATGCCAAAACGTTACTGGCTAGAAAAACCTTCGTGGCAGAGATTAAAATGCCCGACACAACGTTAAGAACAGAGGTTGAATATTTTGTGGCCAAACCCGTTATCAAAATCACAACCGGTACGGTACCAACGCTTTATATGAATTGCGGTAACACTGTAAATATTGAAGTTCCGGCGCTGGGCACCGATTACAACCCGTCCTTTCGTGCCAACGGCGCTACTGTGATCAAAGGCCCTAGCCCTGGAAAGGTGACTATCGTGCCTACTCAGCGCAAAATTACCGTAGCGGTGAGTAACGCAGGTACACTACTTGGAACTGAGCCCTTTGATGTAAAACCCATACCCCTGCCGCGTTATCTTATTAGAGATAACAGTGGAAAAGAAGTTGATAAGAAACTGGGCGTGAAAGGTTCATCTTTAACCGGATTGAGAGTAGTTCCTGAGCCTGATGCAAACTTTAAGGCAGAAGTTCCCAAGGATGCGGTTTACAGGATCCGCAGTATGGAAGTTATTCATGCGCGGGGAGCTTCACCTCAAAACCGGATGACGGCCACTAATGAGGTACTCGATCTGGCCCGCTGGAGACCGTCGTTCAAACCCGGTGATATGATTGTCATTGAGATTAAAACAGTAACCAGAAAGACTTACCAGGGCGAAGATGAAAAAGTCGAAGTAAGAAACGAGGTTCATTTCGTTAATATCAATTAACCTATGGAAAAGAAAATTCTTAGTATTGGTCTTCTTTTTTCACTTGTCTCCGTTTTTGCATGGGGACAAGCGGAGGTAGAATCAAGTGAGGTTGCCCAAGAATACAGGGCAGAACTTGAGGAGCAGTACAATCCTAATTCAATCAATCCTATACCTAAATACGAACACCATTACAAGCGCCGGGTTTGGAGAACAATTGACTTAAATGAGAAGCAGAACAAAGGTTTTTTTTCCAACAATGGTGAAATTACCAGACTTATAATGGATGGTGTTAAATCAGGGGAGATTACCGATATCTTCGCGTCGGATTCATTAACTACAAAAGTGGGCAAAGAACAATTCCTTAGCAGGTTGGTGCAAATGCAAGGTGCGCAGTATGATCCATGGGATCCAACCCGCACATGGTATTCCGATGAAATAGGCACTTACAATGGTAAGAATTACAGAGTGCTGGTTGATAATACCGGTAAAAACCCTGAGACGTCACCAGACGAGTGGGCTGTAACCTCGGAAGGAAAAGCCGTTGATTATCTCCCCCGGGATATTAACATTTTGCGTCTGGTTGAGGATGTCATTTTTGACAAGAGAAGGTCGCGGTTGTATTACGATATTCAGGCAGTACAACTCATCGTGCCAGGATCAAAAACAACGACGACTGTTGATGAGGAGTTGGGGTGGTTCAAGTACAAGGACCTGGAAAAGGTTTTCAGAAACCATCCGCAAAAAGCGGTGTGGTTTAACCGTCAGAACACAGCCCAGAACAAAAACTTTGCAGATGCCTTTTTGTTAAGATTGTTCCACGGAAGTATCCGCAAGATCGAAAACCCGGATGATGAAACCATCTTTGAGATCTATACTGGAAACGGAAAAAGTTACCAGGAAGCTGTATGGGCAACTGAATGGGCAGAGCTTGAGCTGATGGAGAAGGAGCACAATCTTTGGGAATTTTAAGAAGTTGAAGGCATAAAGCATAAAAGCAAAAAAGGGACTTCGGTCCCTTTTTGTTTTAGGGTTCAGGCTCTAGCTCGTTGAAAAATACCGGCGTTATTTTTTTTGCCTCTCTCGGTACAGACTGCCTCCCCGCTGATGACCCGATATCCTGAGCGAGGCAATGTGTGCAGGAATGTGGGAAGCGAAGGATCCCCCTATAGAAAGTAGTTCTTAAGAAGGACTGCTCATTTATTAAGTGCGCAGTTTATCATGGGGGTCCTTCGTTCCGCGCGAGCCAACGCAGCACCCTCACGCAGGATATCGGTATCTAAGGGGCGGTTGCATTCAATGCCTTTACAATCTGTGCTTTCTTCTTGCCTATGAGTGTCTCGAGTTCTTCGAACGGCGCTTCGCGGATTTTCTTTACAGACTTAAAATGCCGCAGGAGTTTATTCGTAGTACCTTTTCCAATACCGCGCAGCTCTTCGATTTCAGTTTTGATCTGCGACTTGCTTCTTTTCTGGCGGTGGAACCTTAGGGCAAAACGATGGGCTTCATCCCGTACTTGCTGTAGTAAAAGAAGGCCTGGGGATTTTTTATTGATATGCAGCGGAATCGGATCTTCAGGATAATATATTTCTTCCAGTTTTTTCGCAATGCCTGCAATAGGGATTTTGCCATAGATGCCGATTTCTTTCAATGCTTCGCACGCACTGCTTAGCTGGCCTTTCCCACCATCGATCAGGATGAGGTCAGGCAATGGACCCGCCTCCTCTATAATCCGCTTATATCGCCTGCCGACGATTTCTTTCATCGAAGCAAAGTCGTTTGCACCCATAACCGTTTTAATATTGTAATGCCTGTAATTTTTTTTATCCGCCTTGCCGTTTTCAAAACGCACCATGGAGGCAACCGGGTTTGTACCCTGGAAATTCGAATTATCAAAACACTCAATCACCAGGGGCAAAGCAGGGAGTTGCAGATCTTTTTGCAGGATGCTAAGTGTTTCAAGGTATTTTGATTTTTTCCCTTCGCGAAGGATGTCTTTTTCGTTCTTCAACTCCAGCGCATTGCGGAGTGACAAGCTGATGAGTTTTTTCTTATCCCCGATTTTCGGGACCACGTTTTCAACGTTTTCTTCCAATAAGCTGATGGGCACATTACTGTAAATGATCCGGTTGTTTCCCTGGCGCAGTTCCTGTGCGGCAAATGCGAGCAGTTCTTCGTCGGGTTCATCCAGTTTTTTCTTCACTTCCACCGATTTGGAAAAAACAATCGCTCCTTCCTTTATCTGCAAGTAATTGATGTAAGCGTAAGCTTCAACGCTGGAGATAGTCAGCACATCAATATCCGTAAGCGAACGGTTAACAACCATTGATTTCGATTGAAAGCGCTCCAGCGTATTAAGTTTTTCTTTGTAGCGCTGGGCTCTTTCAAACTCCATGTTCGTGGCAGCCTCCTGCATTTGAGTTTTGAAGTATTGATGGACAATGCTTAGGTCGCCTTTGAGGATATTTCTCGCCTGGTCAATTTCTTCCAGATATTCTCGTTCGCTTTGTGCTGCTATGCAGGGCCCTTTGCAGTTTCCAATATGATACTCCAGGCAAACCCGGAATTTCTGCTGCGCAATATTTTGTTGAGTGAGCATCAGGCTGCAGGTTCGGATAGAATACAACTTCCTGACGAGGTCTAAAACATTTTTCATCGCCGAAACGCTTGAGTACGGCCCGAAATATTCGCCCTGTTCAGGAATGTATTTGCGCGTATAAATAATTCTCGGAAACGGCTCTTTGAGAATGCAGATGTAAGGGAACGTTTTGTCATCCTTGAGCAGGATGTTATACTTTGGCTGGTTCCGCTTGATGAAATTATTTTCCATCAACAACGCGTCGAATTCAGTATCCGACACCGTGTATTCGATGGTCGTGATCTCCGAGACAAGCCTCAGTGTTTTCCGGTTAACTCCCGCGGCTTTTGTGAAATAGCTGTTGACCCTTTTTTTGAGGTTCTTGGCTTTTCCGATGTAGATCAGTTCATTTTCCGAATTGTAAAACCGGTAAACCCCAGGAGAATCCGGTAAGCGCTGTATAGCCTCCTTGATATCGGCCATGCCTGTAGTTAATTAAAATCATCCAGCGTAATTTCTTTCAGCGGTTCGGTGAAGGTGGTATCAGACTCAGCGTACTGGTTACAATTCAATGCCATATCCAGGCTACTGTTGGGTCTTCTGAAAAGTCCTTTACCGTATCCTACTTCCGGGTTTTCATACACTTTGATCATATAACCTTCCCAGATGGGCCTGGCTGTTTTTCCGCCTTGTCCAAAGAACCAGGAAGGGAAGTGAATACTGCGCACATCGCCGCCGACCCACACGCCTGTTACCAGGTTGTGAGTAATACCCAAATACCAGCCGTCGGATGCATTATTGGTTGTTCCGGTTTTCCCGCCGATCTCGTTATCTTTTTTCAATGTGTAACTCAGGGCGCGCGAGGTTCCCCCTTCTTCTTCAACACCGCCCTGGAGCATATAGATCATCTTATAGGCAGTTTTATCATCCATCGCCTGCCTGGTTCGCGGCACGAAGGATTCAATCACATTCCCATTCTTGTCTTCAATTCGTGTCAGGAAATAAGGATCTGTGTGAATACCCAGGTTCACAAAACTACTGTACGCGGAAACCATGTCGTGAAGGGTTACATCGCTCGTCCCCAGGCATAGGGAAGGAACCGCTTCGAGGTGTGTGGTAATACCTAACCTTTGCGCGAAGTCAACCACATTCTGCGGCTTTACATGATCAATAAGTTGGGCGCTTATAGAATTGATAGAGCGTGCCATGGCCTGGCGCAAGTTGAATTTTTCGCCGGTACCGTAATCGCCTTCTGCATTTTTCGGATACCACGTGCCTCCTGACACTTTGATTACCGGAGTTATATCCAGCAACTGATAACAAGGGGAGTACCCATCTTCAATAGCTTTTCCGTAAACAAATGCTATGAAGGTGGAGCCCGGTTGCCGGGAGGATTGCTTCACATGGTCGTATTTAAAATACTTGAAATCAATTCCGCCAACCCATGCCTTTATTGCGCCGGTTCGGGGATCCATTGACATCATACCTGATTGTAAAAACCTGTTGTAATATCGCAGGGAATCCATTGAATTGAATAGCGTATCGCGTTCGCCTTTCCAGCTGAAAACTGTCATCGGCTTTTTAAGTTTCAGCATGATATTCACAGAGTCAGATTTTGCGCCATACTTGTCTACCAGGGCTTTGTAGACAGGTGTCGTCTTTATTTTGTTCTGCAAAAAATTTCTTATTTCATGGCCGTCGTCATCAACCCACGGCTCACTTGCTTTTAGTTTCCACTGAGTTTCAAATTCCGTCTGCAAGACCGCCATGTGTTCGCTCATGGCTTGTTCAGCATACTCCTGCATCCGGCTGTCAATTGTGGTGTATATTTTCAATCCTGATTCCCAAAGGTCATAACCCCGCTCTTTGCACCACTCCATCAGGTAATTGGTTAGAATAGACCTGAAATAAGTTGCAATTCCCTTGTTTTGATTTTGAACCTGGTATTGCAATTCAATGGGGAGGGCTCTTAAAGAATCATATGTCTGCTGATCCTGGATATATCCATGGGAAAGAAGTTTATACAATACTTCATTCCTTTTGCGCAGCGAATTGTCGGGATTTCTATGCGGATTATAAAAAGTGGGCGCCTGAAGCATACCTACCAGCACCGCAGATTCCTGTACGTTTAAACTGTCAGGTTGTTTATTGAAGTAGGTTTCGGCGGCGACCTTAATACCATACGCGTTACTGCTGAAGTCACTTGTATTCAGATACATCGTGATGATCTCTTCCTTGGTAAAGTTCTTTTCCAGTTGGATGGATATGATCCATTCTTTGGTTTTTTGGATAATGCGCCGCGGCAATTCACCCAGTTTTGAGAGATGGCCATCCAATCCCATCTCCGGGTTGATGGTGTAAAGATTTTTTGCCAGCTGCTGTGTAATGGTACTACCACCCCCGGCGGAATTGAATGTCAGAATACCCCAGAAAACCCGCGGATAGGCCCAAAAATCCATCCCCGCATGCTCATAGAACCGGTGATCTTCGGATAAGAGCAGTGTATTTACCAGGTCAGGAGACAGCTGATCGTAGCTTACCTGGCTGCGGTTAAACCGGAAATAACGACCCAGGGACACTTCATCGGCCGAGATCAACTCGGAAGAAAGGTCATTTTGCGGATTTTCAATGGAGGCGTAGCCGGGCATTCCACCAAAGAGACCGAAAAGGTCTATGCTCACGGTGTATACATAGATGGGAAACCCAAGGATAATGCAGAGAAATAATATCCACACACCTTTAGCTACTTTTTTCATCCATGGTCTGTGAAAAAGAAGCGGGTTATTATTGGTTTTTCGTCTGGTAGTTTTTTTCGAAGAAGCGGAGGTATTCATTCAGGCCTTTGGTTCTATAAAAAATATCAAAATTGTCTTTAGTAATTACAAAATTATCGAATTTATGGTTTCGTAGGTCTGTAATACCCGGCAGGTTTTCGGTGAATGTTTGGAAATACTCCATGGCTGCCTTTTTACCCTCCAGGTCGGATACAAAGGTAATGGCGTATTGATCGTTTAACACCAGCTGACTTGTTTTTAATCCGAATTGACTGAAATAGGTTTCATTGAAATATTCAAGTGCAGCGGCAGTCACTTCGTTTATATCATCACTTTGCGGATAAACCAGAACGAAATAATGTGGCTCTTCGAATGAAGTAAGGAAACGGATCCCTTTTCGTTTCTCTTCGGCCTCGACAAACTGACGTGAAGCGTCCAGAAGTTTTTGAGCATACTGTGCTTGTTCGGTATCGGGATGAGCCTTTATATACTCTTGTAAGGAATATTGATACTTGCTGATGTCTTCTGTTTTTCCAATGATCAGAATTTCCAGAAGTTTGAGGGTTGGATTAAAGGAAGTTTCCCCTAATTGAAGGGCGTTCCTGACAATGACTTGCGCGGAGTCATAATGGCCTGCATCAAAGACCGCATAGGCATCTTTATAGATGACTTTTTGTTTCTCAGCTACCTGGCTGGATTCCTGAAGGTAATCAGGATTTAACAAAATCCTCGTAAAGGTGGAATTCGGATGTCTTTCCTTTAACAGGTCTGCGTACTTTTCAGCCTGGGACGGATCGCGGTCCTTGGTTATCAGGTAAAGCGTGTATAATACTTCGGCCTCATAATCCGAATCCGGAAACCGGTTGAGAAGTTTTGTATAGATCTCAACGGCATTTTCCTTTTCCTCCAATTTAAAATTATAAATATCGCCCAGGTGGAAATAAGCTTCTTCAATTTTAGCGAGAGCTTCCTTTTTAGCTTCCTCGGTGCGTGGAATTTGTTTATCGAGTCCGGCAAAAGCGACATCAACGGGATCGGCACTTGCCGCCGCCTCCGTTGACGTTACTCCGTTCTCAGCGGCTTGCGGATTGTTGTTATTTGCTTCAGTGTTGTCATTGAAAGAGCCGGATATACGTTGAGACCTTCTCCAGTTATCCTCAAGCTTTATGTCACCCCATAGGCTTTTGAATTCTGACTGACCAACTCCCATAGAGGCGGGGTTTCCAAAATACCAGTCGCTCGTGACTGCGTTGACCTCATTATCGCTATTGAAAAAATTGTCGGATGACACTGTTTCGATCTCTACCCGGTTAGCGCGTTTTTTCTTTTTTCCCGCCTTGAGTTCGGCAAGTTTTCTTTCAGCGGTAACAACAGAATCCACTTTCATGCGAAGTGCAGTCGAATCCAGGTTTGCCAGTATAAGCAGACTGTCTTGCCACTGTACCGTTCTTAAGTAGCCCACGAAATCATTCAATATTTCCTGCCTGGCTTTAATGGAAGCATACCCTTCATAATCCTGAGGTAAGGCGGAAATTGCGCTGTCATAGTACGCTTGCGACAGCTCATAGTTTTTCAAGGTATCATAATAGATCTCACCAAGTTTCAGATAGGCTTCTCCCTGAATTTTCTTATTGTTTCCGCTTCTCACGGAGCGATTGAGAAAATGGATCGCCCCTTTCATATCATTTTGTTTCAATTCAAAGATCCCCATCTCATAATAGATCTTGTCTCTGAACTCTTTATTCTTGGAATCTTTAAGGAGCTTTCTGAATGACTTGCGCGCAACATTCACGTCGCGGTTCCTTGAGATCTCGGTTACCTGTGCCATGTACAGGCGCGCGTAAAAATCCACTTCATATTCGGGGTTTGTACCGAGACATTTTTTGTAATAATTATACGCCTCTGACTCAAAGCCGAGTTCCTGATAGACTTGTCCGATGATAAAATAGATCCTTCCACGCCGGTCGTTTTTTTTCAGAAGGTGATCCACTGCGGTGAGGTTTCGCACCATTTGGTCGTAGTCATCCAGCTTTTGATAGTAGTATGCCTTCTCAAGCAGAAATTTCTTTTTATTGGTTTTGCTGAGATAGGCTTTTTCCAGGTAGTCGATCGCCGCCAGGGCGTTGTTCATTTCCTTGTGTTCAATATAAGTCCGGATCAGATTTATGATGGCAAGGTGTTTGGCATTCTTATCCTTGGAATTTGTATTGACGAACTTAAAGGTCTGAATGGCATTGCCCCAGTCAAGGCTGTACATCCGGGACTTGCCGACCAGGATATAGGCATCGTCAACCCATTTGCTATTGGGATGGCGCTGGATGGCAACGCTCGCCATTTTTACTGCCTCCTGAATTTCCTTGTCAAAGCCCTTTGCAAGGGTGGAGTCAAAGGATGGGTATAATTTGAGGATGCGGTTATAGTCATCGATATGGCTTGTAAGGATGATATCTTCCACCTTTCTGATTTCCTCCAGCGCATAGTAATATCCGTTAAAATGGGCCGTTGTATTATGATAGGCTTTGCTGGTCCACGTATTGCGTTCGGGAGAACAGGAGATAAGTAGGATAAGTACCAGAAAAAAGGGATATATAAGCAGATTCTTCAAGAGTGACGAATTAGTTACCTCAGAACGCAAAATTCTCAAAATCCATATTATAATCAGGCAGAATCTCTAATTTTGTACAAATGCCATTCCTTTGAAAGCAAAGAAAACCTTATCCAGCGCGCTTACAACCCGCTACCAGCTAATCATCCGCAATGAGGAAAATTTTGCTGAAAAGACGAGCATGGGTTTTACTTATTCGAAATTAATCCTTTTTTCTTTCTTGTTGTTCATTACGGTATTTGGGATGAGTTTGTTCCTTGTAGAAACTGTGCTGGAGAAATGGTTCGACCCTAAATACGAGCAGATGGTTTTGAACCAGCAGTTGTATGGGCTCGCGCTGAAAGTGGATTCCCTTGCTATTGAGGTTGACAGGAAAGACAGGTTTATCGCAAACTTTCAACGCGTGTTGAGTGGTGATACCAGTGATTTTATGGATCCCTCAGAACTATTGCGCGGGGAATCACAACCGCTGAGCAGGCCATCTGACCTTCAACTGGAGCCTACGGATACTGCCTTCAGAAAGGATTTTGAAAAATCGGATCTCTCGTTGATCTCACTGGCAAATGTGAAGAAACAAGAGCTTCACGAGGCGTTCTTTTTCTCTCCGATAACGGGGTTCATATCTGACCGCTACAATGTGAAGAAAGGCCATTACGGTGTGGATATTGTAACCAAGACCAACGAGCCCGTAAAATGTATCGCAGACGGGACCGTATTGTTTTCCTCCTGGACCCAGGATGCAGGTTACGTCATCATGATCCAGCACAGTGCCAACCTGATATCCGTCTATAAGCACAATGCAGATCTTTATAAAAAAGTTGGTACATTTGTTAATGCAGGGGAAATCATCTCCCTGGTTGGTAACAGCGGAGAGCTAACGAACGGGCCACACTTGCATTTTGAATTATGGTATAATGGTAATTCATTAAATCCCGAAGAATTTGTCACTTTTTAAACTAAAAATTTATGTTCACCACCAAAGAAGAAAAACGTGTAGCCGAAGAGATCAGTAACTCTAGCAACACCATTGGTAAAGGCACCTTTTTAGAAGGAAATGTTGAGACGTATGGCAATATCCGGATAGAAGGCAAGGTCACGGGAAATGTGAAGTCAAAATCCAAAGTGGCGTTGGGCCCATCTTCGTTCGTACAGGGAAATGTGACTGCGCAGAACGCTGATCTTGAAGGTGAAGTTAAAGGACGAATTGAAGTAGCCGAACTGCTGGTATTAAAGGCTACCGCCGTAATCCATGGCGACATTGTCACTGGCAAACTGGTAGTTGAGCCCGGAGCTTTATTCAACGGTACTTGTAAAATGGGAGCGGCCGTTAAGGAAATCAAAATAACAGAAAATGGCGCTCAAACCAGAACCCTCTCTACCCAACAAGAAGCCACGTCGATATAACAGTTATCTCCGGTATGGCGGCCTTGCCTTTCAACTCCTGGCCACCATTGGTGTGAGTGGTTGGTTAGGTTATTTGATTGATCAATGGCTTAACCTGAGGTACCCCGTATTTATGATCGTCTTTATACTGGCAGGATTTGCTGGCAGTCTGTATAAGGTATACCGATCCTTTAATCGCCAGTCAGGTGGGTAAATTCTATTTCACCCTTTTGCTGGCAGCTGCAATTTTTGGGGGATTTGTATGGGTCGGTGCAATTCAGCATTTTTTTCCGATGCCTTCTTTCTTTTTTCACACCCTTCTTTTTTTGTTTTTTACCACAGGGGTGATCTTCTTCTTTCTTTATAGAACAGCAAGCCCTTCTCTATTTCTTCAGAGGTACTTAATAACAATAACCGTGAAGGTGTTGACGTATTGTGCATATAACTTCATTATGATCTTTCGGGATAGAGCCGCTTCCTCGGCCAATGTAGTTTTCTTCATGGTCGCCTATGCCATTTTTACTGCGCTGGAAATCGGCTTTCTATTCCATAAAATTTCACATAAATAAAGGCCCTGAAAGGGGATCAAAATCTTTTTAAAAGATTTTTTTGTGGTGCTATAATTAATACCTTTGCGGTCGGATTTTAGAAACCCTGGAAAAAGACTAAATGACCCTGTTTCTTAACAAAATAAGCCGTTTTCCACTCGCCCTTATATTTGTATTTTTCGGCATCTTTTCCGCTGGATTGGCCGCCTCTGCGCAGGCAGAGAATCCTGAAGAAAAGTTCAATGCAAGTGAGGTAATTTTGCACCACGTAATGGATGACCACGTCTGGCATTTTTGGGATGGTCACCATGGCACTATTTTTCTTCCCGTTATCATTTACACCGCGGAAAGGGGTTTGGATGTGTTTTCATCACGCCACTTCTATGACGAGCATCACGATCTTGTTTCATACAATGGCTACAAGCTGGAGAATAATCATATTTTCTTGACAGAATCGGGTAAAGAGGTGTTAGACCTATCGATCACTAAGAATGTTGCGATGTTGTTTATAAATGCAATTCTTCTTTTGATAATTTTTAGAGTGGTAGCCAATGGTTATAATAAAAACAAGGGGAAGGCGCCGAAAGGAGTACAGGCATTTATGGAGCCTGTAATTTTATTTGTGAAGGACGAAATCGTAAGACCAAATATAGGACCCAAGTATGAGCGATATCTACCGTATATGCTCACGCTTTTCTTCTTTATTCTGTTTGGGAATATCCTGGGTCTTCTGCCCGGTGGCGGGAACCTTACCGGGAACATTGCTATAACGATGACGTTGGCTTTTTTTACATTTATCATAACCAACTTTAGCGGCAACAAGAATTACTGGAAACATGTTTTCTGGACACCCGGAGTTCCACTTATCCTGCGGATCATCATTCTTCCAGTTGAAATTATCGGGTTGTTCACCAAGCCGTTTGCGCTGTTGATACGTTTGTTTGCAGCCATAACAGCAGGACACATTGTAATATTAAGTTTGCTTTCCCTGGTGTTCATTTTTCACGAATATTGGGTCGGTGGATTAGCGTCGGTTTTCGTGGTGTTCATTAGTTTGATTGAGTTGTTAGTGGCAGCCATCCAGGCCTATGTATTTACCTTATTTTCATCACTGTATATCGGGATGGCTAATGAAGAACATAATGATCATCATTTAAAGGAAGATCTGTTATAGAAATTGAAGTCAGGTGGGTACCTGATTTTTGAAGATAAGCCAGGGTATCCTGGTGATGTTTTACTTAAATACATAAATATGTTGTTCGCTTTTTTAGTAGACATTAGTTATGCGATCATGGGCGCCGGGATCGGTGCGGGTTTGGCAGCAATTGGTGCTGGGATCGGCATCGGTAGAATTGGTGGTTCTGCCATGGAAGCAATGGCGCGTCAGCCGGAGTCAGCCAATAAATTGCAAGGTTCCATGCTGATCATCGCTGCGCTTGTCGAAGTAATTGCGCTGTTCGCCATTGTGATTTGTTTCCTGATCTCGAACAAAGCGTAAATTCTATCCGGATACTTGTCGTCGGCAATGGGCCTAGGCAAGTATCCTTTTTAATTGCATTTAAAACTTTATTTCAAATATGGATTTACTAACCCCTGGTGTAGGTCTTATTTTCTGGCAGGTCGTTGTATTCCTCCTGCTTTTGGTTCTGCTGGGCAAAATGGCATGGAAACCAATCCTTCGTTCTTTAAAGGAAAGGGAGCATTCCATTCAGCAGGCTTTGGATACGGCTGAGAAAGCAAGGCATGAGATAGCGACGATGCAGTCGAGCAACGAAAAATTGCTTCGTGAGGCGCGTGAGGAGCGTGACAGGATTCTCCGCCAGGCCCGTGAAGTATCCATCAAAATGAGGGAAGAAGCGCAGCACGATGCGAAGAAAATTTCTGATAAGATCGTTGAAGACGCCCGCGCTGCCATCAACATCGAAAAACAGGCAGCCATGAAAGACATAAAAGTACAGGTAGCGATGTTTTCTCTGGAGATTGCCGAGAAATTAATGAAGAAAAACCTTTCCGGCGACAAAGCCCAGAAAGAACTCGTAGAATCCTACGTAAAAGACTTAAAGGTTAACTAATCGTATGGCAGACTCCAGGGCGGCATCCCGTTATGTAAAATCACTTCTGGGGCTGGCAGTTGAAAAGAAGGCATTAGAGGAAGTTCATCGCGATATGCTTTTGTTTTCAGAAGCAGCTTCGAAAAGCAGAGCCTTTGAACTGCTTCTGCAGAGCCCTGTGATCAAACACGATAAGAAACTGGAGATCCTGAAACAGATCTTCAAGGGCAAAGTGCATAGCCTGACAATGGCTTTTTTTGAGATCATTACCCGGAAAAACCGTGAGCCTATCCTGTTGAGCATCGCGCGGGAATTTCACAATGCCTATAACGAATACAAAGGCATTGGCAAGGCGACAGTCACAACGGCCATACCGTTGGATGCAAAACTCCGCGGTGAAATGGAAAAACTGGTGCAGTCGTACAGCGATAAGAAACAAATTGAATTGATTGAAAAAGTAGAATCTGATTTGATCGGAGGTTTTATTCTGGATGTCGGCGACCGTCAGGTTGATGCTTCCATCAAAAGCAAGATCAAAACATTGAAGCTCAAGTTTAGTCAGAACCCTTATATTAAAGAACTATAATTTCCTATTCAGATGGCAGAGATCAGACCTGAAGAAATATCAGCAATTTTACGCGAACAACTTTCGCAAGCCCGTACCGACGCCGAACTTGAAGAGGTTGGTACGGTATTAACCGTTGGCGATGGTGTAGCCCGGATCTATGGTTTAACACAAGCTCAGGCGGGTGAATTGATAGAATTTGAAACAGGGTTGAGAGGCTTGATCCTTAACCTTGAAGAAGACAATGTGGGTGCAGTTTTGTTGGGTGATTACAGAGATATCCGCGAAGGTGCCACTGTAAAGCGCACTGGCAAAATCGCCGCTGTCGAAGTGGGTGATGGTATGCTTGGCCGTGTTGTCGATACACTCGGAAAACCTGTTGACGGCAAAGGACCGCTCGCGGGGAAACTCTACGAAATGCCCCTTGAAAGAAAGGCACCCGGTGTAATTTTCCGCCAGCCAGTAAACGAACCGTTGCAAACTGGTATCAAGGCAATTGATTCCATGATCCCCATAGGCCGTGGACAGCGTGAACTGATCATCGGCGATCGCCAGACTGGAAAAACCGCGGTAGCATTGGACACCATTATTAACCAGAAAGAATTTTACGAAAAAGGCCATCCGGTGCTTTGTATTTACGTAGCCATCGGACAAAAGAATTCAACTGTTGCCAGAGTAGCCGCGTCTTTGGAAAAAGCGGGTGCCATGCCTTACACGGTGATCGTTGCGGCCTCCGCTTCTGACCCGGCGCCTATGCAATTTTTCGCGCCTTTCACTGGAGCCGCCATTGGCGAATATTTCAGGGACACCGGTCGCCCCGCGCTCGTAATTTATGATGACCTTTCAAAACAAGCTGTTGCATATCGCGAGGTGTCACTCCTGCTCAGAAGACCTCCGGGACGCGAAGCCTATCCCGGCGATGTATTCTACCTGCACTCCCGCCTGCTG
>JBBDXJ010000234.1:0-19653 GCA_040902445.1 Cyclobacteriaceae bacterium | reverse complement strand
ATAAATCACGCAGGGGAGGAACTACTTTAATTTTTATTGATGAAATACAGGAGGCGCCCGAAGCGATTGCCAAACTCCGGTATTTCTTTGAAGAGGCGCCTGATCTTTACGTCATCGCGGCAGGTTCTTTATTAGAGACCTTACTTCATGAAAAAGTTTCCGTACCTGTTGGCAGGGTTGAATACCGCGTGATCCGTCCAGTAGCCTTTGATGAATATCTTGGTGCAATGAGTGAATCACTTGCTCTTGCTCAATATGAAAAAATACCTATCGATGACTTTGCCCATGATAAATTACTACAACTTTTTCATCGTTATGCTTTCATCGGAGGAATGCCTGAAGCCATTCAGAATTATGCATTGCACAAGGATATTACAAAGTTGAAAAGTGTATATGAATCACTGTTGATATCGTATCTGGACGACATAGAAAAATATTCCTCTAATTTAACGCAGACTCATGTGCTGCGCCATACCCTGAGGGCTGCATTCCTGGAAGCCGGGTCCCGCATAAAATTTCAAAATTTTGGTAATTCCAATTACGGCTCACGGGAAGAAGGCGAAGCACTACGGACTTTGGAAAAAGCATTGCTACTACACCTTGTATACCCCACGGTTCATACAGTGCCTCCTTTACAACCTGACCTGCGAAAAGCACCCCGGTTGCATGTGCTTGATACTGGTTTAATGAATCATTTTGCCGGTATCCAGAAGGAAATAATTCGCATTAAGGATTTACAATCGGTGTATCAGGGGAAAATGATTGAACACCTGGTAGGCCAGGAACTTCTTGCTTCGCATTTTACGCTCCTGGAAAGTCTCAATTTTTGGGTGCGTCAGAAAAAAGAATCCTCCGCGGAGGTTGATTACCTTCTTCAGGTTGAAGAAAACATTATCCCTTTGGAAGTAAAATCCGGAGCCGCGGGAAAACTCAGGTCATTGCATCTTTATATGGATCAGGCACCCCATCCATGGGCAGTGAGATTTTATTCCGGAAAGCTCAAAATAGATACGGTAGTCACACCGCTAAAAAAAAGATATTATCTTCTTAACCTTCCCTATTATCTTGCCGGCCAGGTAGAAAAATATATCGTATGGATGATCAAAACAACCGTACTAAATGCAGGTTGAAATGCAGGGTCTAAATGCAGGTTTAAAATGCAGGTTGAAATGCAAGGTTGAGAGGCAAGGTTGAAAGGCAGCCTGCATTTAAACCGCTCAACGGCGAATGGATACGTTTTCATTGGCACCATTGAAATTGTTATCTTTGTAGAATAAATAAGGCATATTTAGTTTATAGCCGAAATCTATTAAGATCCGAAAAGTATGAGTACTGTAGAATTAAAAACCGAATTGCAGCGTATGATCGAGCAGGAAACGGATATTAACGTACTTAAAGCTATACGTACCATTTTACAAAAAACAAGCCTTCATCCTGTTTTAAAGGAAAAGCTTACAAGTCGTGCGCTTGCATCAGAAGCCGATATACAGGCTGGAAGATTGTTCAGTAAAGAAACTGTATTAAAGCGCACTAAATCCAGGTTGAAATGCAGGGTCTAAATGCAGGTTGAAATGCAGGGTCTAGATGCAAGGTCTAATACAGGTCTAATTGCAGGTTTGAATGCAGGTTGAAATGCAGGTTCGAATGCAGGCAGAAATGCAAGTTTAATGCAGGTTGAAATGCACGTCTGAATGCAGGTCGAATGCAAGTTCAAATGCAGGTAAGTCGGTTTGAGAAGTCATCCGCACTAATGGCCTTCTACCATAATTTAAACTGGTAGTGTTACTTGACTTGAGTTTTGGACCTTCATTTAAACTTGCATTTTTAACTTGAATTTGAGACCTGCCTTTCAACTTGGTTTTTCAACCAGTACTCATTAGTCACAGAACCAAGACGACTTGTCGATCATTGAAGTAATCATGTTACCTACTATAATGTATTGGCTTATTAGATTTTTGGCAGTTTCTACCGAGAAGTACGAACAGTCACAGGCAGTTTCAATCCAGTGCTGAGTTTCGAGGTGTTCTCCATCCGAATCGGTAAGTTTACTAACAAAATGTTTTTCGTAGCTGCGCTTTCCCCACGCCTCGGCAATTTGACCTCCAACGGGACGTGAGGCTCTTCGCATTTGATCGGTAAGGGAATACGTTTCTTCTTTGGGAAACTTCTTTGAAAGCTCAAAAATTTCTTTGGACAATTTACGGCAGAGCTTATACACTTCCAGCTCCCTGAAGTTGGTTACTTTTTTCATAATAGAGGGTTTTATTATTTACGAAAAATAACATAACATACCGAATTTTCCTCAATCCCTGCTGGATTTTACATGGCATTAGACTTGCATTTAGAGTTGCATTCAAACCTGCCTTTTAACCTGGTATTTTTACCTGCCTTTAAACTTGCATTTCGACTTGCATTTAAACTTGACTTTAAACTTGCCTTTAAACCTGTACTTTTACCTCCACCTAAACTTCAATGGATAAGAAAAAGATCTGGCTTTCCCCACCCCACATGGGCGGCGAGGAGATGAAGTTCGTGCACGAGGCTTTTGACACAAACTGGATCTCACCTGTTGGTCCTAATATAGAGGCTTTTGAAAAAGAGCTCGCGGCGTGGAACGGCATCGAACATTGCGCAGCGTTAAGTTCGGGGACGGCGGCGATCCATCTCGCGTTGATTATTCTGGATGTGCAGCAAGGTGATGAGGTGTTGTGCTCGTCGTTTACGTTTTCCGGAAGCTGCAATCCCATTAAATACGTTGGGGCCACTCCGGTGTTTATCGATTCTGAATCAGACTCCTGGAACATGGATCCCAATCTATTGGAGGAGGGGATAAAAGACAGGATCAAAAGAGGTAAAAAACCAAAGGCCATGATCCTCGTGCATTTATACGGTATGGCTGCACGCCTGAATGAACTGATGGCGATCGCAAGGAAATATGACATTCCTGTAATCGAAGATGCTGCCGAGGCATTGGGTTCAACTTATGAAGGAAAGTATCTCGGCACATTCGGAGATCTCGGTATTTTTTCATTTAATGGAAATAAGATCATTACCACTTCGGGAGGCGGGGCCCTGGTATCGCGAAATCCTGGATGGATCAAAACAGCGAGATTTCTTTCCACCCAGGCAAGGGATCCGGCTCCCCATTATCAGCATTCGTCTGTCGGATACAACTACCGCATGAGTAATGTCCTTGCCGGTATCGGACGTGGACAATTAAAAGTGCTGAAGGAACGCGTAAACCAGCGCCGTGCAAATTTCGACTATTATAAAAAAGAACTTGGCCAGATCACTGCCATCACCTTTCAGGGTGAAGTCAGCGGCGTGCGGTCCAACCGTTGGTTAACGACCATCCAGTTCAGCGATTCAAAAGTTGATCGCGAGACGCTCCGGCTTACGCTGGAAAAAGAAAATATTGAAAGCAGGCCCTTGTGGAAACCCATGCACCTGCAACCGCTTTTCGCAGGTTGTCCGGCCTATACCAATGGAATTTCCGAGCGTCTTTTTAAAGATGGACTTTGTCTTCCATCGGGAAGTAATCTTGCCAAGGAGGACCTGGAGAGAGTGGTTGACGTAATAAAGAAAGTCGCAGGTGCCTAATGCCGTTTCTTACAAGCATTTCGACTTGCCTTTAAACCTGTCTTTTAACCTGTATTTCAACCTGCCTTTAAACCTGAATTTTTAACTTGCCTTTCAACCTGTATTAGACCTGCCTTTTTTAACTAGTATTATAACATGGAGCTTCTGAAAGAATTCAAACCCGCATTAATGTTCCTGGGAAAATTTCTCGCCCTTTATTTTGCCGGAAATATTCTTTACGGAATCTATATTGAATCATACGAGCAGGCCGATGGTGTAACGCGGTTGGTTACTGCCCAGACTTCCTGGTGTCTTGATCACACGGGTTATGATACTTCGATTGAAGACGTCGTGGGTCAACCTAAAATTGCGATGAAGGCGACGGGTGATGTGGTGTTATATGTTTTTGAAGGGTGCAATGGCCTGAACGTAATGATTGTTTTCATCGCTTTTCTTTTTGCTTTCGGTGGTCCGCTTAAAACTCTGGCGCTTTTTCTTCCGCTGGGGATATTGATCATTCATTTGTTTAACCTACTGCGTATTGGTCTGCTTTATCATCTGGCTTTAAACGACTCCCGGCAGTTTTATTATTACCATAAGTATTTCTTTACTGCAATCTTGTACATTGTCGTGTTTGGACTATGGGCCGTCTGGGTGATCCGTTTCAATGAAAAGCGCAAACTTAAAGCCACTGCCTGAATTATGGATAAGGGCCACCTTATTTCTGACCGGAATTGCGATTCTGGGTCTAGTTTATCTTTTCCAACGAATTAACCTGGCAGTCCTGCTGGGTGATTTCCATCCCAATGTCATCTTCGTCATTAACCGCACCACCAGGCTTATTTTGAATGATCTGGCCTGTTTTTTAATCATTTTTGCACTATTCAGGGAGAATAAATACCTTAAAATCGCTTTTTGGGTCTTTTTATTTGAATTGCTGGTAATTTTGCCGGTTTATCTGGTTGTAAAGCTTTCTTTAGAAGGGGATTCTGAAATATCATCCCCATTGTTGTCGCAGGTACACCGCCTGATCGTCAACCCAATGCTGATGATACTTTTGATGGCGGGCTTTATTTATCAGAGAATCCTGAAAAAATGAACCGGCAGTTTGTCGGATTTTTTGTTAAGTCAGGTTACTATTAAGCTAGTTTATCGTATTTATTGTGCGTTTTTTTAACTCTTTTTATTCTCTGTTTTTTCTGTAGTTTTGTGGACTCTATAAACCGATTCTGTGTATGAAGGGACTTTACTGCTGCATTCTTTTTTTTGCGAGTATCACAATTTGTTCGGGTCAGGTGGCCGGCGCGTTTCGAAGTTTTCAAACCGGAGACTGGAATAATGTAAATACATGGGAGAGGTTTGATGGGGCGGTATGGGTAAATCCTGCGCCCTCAACGCCTACAAATGCTGACGGAGCAATTAGTGTCCAAAGTGGCCACACTGTTACTATTACCGCTAATGTCACTATAGATCAAACCACCATCCAAACCGGAGGAGCGGTAATTGTTAATAATGCCGTGACTTTGACCCTGGCGAACGGACCGGGAAGCGGAACTGATTTAATAATATCGTCGGGTGCCGTATTAACGATTAATGGTACAACTGGGGCACTTACAGTTAACAATGGAATTCTCGGTAATTTTTGTGGTGCAAGTGTATCCGGGACAATAAACAACGCAGGCAATATAAATTTTGTAGGTTCAACTTCCAGGTTGACATTCAATGCAAATTCTGTTTATGATCATCAGCACACCACAACCGCAGGAGGTATTCCGCGTGGATCAACGACGTCTGTTGTCACATGGAATGCCACATCCACCTGTCAGATAACAGGATATACAACTAACACGACTGCCCCCACAGGACTTGATCAGGCCTTTGGAAATTTTATTTGGAACACTATCAACTTGAATGCAGGCGGCTCAACCCTTGACTTAAACGGCCAACTTGATGATATAAATGGAAATCTGACCATTCAGTCAATGGGTGTAGGAGGAGATGTACTTTATTTTAGTATTGCAACGGCTTACACTCTAAATGTTGATGGAAACCTTACAATCAACGATGGTATTATTGCTTTTGCAAATGATCCCGGCGCGAACCTAACCTTAAATCTCCTCGGTGATTTCACGGTAAATGGCGGAGCACCCTACATGTCCGGAGATGCCGCCAATGTAATCATGAATTTAAGTGGAGACTTTAATATTCTAGGGGGGGATTTTGAATTTATGCTTGGAACTGGTGCTGCAACAGTAAACGTTGCAGGCAACGTTTCATTTAATGGGAACACTATAACTTCGAGTGGTGGTACAACGAATATAGTTTTTGGCGGTGCGGCAACGCACCAATTCATCAATACTATAACCACCACACAAAATATCAATTTTACGGTTGAAAATGGTTCGACACTAAATTTGAATGCCGCAAGTTATCTAATGGGCAATGGCACATTTACACTACAGGCAGGCGCTATATTAGGTGTTGCCTCGACAGATGGGTTAGTGACCGGAACAAACGCGGGAAATATCCGGCTTTCCGGAACTAGAACGTACACTGCAAATTCAAATATTATATATAATGGGACTTCAGCTCAGAATCTTGGGAATGAATGGGGAAGTTCTGGCGCGTTGAATGGAATTGCGGTCAATCTTGAGATAGCTAATACCAACACTTCCGGCGTGACTAATAATGTTATAGGAAGCACGAGCGTAGTTGGAAATCTAACGCTGACAAGTAACCCACTGCATATTGGGAATTCTAATACTTTGGTTATTCAGAGCAATTTTACTGCGACCGGAGGAACGATTGGAGGATTATCCACATCAAATTTGACATTTTCGGGTTCCGGAACGATTACGGGTAACTTGAATTTTGCGGCAGGCTCTCAAAACCTGAATAACCTGACCATCTCAAGGGATGCAACGATTTCATTGGGGACTTCCCTGACGATAAGCGGAACATTGTCTTTCACAGAGGCCGGTGAATTAAGGTTCAACGGTCAAACCTTAACGGTCAATGGCAACATAACTCAAACGGGTGGTGGGGCTTCAGGCGGGTTAGAGAGCAACAACACTTCTAACCTTATAATCGGGGGCACCGGGCCATTATCCGCATTACCATTTGTCAACTCTAGCCAATTAAATAATCTTACGTTTGGCCGGACCTCCGGTGGTACCTATACGCTAAGCAGTGCTCTCATTATAAATGGAACATTAGCTCTTAACGCGGGTACACTCACCCATAGCTCAGGGCTAACCATGGCCAACAGCTCTACTTTTTCACGAAATGCAGGAGCCACTATTACCAATAATGCTCCGAACACGACTGGCAGCTATAACGTTTCTTATGCCGGAACGTTAACCACCGGACTTGAATTGCCCTCCAGTCCCACAGCACTCAATAGCCTTACCGTGGCCGGAGATGCCACGCTGGATAAGGCAATCACCATTAATGGGGATCTGAATGTTAATTCCGGAACATTTAATGCAAGTACTTTCAACCTTACGATGGCAGGAGCAAATTTCTTGGTTAATGGCGGAGCATTTACGATAGCCGGGTCAAGCACAGTTACCTTTTCGAGGGCCGGAACAACAATTTTGGGCGGGTTATCCATTGGGGGTACACAATTTGGTAACCTGACGATCAATTCTGGCGCGACCCTCAGTGCTCCAAATGCAAATATAAATGTCCAGACTACCTGGGAGAACCTGGGAAGTTTTACAGCCAATAGCGGAACAGTTACTTTTAATGGCGCCAATCAGAACATCGACCCGAATGGCCAGCCATTTAATCACGTTACTTTTGCCGGTATTGGAACTAAAACTCTGCAAGGTGCTTTGGATGTAAACGGAACTTTAACTATTTCCTCGGCATTGGATGTAGGGGCCAACCAGCCTGTTAATGTGGCCGGAGCATGGACCAACAACGGAACTTTCACGGCAGCGGGCGGAACAGTAACGTTTGATGGAACAGCCCAGACAATTAACGCGAATGGACAACCTTTCTTTAACCTTACGCTTGCCAACAGCGGGACCAAAACGCTCGCAAACCCAATAGATATCAACGGAGCCCTTGTTATTAACAATGGTGTAACCTTTGACGTGAGCGCCACGGCGTATGCCGTTAACGTAGCCGGAAATTGGACCAATAACGGCTCCTTTAATGGCAGAACCGGGACCGTCACCTTTGATGGCACCACCGCGATCGCGGGAGGTTCGGCAACGAATTTTTTCAGCGTTACAATTGCCGGAGCGTTAACAGCTTCGACTGGTACATCAAATGTTTCGGGTAACTGGCTTTACAGCAGCGGCTCATTTGCTTCTAATGGCGGGACCATTCAATTCAATGGAGCCACTCAATCAATTACCTCCGGTGGTCAGGCATTCAGTCACGTGGTGATCGGAGGAACCAATACTAAAACGATTCAGGATAATATTGATATCAATGGCAGTCTTACACTAAACGCATCAGCTGCAACCTTTAGTGTTGGATCTAATAGAACTGTTAATCTCGCAGGTAATTTTGACGCGTCCGGTGGCGGTATTTTAGCTGCACAATCAGGCCTGTTCATTTTTGACGGCGGAGCTCAGAGTATCACCTCTGGAGGAGAAGTATTCTTCAATACGGAGTTCTCAGGAACCAGTACTAAAACATTGGTGGATGCCCTTGATGTAAACGGGTATGTCGATATCAACTCCACCCTTGCAGCCGGCGCCAATACAATCAACGTGGCCGGCAACTGGGATGATACAGGTACTTTCACTTCGAACGGAACCACCATCTTTGACGGCGCGGCCCAAAACATACGGAGCACGGGAAGCGCTTTCGACATACTTACCCTGGCTGGTTCAGGAACGAAAACATTACAGGATGCGCTGGATGTCGACAATCACCTTACCATAACATCGACACTGGATGTCAGCGCAAGTAATTTCCTTGTTGCCGTAGGCGGCAACTGGAATAGTTCTGCCGGCACGTTCGTTAGCCGGGCAGGAGAGGTAAGGTTAAACGGAGGACTACAGGATATTACCTCTGGCGCAGCTAATAATTTCTTTGACCTGACTGTTTCCGGAACCGATATCAAAACCCTACAGGATGCGCTGGATATCAATGGTGAGCTTATTATTAACACCGGGTTGAACGTCGGTAGCAATAATACTATAGAAATTGCCGGACAGTGGACCAATAATTCAGGGCTTGGCGCCGCTTCTTTTTCCGCGGGTACCGGTACCGTTATTTTTGACGGTAACGGAACCACGAACGTAAGAGGTACTGGTTCCACTCAATTTTATTCCATGAACGTAACCGGTTCTACTAACGTCGAGATTGAGTCTACTCATAGTCTGAGAGGAACGCTGACCCTCGTTGGGGTTTCTTCACAATTTAACGCCGTCGGTACAAGTTTAGCAGGGATTTTCACCCTTGTTTCAAGCGATGATGATCCCACCGTGGACGGCCGTATTGCAGCTTTACCCGTTCCGGCAAACTTTACCGGGAATGTTACGGTTCAGCGTTTCATGTCCCAGGAAAGTATGCCGTCACAATCTAATACGAGGCTATACCGTTACATATCATCTCCTGTTTCCGGCGCTCCTGTAAGTCAGATTCAATCTGAAATACCGGTTACCGGATCTTTTACGGGATCAAGCTCGTGTTCCGGATGTACTACCAGCCAATCAATGTTCGCCTATGATGAATCTATCGGTACTACATATGACGATGGATGGATTGACTTTCCGGCTGACGCCAACACGGAGACCCTTCAACAGGGAACAGGATATGCTTTATATGTAAGAGGAAATATAATTTCTTCAGCGCTGTGGGATGTAAGGGGGCCTGTATTTTCAGGGAATATCAATCTTCCCGTTACCTATAACAATGTGGGAACGCCGGGGGCCGATGGATTTAATCTTGTAGGTAATCCATATCCCTCCGCCATTGACTGGGATTTGATCCATCCGTCTTCGACAAATATTGCGAACGCCGTTTATATCAGAGATAATCCAAACGGTATTTACACCCAGTACGTTGGTGGTGTCGGTGCAAACGGTGGAACCAAAGATATTGCTATGGGACAGGCATTCTGGGTAGAGGCCACAGGAGCTTCGCCAGTTCTGCCACTAACAGAATCAGCGAAATCGGCCAGTTCCACAACCTTTTTCAGAACTGCCCCCTTTTCCGATTTGCTTCGTATCACTTTAGGGCAATCGAATCTCAGAGATGAAATTGTTATCCGCTTTCACAACGAAGCAACCGATCTTTTTGATGCAGCTTATGATGCCCGGAAATTTCAGAACACGATCTTTAACCTTTCTTCTGTATTAACCGATAATAATAAACTTTCCATCAATACATTGGGATCGGTGGATTGCGGCCGGGAAATAAAACTGGATGTCAGTGATGTTGCAACCGGGCGTTATGAACTGTCTTTGGCAGGTGTGGAATCATTTAATGATCAGGTGTCAATTCAACTGATTGATAACTATCTAAACCAAACCCTGGATGCAAGAACTACTTCCATTTATGGTTTTAATGTCGATAGTAATATACCTGAGACATTTGGCGGAGAACGGTTTAAAATGATCTTTGAATTTAACGGGAGTATTGTTCAGCCTGAAATCCTTACCAGTGATGTGTGCCAGGGATCGGATGCATCCATTCAGATATTGAATAGTAATAACGATGTTCACTACACTATTTATTCCAATGGAAACTTGATCAGCGACATCGGTGCAGGTAACGGAGCAAACCTTACCGTTACCATTCCGAAGGATCAATTAACGGCAGGGGATAATATTTTTGAACTGAAGGCAGTCAATTCATATTGCAACCAGATATCCCTCAATCAGGATTTTACGATTACCAATGAGATTCTGCCCCAGATAAGCAGCACAAAAGGATCCAGCAATTGCCTTTCAGGTGCTGTCGGCCTGACTGCAACCGGGGCGGATGAGGGTGATTTCCGGTGGTATGAGTCCATCGATGATACTGCTCCTATAGCGGGAGCGACCGGAAGCGAATTTACTACGCCCGAGCTGTCTAAAACAAAAACTTACTATGTGGCCGCGGTGAACAACCTTGGTTGTGAAGGGCCACGGGTGGAAGTTGTAGCCCAGATCATCAGCTATGATCCCGTAACACTGAGTGAAACGAACAGTGGCCAGCTGGTTTCCAGTTATACAGAGGGTAACCAATGGTACAAGGATGGAGAATTAATTCAGGGTGCTACCGGAAAAATTTACACGCCGACCGAATCCGGTACGTACACTGTGGAAATAAAGATCGGCGACTGTATCACTTCTGCCCAACAGATGTTCCTGGTAACGGGCAATGAAGAAGCTTTCAGCAACGGTAAACTGAATGTGTATCCAAATCCGGTAAAAGGAGAATTAATTATTGAAAGCAGGTTTGAACAGAACCAACCACCAGTGATATTTGACCCAACAGGAAAGGTTATCGGAACCATTGTTATGAATTCATCGCAAAAAGGATGGATCGGAACGTATGATTTTTCCGGAATGACAAAAGGAGTTTACATATTGAAGGTCACAGAAAAAGGTGTCCCTAAGTTTAAACGTATTGTAAAAGAATAATTGTAAAACTGGTGAGAAAAGTAATAATCATTTTAGTCCTTTTGTTCCCATTATTTTTAATGGCTCAACCGGGGGGCGGTGACCCGGGAGGCGATCCGGATGTTCCCATTTCCGGAATCGAATGGTTGCTTGTTGCCGGTGGTATTTTAGGCGCAAGGAAAATTTATAAGAATTATAAAAAAGGTTAAAGGAACCTTATGCCAATACAGTGTTTTTGAAATAGAGGTTGAATAAATTATTCTGCCGGCCTGACCTAATCCCACTTTTTAATGTTTCAGTATTCTGTAATTAAATGGGTTTATAACCTTCGCATTCTTCCGCGCTGGGTTATAATAGTCATCGACCTGGGCTTTATCGGTTTCTCGGCTGTCATCGCCTACTTGCTGCGTTTTAATTTTGATATTCCGGACATTCAACAGAATAATTTCATTTCAGGCGTCATTCTTACAATTGCCTGTGGTCTTATTTCTATTATCGTATCGGGCAGCTATCAGGGTATCGTCCGGTATACCGGTATCCAGGATGGGGTGCGGATCTTTTTTACAGTGATCCTTAACTCGTTATTGATCTGCGCGATCAACCTTGTTTATTTTTCAAATACCGCTGTCAACCTCATTCCGTATTCTGTTGTTTTAATTTCATACCTCGCATCATTCCTCTTTCTGTTTAACTACCGCCTCCTGATAAAATATATCTTTTCATTTTATACCAGGGGCGTACTTAAAAACTCAAAAGTCCTGATCTTCGGATCCGGCCAGACCGGCCTTGTTACCAAACAGGTTATTGATTCGTCTCCTTCGTCAAGTGTGTTCGGATTTGTTGAAGATGATCCCCGCAAGGTTGGAAAAGTTATCAACGGTTCAAAAATATACAGGGCCAGCACTGAGCAACTGGAAGAACTGTTCATCAGCCTTAACATCGATGAGTTTATTATTACGGTTAAGAACCTTTCCATCAAAAGGAAAAACGAGCTGGTCGATGTTTGTCTGCGTCACCAGGTGAAGATCAGGATGGTGCCGCCCGTAGACCGTTGGGTGAGGGGTGAGCTGAGCATTAACCAGATCAAGGAGATCCACATCGAAGATCTCCTGGAACGCGATTCCATTAAACTGGATAATCCAAATGTCTACGGTGAGATCAGGGGCAAGGTAGTATGTATTACCGGTGCGGCGGGATCCATTGGTTCGGAGCTCGTGCGGCAGATCATGCACTATCATCCCAAGTTGCTCGTCATGATCGACCAGGCGGAATCCCCGTTGTTTGAAATAGACCGCGAGATCAAAGCGCTGGAGACCGGTATCGGTGTTCTTAGCTACGTCGCGGACATTGCCAACGCAGACCGGATGGATGCTATCCTGCACGGGCACCGGCCCAATATGATCTTCCATGCTGCAGCGTACAAACACGTACCTATGATGGAGAATAATCCGTCAGAAGCTGTATTGTGCAATATATTAGGGACTAAAATCCTGGCTGACCTCGCCATTAAACACAAAGTGGAGAAGTTTGTGATGATCTCCACCGACAAGGCTGTTAACCCTACGAACGTGATGGGTTGTTCAAAACGTATTGCGGAGATCTATGTGCAATCGCTGAACAAACACATGGACAATACATCCGAGCCGCATACATCATTTGTTACGACGCGCTTTGGAAATGTTTTGGGGTCGAATGGTTCTGTAATACCTGTGTTCAAAAAGCAGATCGAGCAGGGTGGTCCGCTCACGGTTACACATCCGGAGATCACCCGTTACTTCATGACCATTCCCGAAGCCTGTCAGCTTGTGCTTGAAGCCGGCGTGATGGGGAGAGGTGGGGAGATCTTTATCTTTGATATGGGCCAGTCTGTCAAGATCCTCGACCTGGCAAAGAAAATGATCCGCTTGTCGGGCCTTGAGCCGAATAAGGATATCGATATCGTGTATACGGGTTTGCGCGATGGAGAAAAGCTCTTCGAAGAATTATTGAATCAAACCGAAAGCACCATTCCCACCCATCATGAAAAGATCATGATCGCCAACGTGCAGGAATACGAATACCCCGGGATCAACAGCTATGTTGAATTGTTCAATGACCTGATCATTGACAAGAACGAACTGAAGATGGTTGCGCTGATGAAGGAACTTGTTCCGGAGTTCAGGAGTAATTATTCGAGATTCGAGATCTTGGATGCGGTTTCTGAGAATTAGGTGCCAGTTACCAGTTGCCAGTTGCCGGGTGCCAGGTGCCAGGTGCCAGTTACCGGTTGCCGGGTGCCCCACCTACGCTAAAGCTACGGCGGGCAGGCGGTTGCCGGGTTGTGTTCTGTCATCGAATAATTCCGTAGCCAATTCCGAGTATCTATTCAACCCCTCCGGGATTGCACATTCACAGCAAGTACAAGTTTTGTGGAAATTTCAGTCAGAGCCAAGACGTATAATTTCCGACCTGTAATACATCACTCCGACGAAAGAAGTAATACGTCTCACAAAAGATGTGGCAGAAATTAATCCATGAAAAGCAAAAGAGCTAGCCGCACGGGCCCATTCACAACAGAACTAGGTCGAACGATGCTTTAGGTATTTACCAAAAAGCAAAACCAATTTCCAGGGAAAAATAAAATCATGAATAATCCGGCAACCGGCACCCGGTAACTGGCAACTGCGCGCCAGCATGCGGGGAGATTGCGTTAGGGATTGAGCGGCCTGTTTGAGCCCGAAGTGGCCTGTGTGGGGGTTTGGCGAGTAGCGAAAGCCCGGGCCGTAGGCAACGCCATGTCAATCTTAAGCTTCAAGTTTTATTTTACGCAAATCTTCCGAAAAAATAAATCTTGAATAAACGAGAACAACTGGTAAGCCCAAGCCGCAGGCAACGCCATTACAATTCATAGGCCTCAAACTTGTAGTTTATACCAATCACCTGGCAACCGGGAACAAAGACCAGTCTCCCGGGAGAAATAAATCATGAATAGACAAGAACAACCGGAAACCGGCACCCGGTAACTGGCACCCGGTAACTGGCAACTGCGCGCAAGCATTAGCGATGGGACGCGCGGCGTTTTCTATTGTAAAGTTTCCGGCTTTGATTGCCCAGCTGATAGGGCAGGTAGTATTCAGCTTTAAGAGTTAACAACATGTAGACATCTTTGTTCGAGGGATCTCCACGTTTGTGTCCGGCCTCAAGGACTGGCAGACCGATCTCCGGCCTTCTGTCGGCAAGTTGTCTGGCGATAGGATCTGAAAAGGAGGCATTATCAACAAAGGTTGTACTTACATCGTCGACATAATCCGTGAAAGTTTTGCGGTAGCCGATTTCGAGATTCAGGTTGAGGAACGGTGTCAGCTTTGTCTTGATACCGCCACCAAAAGGGATTACGAACGCAAACCTGCTGTATTTGACCCCTTCGGTTTGTAAAGGTTGAAGAGCATATTTTTGACCATTGAGGGTACCTTTGGGATTAAAATAGAGCGCACCCACACCAATAAATCCGTAGGCGTTGAAATTGGGACGCTGATAAAATCTTCCCCTATGCGCGAAAGCATTAAAAACCCCCACAACATTTAATTCATAATTACTTGAGGTAAAGGATAAATTACGGCTTGTTTTGCCACCATCGGAGGATTCATCATCTCGCCCTGAAAGCGTAACCCAGGAAAATTCACTTCTCAGATAGACAAATCTGGTCAGACTGGTCATTAACCCCAAAGAAACGCTTGGTTTTGCGTCGATTACATCAGAATTGTCCTTCAGATCGCCGTAGTAGGTGGAAGTATTCAACCCCGCGGTAGCGATCAGGCTCCTATCCCTTCTAATCGTATAAAAACTTTGCGCTTCCGCAGTGATCGTCACGGCCAGGAGCAGGCAGGTTATCAGGTAAAGTTTCTTCATCTCCGATCAGTCAGAATTAGGGTACTAATATACGAAAAAGGTTGAAATGCAGGTTGAATGCAGGTTTAAAAATACAGGCTTGCCCGACGACCAGTCTGCCGAAACTTTAGTGCAGGCAGAAGCTTGCGAGGGTTTTAGCCAGGGTGCGTAGTTGGGTTTAAAGGCAGGTTAGAATGCAGGTTTAAAGACAGGTTGAAATTCAGGTTAAAAGGCAGGTTTAATACAGGTCTAAATACGGGTCTGTGGCGTTTAAAAGTATGAATCGCAGTTTTATTTTTGGTATTTTCTACGCGGATTTCTGCTGGTATGATAAATTGCCCTGTAATTTTTCTTCTTCCTGGGATATTAAGAGTGGTGCTCTGGCCCGTTCCCGGTAAAAATGGTAAAGTATTATATTGCGAATGGAAAATCCAGTGCTCATTTCCAATTATACATAGCAACATAAATTATGCAGTATATTTTTGAGCCCTGAAAGGGCGGAATACATCAGCCCGGGGTGCCGGAGCGAAGCGCCAAGCCCCGGGTCAAGGATCGACCAAACAAAGCCCTGAAAGGGCGGAATATGAAAAGACGCGAATTTAAGAACGTGATACAAATTTAATCCCCGATCCTATTTCGCCCTTTCAGGGCTTTGATTCTTGGCCATCCTCACCCGGGGCTCCCAGCTTCGCTGCTCACCCCGGGCTGATGTATTCCGCCCTTTCAGGGCTTGCAGAGGTTGTGGTTTGTAACACGTATGAAGCAAACGCTGTTTACCACGTAATATAATAGATAGTTTAGTACACTATCATGCTTCCATAAAAAATATGCTGCGTTATTTAAGTCGCTGTATATAAAACACCGGCCTTCAGAAAGAAATGCGCCAGAAATATAACAATTTGTAAATAACAAAATGTTAATTACAAATTGTTTATCTTTACAGCATGGAGGAGAAACCGCTAAATCCGTTTCCCATTCATGGGTATTTTGGTCCGGAATATTTTTGTGACCGCGAAAAGGAAAAAAATGATTTGACCGATGCTGTTCGTAATGGACGAAATGTAACCCTTTTTGCGCCCCGTAGAATCGGTAAGACCGGGCTTATAAGGCACGTGTTTTATCACTTGCCCAAATGGAATTGCATTTATTTTGACATGCAGGAAGCCATATCTCTTAGCGATTTTGTCAATGGTTTTATTTCGGCAATTCTGAATGGAATTGCAAAAAAGAAAAACGCCATCCAAAAATTCAAGGATTGGATATTTTCAATGCGCCCCCTTATATCAACCAATCCGCATACCGGAAATTTTGAAATTGAAATTGATTTTAAATCAGGGATGCAGCAACGCAGTACGATTAAAGAAGCTATGGCCTGGGTGGATAAATTGGGTCCCTCGGTGATTGCACTGGATGAATTCCAGCATATCCATTCCTGGGAGGATGATCACCTTGCCGTGGAAGGCTGGTTGCGATCGGAGATCCAAAAGTTAAAAAATGTAAGATTTATATTTTCAGGAAGTCAGTTCCACCTTCTTTCCGGGATGTTTCAATCAGCAAAACGGCCATTCTATGCAAGTACGCAATCTTTGCGCATAGATAAAATAGATCAAAAAGTCTATTCAGCGTATATTCAAAAACATTTTAGGAAAAACCGCATTGTGATCGGGCTTGCCGACATTGAAACTATAATTTCGTGGGCAGATGGAAATACTTACAATATCCAGTTATTGTGTAATCGTGTGTATGCCAGGGCAAACAGGTCTGTGACCTCTTCTATGATTGACGAGGCTATCGTCGATATTTATGAGGAGAGTAAATTATCGTACTATTCTTTACGCAATTCAATGACTAAAAGCCAATGGCAGGTATTGTCAGCTATTGCTGCAGAAGGAATGGTCTTTTCACCTACTGCCAGTGAATTTATCCGTAAGTATGATCTTGGCTCAGGGCCATCGGTACTTCGGGCACTTGAATATCTCCTTAAGCGCGAATTAACGTATCAGTATTTGACAGGTGACGGTAAATCCTATTACCAGGTGTATGATATAATTCTGATGAGATGGTTGCAAAAAAAATAAGTATACGTTTCAAAATTGATCGATTACGCAAAAAATTAGGGGAAATGTTTGATCATTATAGAACTAAATCCCCATCAGCGTCACCGGTCTCCCGCGGGATTTTATTTCTTTCCATGTGAGGCCCTTTGCTTTTCCGCTTTCAAATTCTGCCGTTCTTTTGTTCAATTCCTGCAGGAATTCATCTGTCCAAATATCGGTTTCTTCCTGGATCTCGTTTGAAAGGATTGTATAAATGGCTTTTACTTTCTTGTCATCGGCCATTCGGATATAATCAAATAATTTTTGTCTTATCTCTGTTGTGCTCATTGGTCAAGTTTTCATTTCAGAACACATCAAATTTACTAAAAAATCCAGTTTTTAGAAAACTTCTCTCCATAGGAGTCCCTTGGACAAACCTTTCAGACCTTTCAAACCTTTCAACCTTTTAAGGTAAATTGGGTCATTATGATACAAAGATGTAACGGTATTAAACCTGTATTCCCTGTTGTTTAGAGGGGCATCCCACAGGGAAAATTATTATCGTTGTCTAGCCATGAAAAATAGTGCTGCCATACGGAAAACCGCCAATTCAAAGGGAGCTGCTATCTTCAAGAAAATGCTTGATGATAAAAATGCTATACACGAGCACATCAAAAAAGGCGGCAAGATTTCTGACCTGAAAGACAAATTCAATTTTGTTAAGTCCGTATCCATTAAAGGAGAATGACGAGTACTCTTTTGAGTTCGTAACGGACCAGGGAATATCCGGAAATTGCGCATCATATTTTTATGTTCAGCACTGATGTGATCAAGGGCAACCCGGATGAGAGTGTGTCCGATGACAGAATCGGTATTACCATATTACAGGTAATCAATTCGTTTTTCCAAAAATCCCAAAATGTTGCCGTGTACGTTTGCGACAGCATGGACAACCCGCCAGCTATCGAGAAAATGAAAATTTGATATTGGTTCTGGAAATACAATGATGGTTCTCTGATAAAGGAAGATGACATCGCAATCATAGAAGGGGTTGAGATTTATGATTCCATGATACTGCATAAACAGAATGAGCATCTGCGGGGGGAGGTCATCCTCCATATAAAGAGTTGAATGAGAAGGCCAGCGACAAATAACTGGCAGTTGTCAAGTCAAAAACAGGATATTTTTGATTTTCCTCCATTTTGATGTCAAAAACAGGATAAATGAAGAGTTATTATCAATCTGTAGTCAAAATTGATATTAATTGTTATTATTTGTCAAAATAAAGTTAATTTTGACAATAGTCTCATAGGATGTCAAAAACTTTTCCTTACGATCGGTCTCAGCCATTTAATCAGTTGCCGCTTTTGCCGCCTGCGGATGACTGTATCATAACGATTGAAGTTTTGCAGGCACTAAATCAGGCAAACAAGGCTTTGGCCGAGCTTAAAGGATTAGCCAGAAAACTTCCTAACCAGGCGATGCTGGTTAATACTATCGCTTTGCGGGAAGCCAAAGCAAGTACGGAAATAGAAAATATTTTTACCACAGATGATGAACTGTACAGAGTCCTTTCAGGAAACGAATCCAGTCTTGATAGTAATGCTAAAGAAGTATTGCGATACCGTCAGGCATTGTGGAAGGGTTATGCGGCTGTAAAAGAAAAAAATATTTTTACGACCGACCTGTTAACAAGCGTCTACCAGGAGATAAAACAGGTGCACGATGGCATCCGTCCGGTTCAAACGGAAACAGTCATTAAAAAAAGAGGCAGCGGCGCACTTGGAGGGTCAGTAGTTTACACTCCGCCCAGGGGGGAGAAAGTGATCGGGCAAAAACTTGATAACCTCCTGGAATTTCTCAACGATGATACCCGTTATAGCCACGATCCGTTAATTAAACTCGCGGTTGCCCATTACCAGTTTGAAGCGATACATCCTTTCAGGGACGGTAATGGACGAACAGGCAGGATTTTGAATATTTTATTAATGATTGCGAAGAAGTTGTTGGATGTACCTATCCTCTACTTAAGTGCTTATATCATTGCTCATAAGGACGAGTATTACGAAAACCTGCATAAAGTAACCACCCAGGGAAAGTGGAAGGATTGGGTTTTATACATGCTCAAGGCGGTGGAAGAAACTTCTGTTTATACAATTGAGAAGATCAATGAAATTGATCGCCTTTTCCTAACAACCCTTGACCTTGTTCATGATAAATTGCCTCATATCCATAAAGAAGCGATAGAAAAAATTTTTGAACAACCTTACATCAGCCCTAAAAATTTTATCGATCAGAAAGTTAAAAGTCTTAATACAGCTAAAAAATATTTGGGACAGATGGAAGCATTGGGAATTATGACATCCCGAAAAATTGGGAAGGAAGTGGTATATCTGAATATTGATCTTTTCAATTTACTATCAGAAACCTAAGACATAGAGTGTTCTCGAGGGGTTTGAGCGTACGAATGATCGGACGAGTCAATACTGCCTTACGATGTAACCCCCGCGAGCTTCTGCCTTCACTAAAGTTTCGGCAGACACGGTCGTCGGGCAAGCCTGCATTTCACCTCACCCTATCTGCTTGCGCATCTTAATTTC
>JBBDXJ010000233.1:0-2825 GCA_040902445.1 Cyclobacteriaceae bacterium | reverse complement strand
CACTAGCAATTTCCAACAGCTTGTTTAAAAAGTCGATTTCTAACTGCTTTTGACCAATGGTCCGTTCCAGTTCAGCCACACGTTGCTGTAGACGTTCGGTTTTATATGATTCGCTTTCCATTTGTACCACTAAGGTACTTTTTCGCTCATGATCGGCCGAATATTTATACAACCATTTGTAAAGCGCTGTTCGCGTAACTCCATACAACCGACTTAATTGGGTGATTGTAACCTGCTTCCCAATGATCTCTTTTACCTTACTTTTTTTGAATTCTTCAGAAAAGCAGCGCGTTGGCCGGATCTCTAACTTTGCCTTGGGTTTTTTCATACAGTTGACCATTTTTGGTCAACCTATTTCAGGCATGCACACACTGACCACTCACCACTGACCACTCACCACTGACCACTCACCACTGACTATTTTCGCCTCACGAACCTCACCAGCGCGATCAGGGCAATAACAACCCATACCAGGTTTACGAAAGTATTGGCAAAGGCTTCTTTATAAATTGTGTAGATCATCAGAAATATTCCACCCGCTAGGTTCAACAAGGCGAACGCAATCGAGTCAGAGCGGATCTTTTGATAACTGTTAAGTCCATACGCCAAAAGGATCCCAATTGAGCCGATCCATCCGATGATTTCCACGAGCAAGTCGATCATTATGTTTTATAAGGGATTTACGCGTACCCTTCAAACCTAACAAAAAGTCTGGGCAAATGACGAGTTACGAGCAGGCGAAGAGACCACATAGCGCACGCGTTCACGCCTGACGATTCACGACTCACGAAGAGACTTTGGCAAACACGAAGCGATAAAAAGCAAAATAGTTTAACGCACGCACTCACTTTCATATAACATGCCCATCCAATCTCCGAAAGTTGGTGCTCCGAAGCCGCGGAGTCCCTGAGACAGGAGACTCCGCGGAGACAACTAAAGTCATTCATTAATGTTTTATAAGGGGTTGACGCGTACCCTATCAAACATAACAAAAGTCTGTTCAAACGACGAATTGCGAATTACGAATCCTGATTCTCGAGACGGGTACACGTATAGTGTTAGACAAAATGTCTGATCTGCGAACCTTTGATGCATTCACTCACGACTGACGACTGACGACTCACGAAGAAATTGGCAGTCACTAAGCCACAAAGAATAAAAATACTTTAACGCACGAACCCACTCACCACTCACCACTGACCACTCACAAGATCATCTCATTTTCAACCGCACCAGATATTGGTCGGCGGTGATGTACAGCGTTTTTTCATCTGGAGAGAAAGCGCAATTCGCTGTCGGGACGGGTATTTTTATTTTGCCCAGCAACTTTGCGTCTTTGTTAAAGATCCAAATGCCACCGGGTCCCGTAGCAAATACATTTCCTTTTTTGTCGATCTTTAAACCATCGGGAAGACCTGCTTCACTTTTTCCGGCTTCGGTTGCATCGTAAAAGATACGGCCATTAGTAACCGCATCGTTTTCAGTCAGGTCATAGGCGTACCACCGGGCCAGGGCGGGATCCGAGTTGGCGATGACTACGGTTTTTTCATCTGGCATAAATGCAATTCCATTGGGGCGGGTTAATGAATCCACCAGCAGCGTTACCGTGCCGTTTGATAATTTATACACCCCTTGAAACGGTGTTTCCTGCTGCAGATTTTTAGGCATTCCGTAAGGAGGATCGGTGAAAAAATAATCGCCGTTTTTGCGTATCGCAACGTCGTTGGGACTGTTGAACTTTTTGCCATCATACCGATCAGCCAGAGTTGCAAAAACCGATTTGGGGGCATTTAAAGGGGCATCCAGTGTTGCCAGGCGACGATCTCCGTGCTGGCAAAGCACCAATTTTCCATCCCCGTCAAGGGCAAGTCCATTGGAACCCTCTTCGTCACTGTTAGAACCACTTGCGCCCGTATATCCGGAGGGTTTCAGGAAAATTTCAATACTGTCGTCTTCAGTCCACTTGTACACGATATTTGTCGGCACATCCGAGAACAACAACATTTTTTCCGGTTCAACCCACACAGGACCTTCACTCCATTCGTATCCTTCCGACAGGACTTCCATCGTAGCATCAGGTTCGATCAGGTCTCCGATTGCAGGATCAATGCGTTCTACAGATCCGAACGTTGTGGTTTCATCATCTGCGACTTTACAGGCAGACACCCACAGTAAAACAAGAATGAACAATACCGTGTTTTTCATTTTATTTCAGATTGAGGTTTCCGGCGAAGATAGTGAATTGCGTATATACGTGTATAGGTATATAAGGAAATAAGGAATTCCCTTATGCCCTTATGTCGCTTATACCCTTGTGCCGCTGCGCGGCGTGGGTAGGGTGGCGCAATTGTTTGAGTGAGACAAAGTGAAGATAATATGCCAGGGGAACCAGAAATCCGGGTAAGAGCGATATCGGGAAATAAGTGACTATGTAATTCGCCGGCTCATTCATAAAAATTCTCCAGGGTGAAGGCGTGGATAAAATAGCGGTGATCACGATGTTCAGCAACAGCCCGAGACACACTACATTCCAGACAATGAGACCTCCCCTGGAAATTTTTCCCCTTTTTGCAAGTATCGCAATAAAGGGGGCGCTTATCCCGGCAAGGATATCAAAATTTCGTCCTTCGAAGGTCAATTGCACGGGCAACAGATCTCCGATGAATAACATCCATAACAATACTTCTACAAAAAACCGGAAACCCTGGAGGCGGATCAAATTCTCCGGGGGTATGTGAATAAGTATTTCACCAACTCCTTTCGACGCAACAAATAAAACACAAATGATCAGGGGGATTGCGAGCACTGGCATCAGGTTAAAAGGA
>JBBDXJ010000232.1:0-2828 GCA_040902445.1 Cyclobacteriaceae bacterium | reverse complement strand
CGATGTAACTACTTTATTTTCAGCTATTTAGACTTTAAAGACAGACTCTAATTAGAGAGGCTTGTTATGAAAAGCGATTCTCGTTTTTCCCACAGGGAGGAAAAAATATTCTGGATGACCTCCTCCGCTTCATCGTGCGACCGAAGTTTGATTTTTGCACTGTGGTAAAGTGGTTCCCAATGCTTTTTGAAGATCTTTTCAAATGCGACGATGCTTCCCTTTCGCAACTCGGCTAACAACAACGTTTCGTTATATTCGGTTTGGCTTGGCATGTTACGCAACAAAATCGGTGACGGTTACACAACCGTTTTCGGAAGTTAATAATATTACTGACTTATTACAAAAAGAATCAGGCGGAAAAAGTCGAAACTTCGTGTTAGTCTGGTTGACTATAAGAATTTCAAAAACCGGGTGCGGTGGGAAGAATTATTACGGGTACGTAACCTGAATTGCAACGGCCATGAAAATCAAAGAGCGCCACCGGGAATGTGTCGCTCTTATAAAAAATAAACAAAAACTAATCCCAATAAAAAATGCACTGAGTTTTATAACCGCACTTTTGCGGGGAGGTATTTTGCTATGAGTTTTTCGTAATAAGGCCTGAGTTCAGTAACAACGGGTACAACAGGGCTTTTCGAATATAAGTCGTATGGATTGAATTTGCTTACCCATTCAAACATTTCCCTGTCGTGATCATCCATCAAATGTTCATAAGCATGTTCGCGATGTTGAGCATAAAATGAATGGTATCGGATCATATACAACGCAGGCTCTGGCAAGAAATCTTTAGTGATCTGATACAGGTATTCATCGTGTCCCCAGGACATCGTCACATTTTTCAAACCACATCCATGCTCATAAATGCCATAGGTAGTGTTGTATCGTTTATCTTTAAAATCCGGGTTGGCCTCGAAAAATTCCGGATACACAATCTTGTCTGAAAACTTGCATCCTACAGGGAAAGTATCTCCGACTACCGCCCATTGTGGTTCGCCAAAAAGGCAAAGCACTTTTCCCATGTCGTGTACGAAACCTGTCAGCACAAACCAGTCGGGATGCCCGTCTCTTCTGATCGCTTCCGCGGTTTGAAGCAAGTGTTGCAACTGATCAAGCTCGATATCCGGATCGGAATCATCTACCAGTGTGTTTAGGAATTCCATGGCCTCCCAAACTGTGAGCTGTTTGCGATTAAACTGCAGGAATTCAGCCCGTTTGTTCATGACAAAATCATATGTCTGATACTGGTGGTTAAGCTTGTAGAATTCCCGCACAGTGTCACGGGCCGGATCGGTATAATTTCGAAATTCCTCTTTCGTTTTGGCGGGTTCATTAGCCTCCGGATAACGTTGCAAAACATCATCCTCCCACTGCTCAATGCTCTTCAATGGGTTTGTTTCTTTTTCTGAAAACGAATTGTTCTTCATAACAGCCGGTTAATAGGCAAATCTACAAAATATATTGATAATAACTCTGCCTTAAAGTTTGTGCCTGAAGTGACAATTACCAAAAAACAGTATATAGGGCGGTGAGGATTCCCAGTATTAAAACCGATCCAACCTTAAATGAAGCAGATGTTCGGAACATGCTGGTATCGATTTGAATTGCAGCGGGCTGGTTTGCGCTGCGCTTGTCCAAATAGCTAACTACAACCATCATGACAATGAGGAAAACGAACACAATTGTCATACGGTCAAGAAACGGGTAATCCGGGAACGCACCGCCTGTCCAGTAAGGCAGATATTTCAGGACTGTTGACAAGGGTATTGTCAGCAGTGCTGCAGCCAACGCGGCGCCTGATGTGGTGCGTTTCCAAAAGAACCCCAATAAGAAAATGGCGAGCACGCCGGGAGAAATGAAGCCAACGTATTCCTGAATAAACTGGTAGGCCTGGTCGAGGTTGCTCAAAGCCGGCGCCACAACCGAAGCGATGACCATTGAAATTACAACCGTCCATCTTCCGGTTCGCACCAGTTGTTTTTCTGTCGCCGTGCGGTGGAAGAACTTTTTATAGATATCCAACGAAAATATTGTGGCAATACTGTTAGCCTTTCCAGCAAGTGATGCCACGATCGCAGCGGTCAGCGCGGCAAAAGCCAGGCCCTTTAATCCGGGAGGGAGAAGATTCAATAAGGTTGGATACGCATGGTCCGGCTTAACCACTCCTGTTTCATTCACCATCTCACTTTGAAATAGTCCTTCCTGGTATAAAACGTAGGCCGCGATGCCGGGAAGCACGGCGATGACGGGAACGAGTAATTTCAAAAATGCTGCAAATAAAATTCCGTTGCGGGCAGTTTTCAAATCAGCGCCGAGCGCGCGTTGAATGATATACTGATTGCATCCCCAGTAATTGAGATTGTTGATCCACATGCCTCCGATCAAAACCGAGAGACCGGGAAGGTCTGTATAATATTTGTGCGAAGAGTCGAAGATCATGTGAAAATGCGAATTCGCTTTTTCATGCATAAGCCTTGCGCCTGTGATAACATCTTCCCCGTATCCAAAATGTTGGGAGACCAGGTTTAGAGCGAGATAAGTTGTCACCAAACCACCGATGATCAGCACTGCAACCTGGACCACATCAGTGTACCCGATGACTTTCATGCCTCCCAGTGTAACCACAATAGAGAATATTGCCAGTCCGATAATGCAGGTGGTAAAACTGATCCCGGAAATAGCAGTGATCGCCAGGGCGCCCAGGTAAATGATGGATGTGAGGTTCACAAATACATACACGAGTAGCCAGAAGATCGCCATAATCGTGCTCACGGTGCTGTTATACCGCTGCTCAAGAAATTGTGGCATCGTGTAGATCTTGTTCTTAAGAT
>JBBDXJ010000231.1:11563-19732 GCA_040902445.1 Cyclobacteriaceae bacterium | reverse complement strand
CGCAGGCAACAGTACGCGTGAAGATAATTTCCCTTCCGGAGCTGTCGATAATTTGCTGATTGATTCCATCGAACATAAATCACCAATTACCACAGGTCCATGGCGTGCACCAATCACCAACTTCCTGGCGTATGCCGAACAATCTTTCCTCGATGAAGTAGCTTTTGCAGCCAAAAAAGATCCTGTAAAGTTCAGGCTTGACCTTTTGGATCGCGCCAAGCAATCACCGGTGGGTGAGATCAAATACGATATCGACAGAATGAAGGGCGTCATCCAATTGGCTGCTGAAAAATCCGGTTGGGGTACCAAGAAAAATGTTCACCAGGGATTCAGTGTCTATTTTTCACACAGGTCATATGTGGCTCAGGTGGCAGAGATTGAAATGAAGAAAAACAATCCGGTCCTGAAGAAAATATATGCTGTGTCAGATTGTGGAATTGTGGTGAACATGAGCGGCGCTAAACAGCAGGTTACAGGCGGCATCGTGGATGGTTTCGGCCACGCGATGTTCGGAAAACTGACTTTTAAAGACGGGGTCCCGGAACAACAGAACTTCAATTCGTACCGGTTGATCCGCATGAAAGAGGTTCCTGAAGTTGAGGTGCATTTCGTTGACAACGGCATTGATCCTACCGGACTGGGTGAGCCCGCGCTTCCTCCAACAGGTGGAGCAGTAGCCAATGCGATATTCAAGGCCACAGGGAAACGACTCAGGAAACAGCCATTCATCCTCGAAGAGGAAATGAAGGGCGTGAACCTGGGAGAGAAGCTGTAAATAAGTTGTAAGTAATAAGTTGTAAGTAAAATAAGGAGGCATGAAGACACATGGATTCATGCCTCCTTATTTGTTTGTAGAGATCCTGTAAGAAAAATTGAATTTCCGCAGTTACTGGGCGTTAGGGATAGTTATTACCCAAATTCAAGGGAAGTAGTGAACCATGTGCTTCATTGTCCGCGCTGTATACAATGAACTAAACTCAAAACTAAACAACCATGAAAATATTTTACTTTTTACTCTTTGTATTTATGGCATCCTGCGTCCTAAATGAAAAGCCGGATCAAACAGCTGATGAGAATATCAGCGAAGAAAAGACGAAGGAAATCCTAGATCACCACTGGGTTGCATTTCAAAATAACGACCTGGAAGAAACCATGAAAGATTATACTGAAGAATCAGTGTTGATCACTCCGAATGCTACCTACACGGGACTCGAAGAAATAGAAAATAATTTTGTTAACGCGTTTAAAGCATTCCCGAAAGATTCTACCACTTTTACGCTGGACAAATCCATCGTGGTAAAGGATGTGGGTTACATATTGTGGAGATCAAAAACACCGACATTTACCCTTTCCTATGCAACAGATACTTTCATTATCCGTGAGGGGAAAATTATCAGGCAAACCTATGCGGGCATGGCGCAGTGAAAAAGTCTGAAAAGTCCCCTTCAGGGGATTTAGGGGCGAAAGGTCGGTGTCAAATAAATGATTAAAGATACTTCTCCAGCAATGCTTTTGTTTTGCTGATACCTTCCTCTTCAGGTTGCGTGAATCCTTCGTATTCAATACCGATATAACCATTAAATCCGGAGATCTTGACAATGTTGAGTAGTCGTTGATAATCTATCAGCGGTTGTTCACCGTTAGCATCGAAGTCATAAGACTTGGCGCTGACTGCCCCTTTGGCAAAAGGCAATAATTCTTCCACACCTTTGTAGCGGTCGTATGCGTTCTTGCATTTGCCTTGTGTCGTACCCCAGGGATGTGAAATGCAGAAATTTCCAAAATCCGGCAGCGTACCGACGTTCGGAAGATTTACCTGTTTCATCACATCGGCCACCCAAAAACCCTTTGACGATTCACTGCCGTGATTTTCGACTACAACATTGAGATTCATGCTTCTCCCCATTTCACCCAGGCGACCAAGCGAGTCAATGGAAGCGGTCATTTTATCTTCGGGCGTACCTTTGCCGTGAAGGTTTACGCGCACTGTTTTGCAGCCCAGCACCTGAGCCACTTCAAACCACTTCCGGTGATCGTCAACTGCCTTTAACCTTTGTTTATCTTTCGGCAAGGCTAGAGGCCCTTCTTCATCTATCATAACCAAATGGTTGATGACACCTGAATCCTGACTTCGTTTAAATAATTCCTTTATGTAGGAAGTGTTTTTTGCTGCTTCCTTAAAGGTCATTTTGGTTCCTCCGAATAATCCGTTCACATATTCCACAGCGGAGATCCCGTAGTCATTTTTTGCTTTGGCGGAAAAGTCCAGATGATCAAGTTTCCCAGCGCGGATGGTGCGGTGCAAGGACCATTCCGCCAACGAAATTCTAATTTCCGCTGCTGAAAGATCGGGCAGACTCATCGCGGGAGAAAGTGCCAAAGCACCCACCCCGGCCAGTGATTGTTTCATAAAAGATCTTCGGGTAGGCATGATTTAAAAGATTAAAGTAAGATGGCTGGGTATCAATATAAAAAACCAGGCATTTCAGGCATAATAATTTATTCAGACAATTCAAGATTTTATTATGGTAAGATCAGGTCCGCGATTCATGATCTACAGCTTGGATGAGTCCTTTGATATATCCATAGCTGAACGCAAAAGCCTCATTGCTACTTCCGCTGGCCTCATGACTTGGAACGTGATCAGGCATTACCATTCCCGAAAATCCCACATCTCTCAATGCCCTTACAACTTCCAGGAAATCCATGTCACCATTGTCCGGATAAACTTCCTGAAAATTGTTCCAGCCCCCCTTAATATTGCGCAAATGAATATTGAAAATCTGGTTGCGGTCCCCTGCCCATTTGATAATGGGTAAAATTTCCGTTTTGGGATCTTTTAATCCTTCCGCAATTGAGCCGATACAAAAATTGAAACCATGATACTTGCTGTCCGAAAGTTTTGCAAAACGCTGGATACCTTTAAACACATCCGGGCTATTCCACCTGGTTATACCTCGAAATCCGACAGGGGTGGGGGGATCCGCAATATGATTACCCAATTTAACTTTATACTCCTCGGCAACCGGTATTATTCTGTCAAGAAGATATTTGATTCGCTCAAATACCTCATCGATGCTCACATCACCTGCGATTGTTTTCGCGTCATTTCTTTTGACTGCTTCTTCAAAATTCCAGGTACTATAAGAGGCATTTCCCCGTTTAGGATCGATTGTCCTTCCTGTTCTTAAAACACCATGGATGGTTGTGTTATAATTCAATAGGGGCACTCCCGTCCTTCCGGCAACCTGGATCATTTGTTGAATGATTTCTATTTCCTTGTCGCGCTCCGGACTTTTGCCCAGCATGATATTCGGATACTCAACTTTGTCTATACCAGCAGAAGTTAAAGGAAGGTGATAGGCATCGAGACTGATGCCATACCTCTCGCACATTTCTCTTTTTCGCATGGAATCCGCCAAATCCCAACCCACACCTTTGATTGTTTTAGGCATACCCCCGTCAATGTTATACACACCATGCCGGGCTTTGAACTCAAGATTTTCAACAGAGGTACCCCCTGATTGACATCCGACTTTCATCAGTACTTTTTTTGCGCCTTGTTTTACCACAGGAATTCGATCTTTATTCTCAGTTTCCGCCTTCACTAAATTGAAAACGCTCAACGTTGCGGTTCCGGCAGAACCAGCAGTCAGGGCTTTGACAAATTTCCTTCGTTCCATACTTTTATCTTTTAAATGCGCTTTGATGGTGATCAGCAATCGTCCAAATTCCGAGGGCTTCGCGTGCAGTGAGGTTACTTAGCACACAAGTTTCAAAAAAAGTATGGAATTATTGCATAATACATGCACTTTTGGAAAGGGGAAAAAGGTTAAAGGGTTAAATCCTGCTAATTACATGTTAATAATCAAGAGGCTTACCGCATTTATTTTTCTGTTCGCAGCATGTGAAGGCCCAGGAGAAGGAAGTAAAAATGGATGGACCTCCCTTTTTAACGGGCGGGATCTCGAAGACTGGATTGTAAAAGTGCACCACCATGATGTCGGCGTGGACTTAGGAAATACTTTCAGGGCGGAAGATGGCATGATCAGGGTGAGTTACGATCAGTACGGGGATTTCAACGATCAGTTTGCCCACCTATATTATAAACAATCCTTTTCGCATTTTCACCTGAAACTGGAATACCGGTTTACGGGCGAGTTACAGAAAGGTGCGCCGTCTTACACAATGCTCAACAGCGGAGTGATGTTTCATTCGCAGGATCCCCGCGGTATGCTGAAAGAGCAAAACTGGCCCATTTCGGTTGAGATGCAATTCCTGGCGGGATTGGATAATGGCGAGCCCCGTCCTACTGGCAACATGTGTTCGCCTGGAACCGAGATCGTTTATCAGGGTAAGATGTACGATGGACATTGCCTTAATTCAACTTCAAGAACGTTTGATCGTGACGCCTGGGTAAAAGCCGAACTTATTGTTTTAGGTGATTCGCTTATTACTCATTTGATCGATGGCGATACTGTTCTGCAATACAGCAAACCCACCATGGGCGGCGGTGTGGTCCATGGTTACGACAGCGCAATCTGGCACCCAGGCATGCCGTTGAAATCAGGATTCATCGCCCTGCAAAGCGAAGGACAACCTATAGAATTCAGGAATATTGAGTTGAAGAACCTGGAATAGTGAGTGGTCAGTGGTGAGTTGTGAGTGAGTGACTGCGACTTGTTTTCTTGCATTTCATGGCCTGGTTGTCTGCCAGTTCTTTCGTGAGTTGTGAGTCGTCAATCGTGAGTGGGGGCGTGCTGCAATAGGGGTTTGTTCTTCATCGCGATTGCATGAATTTGTGAGTGGTGAATAGGTGACTGCAGCTATTTTAAGTCTTTTAAACGTTTTTCCAACCTTCGAACCTCTCAGACCAGGTAACCGGTAACCTTTCAGACCTTTCAAACTTCTCAGACTTTTCAAACTATTTCCCATCCAATGCAAACGCCATAATACACCCGGCCGGATTCTCGGGATAGCCGGAAACAGAAACAGCGATGAATTGTTTGCCATTAGCCATGTAGGTGCAGGGTGTTGCGTTGGCTACGCCCGGAAGCGTTGTTTCCCATAATAATTTCCCTGTCTCCTTTTCAAAGGCGCGGAATTTTTTATCGCGGGTGCTGCCAATAAAAACCAACCCGCCTGCGGTGACGATAGGGCCGCCGTAACCTTCCGTTCCGGTTTCAGGCGCACCCTTTTCCTGGAGTTCCGGCAAATTTCCTATTGGTATCTGCCATTCATAATCGCCTGTGTTTAGATTGATAGCACTCAGTGATCCCCACGGTGGTTTGAGGGCAGGGTGTCCGTTGCGGTCATTCCAGTGACTGAAAGCAGTCATATTGAGATAGAGCTGAGTTGTATCCGACCTATCTTTTTCAATATCTTTTATCGACAGGCGATTGTTATGTATTTCAAAGAGATCCGCTTCAGCCCTTGAAGGTCTAGTGTTCTGGGTTTCGAACAGGTACGCCATGATCGCATCTTCTTTACCCTGAAGAATGGCTTCAAAGGCAGGCATGCGGCCACCGCCCTGTTTTATTTTTGTCAGCGCCGTTTCCCTGGATATTTTTTTATCCAGGTTGCGCAGGGAAGGGTTTGCGGGCTCATCGCCGTTGCGATCTCTGCCATGGCATGTAGCACAATACTTCAGATAAATGGCTTTCCCTTGATTATAAATGGAAAGGGTTGAGGCATTGCTTTCTTTTTCTATTTTTTGAATATGGTCAATTTCAGGAGAGTCATTGGATTTTACATACAGGACCCCCGTTGCGGGATCGAAGGCGCCGCCACCCCAGTTAGAACCGCCCCTGGTTCCCGGTAACATCAAAGTGCCTTTGATATCGGGAGGTGTAAAAAGACCTTCGTAACGCATGGAGTTGAATTTTTTAAGGAGGGAATCATAAGATCCGGGGGAAAAACCTGTCAGATCATCAGCGGTCATATGTTGGCGCGCATAGGGCAGGGGTCTTAACGGAAAAGGTTGTGTGGGCCATGCTTCTTCTCCAGGCAAGTACGACGGGGGAACCTTTCGTTCTTCAACAGGAAACAGCGGCACACCGGTTTCACGCTTCAGAACGAAAAGGAAACCTGTTTTGGTAGTTTGCGCAACAGCATCGATCTTTTTTCCGTCGTGTTTCACCGTCACGAGGTTGGGCGGCGCGGGCAGGTCGTAATCCCACAGGTCGTGGTGAACTGTTTGAAAATGCCAGATGTATTGACCGGTTTTAGCATCCAGTGCCACGATACTGTTTCCGTAAAGATTAGCACCTTTGCGGTCGGCTCCATAAAAATCATAGGATGGAGACCCGAGGGGAACGAACACCATTCCACGTTCTTTATCAAGGCTCATGCCACCCCAGCAATTCACGCCGCCCGCGTATTTCCAGGCATCTGTCGGCCAGGTTTCATAACCGGGTTCACCGGGGTGTGGGATGGTGTGAAAGGTCCATTCAAGATTCCCATTCCGGATATTGTAAGCACGGATGTAGCCCGGCTCCGCGCCGAATAATTCTGAAACTTCCGCACCCATGATCAACAGATCCCCATAAACAATTCCGGGCGAAGTTGGTATGACAGAGATCGCCACGGGGTCTCCTCGCAGGCCGATGTTCATACTTACTTTTCCATCGGTTCCGAAATCGGGAATCAGCTTTCCTGTTTTTGCATCCTGCGCGAACAGATTATCTCCCGCCGTATATAAAATTCTTTTGTCTTCCCCATCCTCCCAGTATGTAACACCCCTGTATATCCCACCACCTTCACCACCGTCGAAAGGGTCAAATGTCCATTTCTGGTTTCCCGTAATTGCATCAATTGCATACAGCCGGTGCCTGGCCGATGTTGCATACATAACACCGTCTATGATGATTGGATTACATTCAGCGTTACCAGACCTCGAGCCCGCGCGCGCATCGTTTGGATTGAAAGTCCAGGCGAGCTTTAACTCGTTGACATTCTTTTTATTAACCTGATCCAATGGAGAATGGCAACTGCTTTCTGCATCCGCCCTGTATACTCCCCATGTGCGGTCCGTATTTTGATCCCCTGCGCAGCGCATCAGAATAACCGAAAATACAAAAGGCAGCAACCTCAAATACCTGATCATCGTAAGGAAAAATCTGTGGGGACGTGAATTAAAAATTTAAGATAGTTAATTTTTTATACTCTCCTGGTGCACTAATCATTTAGCACGTAAGATTTATCATTCGGACCTCTACCGCGGAATTTTAGTCACATACCCTTAGTGCCATCCGTCAAAAATAAGATAAGTGTTTTCTTCGCACACATCTTTTTTTAATTCCAAATCTGTATATTAAACGTCAGAATGCTATCACCGGAACTTCTTGAGATTCAAGCGGGACAGGCAGATGATACGGATGCTTTTCCCGTGGTTCCTGAAATTGAAATCCAGGACATTTAATTTTCGAGCATATGAAAGACGAGGCGATTTTATCAGCTCCCGATGTAAAAAACAGGACAGCGGGTGCAGGCGTCAAAACAACATTGGAAAGAGTAACTACCATTGATATTCTAAGAGCCCTCACAATGGTACTGATGATATTTGTGAATGACCTTTGGTCTTTGACGAATTATCCTGCCTGGCTTGGACACGTAGACAGCGGGGTGGATGGCATAGGGTTGGCGGATATAGTCTTCCCGGCTTTTCTTTTTATCGTTGGTTTGTCTATTCCCTACGCCATAGAGAACAGGCGGAAAAAAGGGGATACCGATTGGGATTTAATGAGACATGTTTTATGGCGGAGTATTGCCTTGCTTGTAATGGGCGTTTTTCTGGTCAACGGAGAAACGTTTAACGCAAACGCTACAGGCATGGCCCGATACTTATGGAACCCCATCTGTTGCCTTTGCTTCATATTGATCTGGAATAGTTATCCAAAAACCGCCAATCAGTGGCTGGTCAATGGAGCCCGGATTGTAGCGGCGATTACATTGGTTGTATTGGCATTCTTTTACCGCGGTGGCCCCGACGATGGTATACGGACTTTTGCTCCGCAATGGTGGGGCATTTTAGGATTGATAGGATGGGCCTACCTGGTGAGTGGACTGGTAGCAGTGTTTGCGAAAAATAGTTTCTTCGTTATTCTCGGCGCCTGGATATTTTTCAGCATTCTAAGCATGATTTCTCATGCCAAATTAATACCCGATATT
>JBBDXJ010000231.1:0-11463 GCA_040902445.1 Cyclobacteriaceae bacterium | reverse complement strand
GATATTTTTCAGCATTCTAAGCATGATTTCTCATGCCAAATTAATACCCGATATTCTTTCTTTTATCCCTTCCGCGATCAGTGGTGGAACTTTGGTGGGCCTCACCATGGGTGGTGTCTTAACGTCCATGATCTTCAGACATTACAGAGAACGCGGCGATAATAAAACTTTGACGATAGTTTTGCTTGGCCTTGCCGCGTTATTGATCGGACTTTCGCTTGTCACCCGCCCATATTGGGGGTTGGCCAAACTTGGCGCTACTCCAGCCTGGCTGTTCCTGTGCAGCGCTTTTACCATACTCGCATTTCTGGTGATCTATTGGATCGCCGATGTCAATCGAAAAGACCATTGGTTTAATATCGTTAAACCCGCGGGCACAGCCACATTGCTTTGTTACCTCATACCGTATTTTGCCTATTTCACTACACGCGCCCTTGGCATCGGGCTGCCTGATTTTATGTTGACCGGAGGAGTTGGTCTGTTAAAATCATTCTTATTTGCACTGCTGTGCGTGTTGATAACCGGGGGATTGATCAGGGCAGGGTTGAGGATGAAATTGCAATAGGTTGCCGGTTGCCGGGTACCAGTTGCCAGGTTTAATATCAAAGTTTGGCCAAAGGGCTTCTTTGGAGAAGTTTAAAGTTTTGCAAAATCCATTTCAATAACCATAGGATAAGCTATGAGGTATCAGTCATTGACAGCGAAAATATTTGCGATAGTTTTTTTCTTTTTGATTTTAATGGGTACAGTCACCGCGCAGGAGGCATTTAAGGTAGTGGGATATTACTCGCTGCGGTCCGCCATGGAAAATCCAAAGGAGGCTCCTTTTAAGAGATTAACGCATATCAACCTCTGGTTTCTCAATCCTGATACGTTGGGCAATTTTACGCAGGACCTTGCAGGTTTGCATCCGTTTATTGACAGAGCGCACCGGAAAGATGTAAAAGTATTATTTTCGATTGGCGGCGGAAGCAAACATCCCCAATATCACAAGCTCCTGAAAGATGAATACAGAACAGAGTTCATTGGTAAGCTCGTCGCTGTCGCGCTGAAAACAAATGTTGATGGAATTGATGTGGATCTTGAGGGAAGTGACATCAGTGAAAATTACGAAAAATTTATTGTTGAACTGGCGAGTGCAATGCGGTCGCACAACAAACTTATCACCGCCGCCATTGCAGTTTATTATAAAGACCAGCTCACAGACCGGGCTTTAGCACAATACGATTTCGTGAATGTTATGAGTTATGATCGCACGGGGCCGTGGCGTCCTGAAAAGCCGGGGCCGCATGCCGCCTACGAACACGCTGTTGAGGATCTGGAATATTTTGGCACCGTGAGAAACATTCCCAGAGAAAAAATGACACTTGGTGTTCCGTTCTACGGTTATGGCTATGGACCGGAACTTACTTCGCCTGCCATCAGCATGAACTTTGGGGAGATCGTATCCGCTTTTCCCGGATCTGAAAAAGTCGATCAATGGACCAGGGATGATGGCAAGATCATCTATTACAACGGCATACCTACCATTAAAAAGAAGACTCAACTGGCTAAAGAAAAGGCCGGCGGCATTATGATATGGCAGGTCAGGGGAGATGCAAAAGGCTCAAAATCCTTGCTGAGGACGATCAATAAAAGTTTCTGACATGCAAGGGCCTTGAGTTTGACACGACCAAAGGCTATTTAATGCACGATATTTATGAACTCATCAAAGCCATTTTTCGCAATTTCCTATTCTTTGTTCCTCATCACGACCCTGCTCGTATGTAGCGCAAGTCCCTGTAATTCTGGAAGCCTACAACAACGACAACAACGGGATCAACAAATAAAAATTGGAATGTCTAAGGCCCTCACCTTTTATGCTTCATTTGATAACGGTTCGGATGCCGATTTTGGAAAAGGTAACAATAAAATATACACCGGGGATTTCAAAGGGAGCGCTGATCAAACGGGCATTGTCTCACAACCGGGTTTAGGGAAGCCTGCATTGTCCCTTGCAAAAGGAAAAGGCAAGCATGGCACCGCCCTTGAATTTACCGAGATGAATAGCCATGTTGTTTTTTACAATCTTGAAGAAAATATTGAATACGACGAAAATGATTTTGTTGGAACCGTTTCATTCTGGATCAGCGCTGATGCCAACGAGATTCCTGGCCAATATTGCGACCCGATTCAAATAACTGATAAGTATTACGCCAGTGACGCAATCTGGGTTGACATCACAAAAAATGATATCCCTCCCGACCTTAGATTAGGAGTGTATGGAGATCAAAAAGTTTGGGATGTCAAAAATAGGGCAGGTGCTGGTGAAGAATTTTTTTGGCGCATATTAAAGGTTTCGGAGCCCCCACTGAAAAAAAATATCTGGACGCATATAGTCGTTACGTGGCAAGGACTCAATACTGATGATATTGGGCGGGGTAAACTATACATCAATGGTGTATATCGCGGCCAATCCGGCCCCATCAGGGAACCTTTCAAATGGGATATCTCCAAGGTTACGATGCGGCTGGGAACCGGGAAGTTTGTGGGTCTGCTGGACGAGATCGCTTTGTTCAACAAGGCGTTGACACAGAAAGAGATTAAAATATTGTACAACTTGAAGAACGGAATAAAAGAGTTGAATCCTTAGGATGTGTTGATGGGTTGGTGGAATTCATCATGCCTTTGAAGTACATCATCAGTCATTTGACGTGTCTAACTTGAATGTTTGAATGTAAATTGGTTTTTTACACGGCAACAAATCACTTCAACACATGTCCACATGAACACAATCCTCGGTGCAAATGGAACCATCGGTTCGGTCCTGGCAAAGGAACTACCAAAATACACATCCCGTATCAGGCTTGTCAGTCGTAATCCAAAAAAAGTAAACGCCACTGATGAATTGTTCCCCGCTGACCTGTCTGACCCTGAAATGGTGGAAAAAGCGGTCGCCGGTTCCGGAGTGGTATATCTTCTTGTAGGTTTCGACTACAGCATAAAAGTGTGGAAGGATAAATGGCCAAAGCTGATGCGGGCAGCCATTGACGCGTGTATCAAACACAAGGCCAGGCTCGTATTTTTTGACAATGTTTACGCGTACGATGTCAGTGCCATTGGTCACATGACGGAGGATTCCCCCATCAATCCACGTAGCGAGAAAGGAATGGTCAGAAAACAGATCGCTGATATGCTGTTGTCAGCAGTAAAATCCGGAAAGCTTACGGCATTAATTGCCCGGGCAGCGGATTTTTACGGGCCGGAAAATGAAAAGAGTTTTCTCATTGAGGTAGTTTACAAGAACCTGAAAAAAGGCAAACGACCGAATTGGTTCGTGGATGCCGATAAAAAACATTCGTTCACCTTTACGCCAGACGCGGCCCGCGCGACAGCCTTACTTGGAAATACTCCCGAGGCCTTCAACCAGGTGTGGCATCTTCCCACTGACAAAAATAGCTTGACAGGAAGAGAGATGGCCGAACTGTTCGCAAAGGAAATGAATGTGCAATCAAAACAAATTTCCGTTCTGCCGATATGGATGATCAAACTTATCGGACTGTTCGTGCCGTTCATGAAGGAGATGCCCGAAATGATGTATCAATACGATCGCGACTATTTTTTTGATTCTTCAAAATTTGAAAGAAAGTTTGGTTTTAAAGCCACGCCCTATGCACAAGGGGTTAGAGAGACCATTAGAGGTCCGCGTGGGTGATCTGCCTTAGCACAACGTCATCGCCATTAGGTGTGGCAGGGTAAAGAACATAAGTGCCCGTTTCATCGGTTCCTGATTTGATATTAAGGGTTTTGTCTCCCTGGCGAATAGTAATTTCATTCCAACCCTCATTCCAATCCTCCGGAACATAGGTCTTTAACGTCAGAGGATAGTCGTAAAGACTTTTGTCAAGGGTGTGTTGAAGGTTAACGATGATCTCATCGTCATTTTGCTTGCTGTTTACCTTTGCAGCCATTCGTTCGCGAATATATTTGGTCACGTCGCGGAATGGAGCTATCCACAATTTATCTTCGTGTTCTTTCATATACTGAAAATATTCAGCATGCTCTTCATGGGGTTTCGCTTCCCAGCCGATACCGTCGACACCGTGAAAAGTTAGCACAAGCCAGACATTATCTCTTACGAGCAGAGTATCCACCCAGGATTTCATCAGCTCCATAGGAGTTTTTGTCAGGGGACCCCGCTGCCATTGAATATATTCTTTGTCGGAAGTTCCCGGGGTCCGTTTGCTGCCGCGATTAAACTCTTCCAGAAAAGACTCGGGCATCCGGTTGCGCAAGGCCGGATGTACTTTGTAAGCGTACTCCATTACCCGTTCATTTTCAGTACCGAACGGACATTCTGCAGAAAAAGTATGGGCTGGTCCGAGCTGGTTTCCAATTTCTTCTTTACACTTCTCCAATTCATACAGCAAGTTCTCTTCATCGAGAACGGAAAGGCGGGGGTGCGAAATGGTATGACTTCCAAACTCATGACCACGGCTGGCAAATTCCTTTATCTCTTTCCAGCTCACCATCCTGTCCCGGGGCGGTCTCGACATTGGCTTCGGTTGTGGTTTTTCTTTTCTTACTTTCGAATACGCCTCATCAATAACCTTATACGCGTCATCGTATTTTTCATTCTCGTACAATGTGCCAGCGTTGTTATGATACTCGACGGCACCCGTCAAACCTGTAAACCGGAGGGCTGAAGCGCGCTCAAACAAATTTGATTTATCTGTGGGTATTGTGGCTGTTTCTTTTACAATATCTGCGATGGGTCTGCCAATAAATTTTGCGGGAATTTCAGAATCCGCAATATGCGCAGTGTTAATATAAAATGTACCCTTTATCCCAAGGTTGTCCATAATGGGAAGCGCCTGACGGAATTGGTTAATCGTAGCATCATCCCAGGTAATGGAAATTGCCCCATTCTTTCCATCCTGAAATCTTGTTATCTCAGTATTCCCGATAATATCATTCCGTGTTGAACAACCGGATAAGAAAACAAGCCCGATGAAAACAAGAATTTTTATATTTTTCATTGTTAGCGAAGATTTATACTTCAATATGAAAAGAAAAAAGCGAATAATTTCTTTCTTTTTTTCTATTGGTCGATAAAGGTTGAGAGAAATAAACCAATGCATTGGCTGGGTCTACATTGTTTCTACCCGTCCAACGTGGTGCGGTCTAATTTTTGACCGCAAAATGTTTTCCGCTTGTGTTCAGGAAGCCCTGGAAGAACCATCCCCTGGCGTTGTATTCTGGTGATGGCCGTTGATCGAAAAAGATACCGCAAGAATGAATATTGCCAAAGCAGCGGTTGACATATTCCAAAATAAAGTGTACAAATGCCCTTTGCGTAAAAAGATTTGATAGATGATTTTTTTATTGGGATATTACAACCATTCTAAGTCTGGTATTTCATGAAATTAGTTCACAGCACATGTTCGATTCATTTCTTCTAACGGAAGGACTATTCTTTAATTGTTCACCTCTGGCTCTTATTGAGAATTTCTGGCTCTGGCAGTTTCTGGGCCGCCTGCACCCGCTCATCGTCCATTTTCCTATTGGGTTACTGATCATCGCGCTGGTGCTTGAGCTGTTTACCATTAATAAAAAATATCGCGAATTACGGTCTGCAATCAACATTGTCCTGATCATTGGCACAGTGAGTTCGCTTCTGGCAGTGGCCCTCGGCTGGTTTCTGGAGGAGCAAGACCAATACAGTGGCGATATTCTCACATTGCACAAATGGTCGGGGATAATTACCGCGATCCTGGCCACCTCTACTGTTCTGTTGCACCGCCACATTCTCCGGACTAATCGCTGGAATCTCCTTAAAACTTACCGCGCAATTTTGATAACTACCGTGGTGGGAGTAATTGTCGCAGGACATTTTGGAGCTTCCCTTACACATGGCCCCGATTTTCTGACCAGCGTGCTTCCCTGGAATAATGAAGAAGTGTTTCCGCGCAATCCGAATTTTGATCTGGCCGAATTTCGTAACGCGTCAAATACAGGACAACTAAATAAGACACAGGCCGCCGACCTCAATCTTGAGGTTAGGTCCATCTTCGCCCACAACTGCTATAAATGCCATAGCTCACAAAAGATCAAAGGAGAACTGCGGCTCGATAAAAAGGAGTTTGTTGTGAAGGGCGGGGAGTCGGGTGCCGTGATCGAACCTGGCCATCCGGAGAAAAGCGAGATGATCAGGCGACTTCTATTACCACGCGATGATGAGGAATCCATGCCTCCAAAAGGAAAAACATTAACACCAGGCGAGATCTCCACGCTTCAATTCTGGATAAAAGCGGGGGCTCCGTGGCCTGATAATGCCGATGAAAAAAGTGTTTACAGAGTGGCAGACCTCAAGCCCAGAAAACCCGCTTTGCCTCCGGATCAGCCTGGTCTGGAAAATCCTGTCGACAGATTTGCAGATGTCTATTTTGATGGTAAAAAAATTTCGTGGCCGGAGCTTGTGAACGATAACATTTATTTCCGCAGGGTTTACCTCGATATCATCGGGCTATTACCTCCTCCGGAGAAAATTACGGCGTTTGTCGTTGACCCCAATCCCGGCAAAAGAGAACTTCTCGTCAAGGAATTACTCAACCGCAACGAGGATTATGCACAACACTGGTTAACGTTCTGGAACGATGCCCTCCGAAATGATTACACCGGAACGGGATACATTACAGGAGGAAGGTTTGCGATCACAGAGTGGCTATTCGATGCATTGAAAGCAAATAAACCGTATGATATTTTTGTCCGCGAACTGATAAGTCCTGATGAAAGGTCAGCAGGATTCATTAAAGGCATTCAATGGAGAGGTACGGTAAATGCAAGCCAGCGCGTGGAAATGCAGGCGGCTCAAAATATCTCCCAGGTCTTTCTGGGACTGAATCTAAAATGCGCATCGTGTCACGACAGTTTTATCAGCGACTGGAAATTATCGGAGTCTTACGCTTTTGCTAACGTATTTTCCGATTCAACGCTCGAGATCAACCGCTGTGATAAACCCACCGGTAAGATGGCAGGCACAAAAATAATTTTTACGGAACTTGGAGAGATCGACAGCACCCTTTCAGTAGATGAAAAATTGAAGCAGCTGGCCGACTACCTGACCGCGCCGAAGAACGGAAGACTTTATCGCACCATTGTAAACAGGATCTGGGCACAACTAATGGGGCGTGGTATTGTTGAACCAGTAGACCTCATGGATAACGAGCCATGGAGTCAGGATCTTCTGGATTGGATGGCTTCAGACTTTGTCTCGAACAACAATAACCTTAAAGACCTGATCTATAAAATTGCGACTTCAAAAACCTATCAGCTGCCGTCGGTGGAGATAAAGAATGAGAACGACGTGGTTGCCGCTGATTACACCTTTAAGGGGATGCATCGACGCAGGTTATCCGCTGAGCAGTTTGCCGACGCTGTGAGTACAGTGATTTACCCTATTTATTTAGATACCCTGAAAAATCATAAACCCATCAAGGACCTTGATCTGAATTTCAATTCCCCGTTTGCAAGGGCCTCCCTGGTAAAGAATGATCGGTTTCTGACGGCGCTGGGTCGTCCAAACAGAGAGAATGTTTCTACCTCGCGATCCTCGCAGGCGAACTTGTTACAAGCGCTGGAACTGACTAATGGCGATGTGTTTAACGCGGCATTGGAATCGGGAGCGCAGAAATGGCGCGAAAAATTCAGGGGCAGCGATCAGCTCGTGGAGGAGATCTACAAGCAAGCGCTGGGCCGTTCACCGGAAAGAACAGAGAAGGAAGTGGCAGTCAGGATACTGGGTGCATCACCAGAGGAAGCTGATGTTGAAGACCTGTTGTGGTCTGTTATGCTTCTTCCTGAATTTCAATTAATATATTAAACGTTTGTCGTAAATTGCATCTGAAAGATCGGTCATGTACAACAACTGGAACAGAAGAGAATTCTTGAAAAAAACCAGCGCCGCCACGCTGGCAGCTTTAGCCGCAGGTATGCCGGCAAGCCTGGTGAGCTCTTGTTCGAAAAACAAGATCAAATCAAAAGCCGATACGGTAATCCTTCTTTGGATGGCTGGCGGTATGGCTCACACCGATACATTTGATCCCAAGAAATACACTCCTTTTGAAAAGGGCATGACAGCCAGCAGTGTGCTGAGTACTTTCAAATCCGTGCCCACCGCTTTGGATGGTGTCCATTTTTCGGAAGGGCTGCAATCCATTGGAGGCGTTATGAATCTGGGAACTATTATCCGCTCATACGTTGCTGCTGACCTCGGATTTATTCTTCATTCCCGCCACCAGTATCACTGGCATACTTGCTATGAGCCACCCCAGACAGTTGCCGCCCCTCACCTCGGTGCATGGATTTCGAAAGAGCTCGGACCTAAAAATCCGGTGATCCCGGCGTTCATTGATATTGGTCAGCGGTTTACAGTGGGAGAAGCAGAGGAATTAAAAGCCTTTCACACGGCAGGATTTTTGGGAAATGAATTCGGACCTTTTCTGATCCCAGATCCAACGACGGGGCTCGAGAGTGTAAAACCTCCTGAAGGAATGAGTTACAAGCGTTTTGAAAGACGCAATCAATTATACAATGAGCTGATCAGCAAAAGTCCTGTAGGAGAATTCGGAAGTGATTACCAGAAGGAATCCTTGCGTAGATCAATGGAACAAGCTTACAGGCTGTTGAACTCTCCTGAGGCTAAAGCTTTCGACCTGAGTCAGGAGCCAAAAGAAAGTTATGATATTTACAATACCGGAAAGTTCGGCCTCGGATGTTTGCTTGCGCGGAGGCTGACCGAACAGGGAGCGCGGTTCATCAGTGTCACGACAGAATACGAACCCTTCAAAGGATGGGATACGCATGAGAATGGTTACACCAGGCTGGTTGACATGAAGAAACAAATTGATGCTCCCGTTGCCCAGCTGATCAAAGACCTGCAGAAAACCGGACACCTCGACAGAACAATGATCATTCTCGCCAGCGAATTCAGTCGCGACATGATGCTCGAGGGTAGACCGGGTGCCGCCGTCAAGGAGCAGGTAAAACAACCCGACATCATTGAAGACATTAAACACTACGGCATGCATCGCCACTTTACGGATGGTTGTTCGATACTGATGTTTGGCGGAGGCATAAAACAAGGTTTTGCTTATGGAAAGACAGCAGAAGAGCGTCCGTGCAAAACCATTGAAAAACCCATCAAGATCGATCAGATCCACCAGACGATATACCACGCGCTGGGCATGGACGAAGAAACGAATTACGTCATTGAAAAACGCCCGTTCTATACTACACCGGATGGAAAAGGGAAGGCTGAAATCGAATTGTTCACGTGATAAAACAATTTTGGCAGTTGACAATTAGGCAGTTGACGACAAAGTCATGGTCGTGCCACAATTCGGAGCCCTTATAAAAGCTCTTTCAAATCTGGCGCTCAGTAGATATATTGTTCTCAGTATTCTCCCCCTAAATCGTTCTCAATGAACAGGCGTGATACAATTAAACAGCTTATGCTCGCCACCGGCAGTCTTGTCGCTCTGCCGGCCTGGGCAAATGAATGGAGCACGGCCGGGCTTCTTCATCGCTCCTCTTTTTCATTTCAAGCCCAGGAAACGCTCGCTGCAGTGGCTGATACGATTATTCCCGCAGGAAACTCCATTGGCGCTTTATCAGTGGGCGTAGATAAGTTTTTGCAAAAGCTCATCGACAACTGTTACGAAAAAGAAATGCGGGACAATGTGAACACCCAGCTTGCAGCTCTTGATACTGGCGCGCAAAGTTTACATGGTAAAAGTTTCAAAGACTTTGATCAGCAACAACGCGAAGAAATGCTCCTGAAACTTTCAACCTCTGAAATCACTGCAGAACAGGATTTTTTCAAACTCATCAAATCAGAAACTATTCGCGGTTTTAATACTTCACGGGAAGTGATGGTGAATTATTTGCATTTTAAACAGGTACCGGGTCATTATTATGGCTGCGTGGATGTAAATGCATAGAACGATGGCAAACCTTTTTATTGATTCCCGCAAAAAAAGAACTTACGACGCGATCGTCATCGGATCCGGCGCCAGCGGCGGATGGGCCGCGAAAGAACTATGCGATAAAGGTTTGAAAACTTTGATCCTGGAAAGAGGACCTGATGTCAAACACATTAAAGATTATCCCACAGCCGGAAAATCGCCCTGGCAGTTTGAATACCGTGGAACCGTGCCCATTGAAAAGCGTAAGGATTACCAATTCGCCCGTTTCATGCGCGAAGAAACCATGCATTGGGCAGTCAAAGATGATGAGCAACCTTTCATTCAGGAAAAACCCTTTCGATGGGTGCGCGGTTACCACATGGGTGGCAAATCATTGCTTTGGGCGCGACAGACGCAGCGCTGGAGCGATTTTGATTTTGAGGGACCTGCCCGCGATGGCTTTGCCGTCGACTGGCCCATACGTTATAAAGATCTCGAACCATGGTACAGCCATGTAGAAAAATTCGCCGGCATCGCCGGCAACAAGGACGGCTTGCCGGAGTTGCCTGACAGTGAATGCATGCCAGGTTTTGAGATCAGTTGTATTGAACAATATTTTAAGGAGAGTCTTCAGAAAAATTTCCCCGACCGGCACCTCATTCAGGCCCGCTGCGCGCATATCACGGATCCGCAGGATATTCATCGTCAACAGGGAAGAAATAAATGTCAGAATCAATCTCAGTGCAACCGCGGTTGCCAGTTTGGCGGTTATTTCAGCAGCAACGCTTCGACAATACCCTGGGCGTTGAAAACGAAAAAACTTACGATCAGGCCACATGGCGTGGTGCATTCCATTATCTACGATGACAAAAAGGAGAAGGCTACCGGCGTGAGGATCATCGACAGCCAGACCATGGAAATGATCGAGTTTTATGCAAAAGTGATCTTTGTTAACGCCTCAGCTTTGAACAGCAATGCGATATTGTTAAACTCGACATCATCGCGGTTCCCGCAGGGCCTCGGCAATGACAGCGGCGTATTGGGAAAATTTGTTGCCTGGCATAATTACCGCGGAAGGGCAAACGCCCAGTTTGAGGGGTTTCAGGATAAAAGAACCGATGGCCGCAGCCCCTCACACAGTTATATTCCCAGATTCCGCAACGTTTTCAAACATGACATGGATTTTCTCAGAGGCTATGCGATCGGAGTCGGTGGCGGAAGAGGAGTTTCCGGCGATATCAGTGTTATCGGAGACCAGTTGCGCGAAAACCTGCTGAACCCACAGCTGGGCAAGTGGAATATCAGCAGCTGGATGATGGGAGAAACTGTTCCATTAGAAAAAAACCACGAGCGGCTGCATCCCGATCTAAAAGACAAATACGGAATCCCGCAGCTGATCATCTCCTGTGAATGGAGTGAGAACGACGACAAGATGGTTGAGGATTATATGCAGCAATGCCGGGAGATGTTTGAAAAAGCGGGCTTTACCAATATAACTGCGAATGATTCCAAGTCTCCA
>JBBDXJ010000230.1:6036-19759 GCA_040902445.1 Cyclobacteriaceae bacterium | reverse complement strand
CATGTGTCATCCCGCACCTGTGGCATGTGATCCAGGGAGGGATCTATCACAGGCAGGGTGGTCAGCACTTCAATCCGTTTGTTTACAGTGATATCCGCACCATCACCGACCACACGCACCGTTCAGCACATGGCGGCGCGCGGGTGTATTTGTCGGATGCGTTTCCTGAATCACAACATGGCAGAGTGTTTATGGCCAACATTCACGAGCACGCTGTGTTATCAGATGTACTTGAGCGCAAGGGCTCCGGATTTGTGGGCCATCACGGCGATGACTTTCTGGTGGCGAACAACGCACAGTGGGTAGGGTTCAGCATGGAGATCGGACCCGAGGGCGGAGTTTATGTTCTTGACTGGCATGATGGCGACATCTGCGGAAAAGAAGTATTAAACGGAGAGACAGGAAGGATCTTCAGGATCATGCCTGAAAAATCCCTTGCGCAAAACTGGGAGGGGCGTTATGCTGACCTGCAAAAATTAACGGACAGGCAACTGGCAGAACTTCAGACGAGCAAAAGCGATTGGCATGCCCGCCGCGCCCGTGTTATCCTTCAAAGCCGCGCAGCAAAAGGAAAATTAAGCAATGACGTTTACGATCAGTTAAGGAAGATCTATCAGTCACATTCCAATCCCGACTGGCGTCTTCGCGCGATGTGGACACTGCACATCACAGGCGGCTTTCAACCGAATGACCTCGCGGAAGCACTGAAGGCGAAAGACGAATATGTCCGCGCCTGGGCTATCCAGTTATTGTGTGAAGACAAGTCACCCTCTGAGGCAGTGCTCGCTGAATTCGCGGGAATGGCTGCCGAAGATCCATCCCCGGTGGTCAGGCTCTATCTTGCATCTGCCATGCAACGGGTGAATAAAAATTCCAGTTGGGAAATTGCAGAAGCATTGATCGCACACAGCGAAGATGCCGATGATCACAACCTTCCGCACATGATCTGGTTTGGGCTTGAGCCTTTGGTGGCAGAGGATCCAGACAAAGGTCTTGCCCTGGCCGAAAAGAGCCGCATCCCACTTATCGCCGAATACACTGCGCGGCGAACTGTGGATGCCGATGCAACGGATAGGCTAATCGCAGTTATTGAAAAAAAACCAAAAACCCTCATCAGCATGCTGGAGGGAATGCGCGACGGACTTGAGGGCCGCAATGATCTCACCGCGCCGTCAAACTGGAGTTCAGTATACAGCGCGCTTCAAAAGTCGGATGCGAAAGTCGCGGGACTTGCCCGGGACATTGCACAGCTTTTTGGCGACACTGAAGCTGCCCGGCAATCATTAACGACCTTAAAAGACAAAGGCACGCCACAGGATGACCGGCGTAAAGCGATGAATGCGCTGGCGGCACAACAGCGTCCTGAACTGGTGAAAGAGCTTCCTGGTTTGCTGGAAGATCCGGCAGTTCGCACAGAAGCGATCAGGGCTATTGCCGGATACGATGATGAAAAGCTTGGCGCGTTGCTGTTGAAAAAATACCCACAGTTGAATGCAGGAGAGAAACGTGAGGCGGTGCTCACGCTTTCTGCACGTCCGCGTTATGGACGGATGTTGACGAATGCGTTGAAACAAAAGACCATTCCAAAAAGTGATGTGCCTGTCTATGTTGCGCGGCAGCTGCGGCGTGTTGTCGGCAGCGGGTTTGTTGAAACGTGGGGACCCATTGATGAACTTCCATCCAGCGAAAACGCTGCGTACAATAAATATCAGCGACTTCTCACGACAGATGCCCTGGCAAAGGCGAGTCCTCAAAGGGGTAAATTACTTTTCCAGCGGACGTGTGGATCATGTCACAAGATGTTTGGGGAAGGGGGTATCATTGGTCCCGATCTCACGGGTTCCAACCGCACCAATACCAATTACATTTTAAGCAACGTTCTCAATCCCAGTGAAGAGATCCAGGATGATTACAAGATGGTGGTTGTTACCACGCGCGATGGCAGGACATATTCAGGAAACGTTGTAGGGGAGAACACCCGGCAAATTACACTTCGCGTGGTAGGGCAGGATGCCGTTGTTATTAACAAGTCTGAAGTTCAGTCGCGTGAAGCTACCGATCAATCCATGATGCCTCCCGGTTTGTTTGATATGCTTCGCGACGAAGAGGTTTTGGATCTGGTAGCGTATCTGAGGGCTGGGGAAAGCCTGCAGTAAAGGGCATGAGGGCATAGTGAGAGAAGAACCTTGAGAATGAAAACAGATCTTAGTGTCTTTGGCACGCCTGCGCAAAAATGCTTCGGCATACAGGTGTGGCAAAAAAGATCGCAAATAAGAAATTCAGGAATTTAGAGGAATATCAATTGCCTCCACCTTTAGTCAGGATAAAGACTGGGTCTAATAAAAGGCTTTAGCCCAAATGGATTGAGCGAAGGTCGAAAGCCTTGGGCTAAAGCCCATAATGGTTTAGTGATTTAATCCACTGACTAAAGCTATTGGCAATTGATGGGCGTTCAAAAGATGTCGAGAAGGCATAAGGGGAAGAAGGGAATGTTAGGGAGCAGGGTGTCATAAATTTTTGGCATTCCCTGATTGTTCCGGCGCCTTGTCATACAATGCGAAAATAGTAGTTTGAAGATCGTTCACAGTAAGAGGCTTCATCAGGTAATGTTCGATGCCCAGGCTGCGTGCGCGCTGGATGTCAATGGAATTATCCGATGAAGTGAGTATAATGATCGAGAGTCGATCCTTGTTTGGAAATGCCAGGTCCTGTAGAGTCTGAATGAAATCAAAACCGTGTAGCAGGGGCATATTCAAATCCAGGAGAACGACATCAGGTGCAGTGCCATTTCCGTTATTTACTTCTTCAAAAATATCCAGCGCTTCTTTTCCGTTATGAACGGAACGGATGTCTTTAAAGATACCAGCGGTTTGTGCTACTCTCGTATTGATGAAATTGCAGATGCTGTCATCGTCAATTATTAATAGGTTCATAGTCAATATTTATTGTTTTTGGTTGAATGGTTTGGTCCACCGTCCACGGTCTACAGTCCACCGTCCACGGTGGTCGCTGAACCCTCTACGAATGCGTGATCGCGCTGTGTAAAATCAAAAAGATGAAAAGGATAATAAATAGAATTCCTTTCATGAGATTGTCTTCTAACCGTGCTGTCATAAGTTTCTTGTTAGGTTTTTGTTTACTGAAACAAAATTCGATGAATGGCCGGAGTAAAAAATCAGAGAAATTTTGATTTTAGATTAATCAGGGATAAGTGTGAATTGGGCGGGATTTTAGCTCCCGGACGACGTATTGCGTGGAAACCAGGGTATTTAGAGGGATTTTTCCACAGAATCGCGAATGTCACCCCTGTTGTTACTCAGAGAATTCCTGATACCTCGGGGTTTTTCCGATGACAAGTATTCATCGTAACGGACTTGCTGTGCGCAAGAATAGTCAGCTAATGACCAACACCAGGCGTTTGCCTTATTAAGGTTTCGGTGATGGCTATCAGGAATTTGCATATGTATACTGCATGCACTTATTTTCGGGTCAGAAAATGTTATCTAGCCATACAGTTGTGACGGATATGCGAGATGGTTCTATTGTCCCTTTTTTGAATGGTGATTGAATATTTTCAACGGCCGTTCATAAAGAATTTCAAACAACGGTGCCGGCACTAGAATTTTTGCGCTGGTCAGCGGAAAAGGTTAGAATTCATTGTGAGCGGTGCGAAGCGACTGATGAATGGTCATTATCGTAAAAAGATTTTTAAGAAGGTCTTTTTTCTCAACTCCCCTAGGGGAGTTGGCAAATGATAACCCTTTAATAATGCCGGGATAAATCGACTATTTGCCTGAAAATCCTGTATATTGTAAATGTGTAGCCCAACAATTTTTTAATGATAACCTTAACATATCGATGTTTGCTATACCCCGACGACCAAGTTACCATGTACCTTTACTCATGATGATGAAGCCTGACGATTCAGAAATCGTTTGTGCTACAAGATCGGTAAATGGCCTCCGCACCCCTTGTTTGTCCGTCATAGCATGTAAGGCTCTTCGTCTACACCTAACCTGTGCCTATAACAATAAAGACAGCGATGAGACCTTGTTGGTTGAGGATAATGTGAGCGATGCCGAACTTACAATTCGTGCATTGAAGAAGAAAAATCTGTCTAACAACCTCGTTCACCTGAAGAATGGCGCCGTGGCGCTTGATTTCATTTTTGCCAGGGGAGCATTTAGCGGCAGAAATCCATTTATCATTCCAAAGGTGATCCTGCTCGACCTGAAAATGCCAAAAGTAGACGGACTTGAGGTGCTTGGGGAGATCCGCCGTGATGAAAGGACAATAACTATTCCGGTGGTGATGCTTACCTCGTCAAAAGAAGATCCCGACATACATGCCTGTTATCTACCTGGTGCCAACAGTTATATCGTCAAGCCTGTTGATTTTGAAAATTTTTTGAAAGCGGTTTCCGAACTGAGGTTTTATTGGCTATTGCTGAATCAATCCCCACAGGGTTCAACCACAGCATAAAATGGATACACAACTCCGGATATTGATATTGGAAGATTCTCCCGAAGACCTTGACCTGGTAGAACGCGAGTTAAAAAAAGGGGGCATAGACTTTACGTCTGCTGTCGTAAAGAAGAAAGACGAATATGAAAAGGCATTGCAGGAATTCAAACCTGATGTTATCCTTTCCGACCATTCGCTGCCGCAGTTTAATTCCATCGAGGCAATGCAGATCTGGAAGACTTTTCAGAAAGACAATAACCTGACCATTCCTTTTATTTTGATCACTGGTTCGGTTTCGGAAGAATTTGCAGTTCAAAGTATCAAGGCTGGAGCTGACGATTATATCCTGAAAGACCGATTGAAACGTTTGCCCACCTCTATTAAAAGGGCGCTGGAGAAAGCAAAAATTGAAAGAGAGAGGATGAACTTCATGTCGGAAGTCATTGCGCAGTCAGCCCTGATGAAAGAAGCAGAGCACCTGGCGAATTTCGGGAGCTGGCAGGTTGACCTCTTTACGGGAAAACATCAGTGGTCGGACGAAGCCTTCAGGATCTTTGGTTTCGCACCCGGTGAAATTGACCCGGACTATGAAAAATTCTTCCAGTATGTTCATCCGGACGACAAGGCGGGATTAAGACATGTTATCCACGAGGCAATAACGACACTTCCTTTTCAGGAGTGCGAATACCGTATCATCGATAAAGATCAACAGGTAAAAAATCTGCACTCCAAGATCCTTGTCAAGCGCGATGCCCAGCAGCGCGCCTTTCAGCTCACTGGCTTTACCCTTGACATCACAAAACAAAAAATCCAGACCTGGGCCCTGGAAATGCAAAACCGCAAACTGATGGAGATTGCCTGGGTCCAGTCGCATGAAGTAAGAGCACCCCTTGCACGGATCATGGGCCTGGTCCAGCTACTCAACCGTTATCCCGAGGAGCAGATCGACTTAAAAGACGCGCTCAGTCATATTTTGCAAAGCGCAAATGAACTCGATGAAATTGTCAGAAAGATCGTGAGGAAGACGGAGGAAATTGTTTAAAGTTCACATTTAAAAATATGTAGAACAAAGGTTATGAAGTTCGGATACGTGGATTGTTGACCATGGACGATGAATTAATAAGTATTATCAAATGGATGGGATGGTGGATGTGCGCAAAATATTCGACAGTGTTTCGGAGATATGGATCCTGGTTGATCGGCAGGGCAAAGTATTATTAATCAGCAAACACCTTGACCTGTTTCAGCACGTTATTCAACCACGCATCGTAGAAGGTGTATCGCTATTTGATTCCATTCCCGAATCGTGGCAGCAGCTCGCAAAAAACGTACTAACAAGTCTGCTTTATACTAATGCCTCCTCCACCCTGGAGGCGAGCTATAGTCAGGCAGATGATAAGGAAACGCACTTTGAGATAAAATGCTCCGGCGTCCGCGACAACGATGGAGAGGTAAACCAGATCTTCATTGAAGCACGGGATGTTACCCCCCAGAAAATTTTTGAAAAAAAGATTACCATCATTGCCCGGGAATACCAGAGTGTGATCGAAAACGCCAATGCCGTCATCATCGGCACCGACGCCCGGGGATATATTACTGAGTGGAACGAGATGGCGCGGCAGGTTACCGGGTATTCAAAAAATGAATCTTACATTCAGAAGCTTTCAGATTTCCTCAGCCTTGAATCACAGGAAAATTTTTCAAACGCCATCAACAACGTGCTGAACGGTCAGGTCGTCACCAACTACGAATTGATCATCCGCGCAAAGGATGAAAAGAAACTCACGTTGCTTATCAACGCCACTCCGCGGGCCAGTGCGACCAGCGAGGTGATTGGAGTTTTGCTGATCGGCCAGGATATCACAGAACTGTCTGCCTACAGGCAATCTCTGGAACAAAAGGTAAAGGAGCGCACGGATGCCCTGAAGTCCGCCCTGGAAAACGAAAAACAGCTGGTTGAACTTAAGGACCGTTTTGTGTCGATGGCATCTCATGAATTCAGATCCCCTATTTCATATATTCACCGCAATATAGAAGGCATCAAAGATCAGATAGAAAAGCTTAGCACCGCCGATATCCGCGCGCGGCTGGAGAAAATTCAATCGCAGGCTCAGCACCTCTCTTCGCTGCTTGAGGATGTTTTGACTATTGGAAAAAGCGGCGCAACCAACACAAAGATCAAAGCCAACCTGAAAACGGTGGACTTTAAAGAATTTTTTTTCAGAATTATAGATGAAGTTCAGAGCAATACCCAACATACCCATCGGATAACCCTTGATTTCCCCGAGCTACTTCCGGTGATACAAAGCGACGAAAATCTCCTGCGGAATATTTTTGTCAACTTGCTGACCAACGCCATTAAATTTTCTCCAGGACAAAACGAGGTTTTTCTTACTGTGCGCGCATGCGATCACCATGTTAAATGCACCGTCAGGGACCATGGCCTCGGAATAGAAGAAAAAGATCTTCCAAGAATATTTGAACCTTTCCACCGGGGCGACAATGTACAAAAGATCAAAGGCACCGGCCTGGGCCTGCCTATCGTGAGAAAGGCCGTTGAAACTTTGGGCGGCGAAGTTGGGGTCGAGAGTAAGCCCGGTGAAGGTACCCTGTTCTCGGTTAAATTAAACTTATATCATTTATGAGTGCTTCTCACGCATCGAAAATCAAAGTACTGATCGTAGACGACCACAGACTTCTTCGCGACGGACTTGCAGCCTTGCTCGGCCAGGCTGATGATATCGAGATAGTCGGATCCGTACCCAGCGGCGAGGAAGCGATCAGTATTTTCCCCTCATTAAAGCCGGACATAATACTTATGGACATCATGATGGGCGGGATGACAGGCATTGAAGCCACGCGTTGGATCAAAGAACAGGATAGCAACATTAAGGTTATTCTCATTTCATCAGAAATTAAAAAAGAGCTCGTCACAGCAGGTATCCAGTGCGGTATTGACGGATACCTGCCAAAAGATGTAGACTTTAATGTTTTGCACGAAGCTATTAGGACGGTAAAAAATGGAGGACGATTCTTCAACGAAGCCATTACCAACCTGGTGTTTGAAGATTTCTATCAAAAGAAAAAGCTCACCAATATAAATGGAAAAGTCACGCTCCCCTACGACCTGACTAAGCGTGAACAGGAAGTCCTGGCCCTGGTGGCCTCCGGAAAAAGCAACCAGGAAGTGGCCGATGACCTCTTCATCAGTATCAAAACGGTGGACACCCACAAGAACCACATTCTGGATAAACTTGGACTAAAAAATACAGCGGAGCTTGTAAAGTATGCCATAAAGAATAAACTGATTAGTCTGGATTGAATGCTAGTCGCTGCTGGCCTTTAGCTATTGGCAAATGCATTCAGCAGCCTGAACTTCAATGGTGTTGTAGTTATACCATCAGGGCTTAATTTTCTATCGATCATCAGTTGACACCGCGCATGTGAATCACATTTGGTTGCTGGCTGACATTCGTAATTTTCTCATGGAGCTCCATCGGGGGAAACAACACTCAACCTTGGACGGCGGCTCCACTCCAAAAGTTGGATACAGGTTACGTATGCCGACCAGCTTCGAAGGGCTTCAACCAACGACAAGCAGTAAAAAAATAAAAAGAGAAGTGGAGGCAATCGTGAGGAAAAGGAGATAGAAATACACGGGGATGGAAGGCAGGTTTTTGACCAGGGATTTAAGTGGTGATCTCATATACTGTTTCGGAATTTTTTTGTGACTAAAACATTATTTATCAGGGGCAGGGGTGAGCTGACTTTATAGAGGGAATGAACAACAGTATTGAACGCTTCCAGGGTAAACGGTTTTGAGAGGTAATGCGAAACCCCCAGCGACATCGCATACTGTTTGTCTTTTTCCGAGACGGAAGATGTCAGCAATACGATGGCTATGCGGTGATGGTGCGCATGATCCAGGCGTTGGAATTCTTCCAGGAACGTGATGCCGTTCATGATCGGCATCTCCAGGTCGAGCAGGATCAGGTCTGGTACCGGTATTTTTCCCGACGCGGGGCGATGTAATATTTCCAGCGCGCTTTTTCCGTTGCCCGCTGATCGCGCGGAAGCGCAATGACCCGATAGCTCAAGCACCCGGCGGTGAATGAACAGGCAGATGTCATCATCATCCACCAGCAGGATGTTCAGACCACGCCCTAAAGGTCCGTCAGCATTTGCAGATTTTTGGTGTGGTATACTCATCCTTATTGATTCTCCCCAACAGTTTTCCAGCATAAGTCGCACTGATATCCTGATGGTTGGTCTGCTCTGGAGCAAGCTTGCGGGAAATGACCGATAGGCCCGGCGTTAGAAAAGAGTGACTGGAATATCAGAACCAAAAAAATGACGATAAAGAATACTGCTTTCATCAGGTTCAAATTCATTCTCGAGGACATACAGCGTCAGGTTTGTTCAATGATCAAAATTCGATATTTGACCTCCGGCAAACGTCAGAGAAAACCCGATCTTGCAAAAATCAGGGAGAACTCAGGTAGGAAACGTGCAATGAATTGAAGGATAGGGGTTTTTGATAAAAAACTCAGGATGAGGGAGTTATTTAAAATAAGGAAATTGGGATTTAAGTCAGCGGATTCCTGACTAGTCGGGGTTTACCCTGATCTTTTGCCAACTTTGCCCACACCTTCTATAACATTATATTCGCACCAAAATTAAAGGGTTGGATCAGTCTTCTAAAATTTACATCGCCGGGCACCTGGGAATGGTCGGGTCGGCAATACTGAGATGCCTTGAGCACCAAGGCTTTACGAACCTGCTTTGCGCTTCGAGTTCAGAACTGGACCTCAAGGATACACAGAAGGTAAACCGCTTTTTTGCAGCGGAAAGGCCTGAATATGTTTTCCTGGCGGCAGCAAAAGTAGGCGGTATCCTCGCCAACGATACCTATCCCGCCGACTTTCTGTACGACAACCTAATGATCCAGAGCAATGTCATCCATGCTGCCTACGAGTATAAAACTCAGAAACTTCTTTTCCTGGGATCGAGCTGTATCTATCCTAAAATGGCCCCTCAGCCTCTAAAGGAAGAAAGCCTGCTGTCGGGATACCTGGAAAAGACCAACGAGGCGTATGCGATTGCGAAGATTGCGGGGATTAAATTATGTCAGGCATATTTCAGACAGTACCATTGTCGTTTTATTTCAGCTATGCCGACAAACATGTACGGGTTTGGAGATAATTATCATTCTGAACGTTCACACGTGCTGCCCGCGTTATTGCGGCGTTTTCATGAGGCTAAAACCGGCAATAAACCTGAGGTGGACGTTTGGGGATCCGGTAAACCCCTGCGGGAGTTTATGTTCTCCGACGACCTTGCAGAAGCTTGTGTATTTTTAATGAAGATCTACGAAGATCCACAGCTGATCAACGTAGGCACCGGAGAAGAGGTGTCAATACTCGAGCTGGCTAAACTCATCGCCGAAGTGGTGGAATATAGAGGAACAATTACTTTCGATTCCAGCAAACCGGATGGCACTCCCAGGAAGTTAATGGATAGCTCAAAACTTCACGCACTGGGATATCGTCACAAGGTTGCGCTGAAGGAAGGGATTGAAATGGCGTATGCGGATTTTAAGAGTTTAAAGTCCAAAGTTTAAAGTTCAAAGAGTCTTTGCATTAGCGGTTAAACTTTATGAAAAAAGCATTTATTACCGGCATCACCGGACAAGACGGAGCCTACATGGCAGAGTACCTTTTGCAAATGGGTTATGAGGTCCACGGGCTAAAAAGGCGGTCTTCGCTCTTCAATACCGACCGGATTGACCACATATATCAGGACCCTCACGACAAAGGCGCTCGACTGAAGTTGCATTACGGCGACCTGACGGATTCCACGAACCTCATCCGCCTGATCCAGGAAATTCAACCCGACGAGATATACAACCTCGGGGCTATGAGTCACGTTCGCGTGAGCTTTGAAATGCCCGAATACGTTGCCAACACAGACGGTATCGGTACTTTACGCATACTCGAAGCAGTCCGCTTACTGGGGTTAGGAGAAAAAACACGCATCTATCAGGCTTCAACGTCCGAGTTGTACGGAAAAGTACAGGCAATTCCTCAATCTGAAAAGACACCTTTTTACCCGAGATCTCCTTACGCCGTTGCCAAGATGTATGCGTACTGGATCACCGTTAACTACCGCGAAGCATACAACCTCTACGCATGCAACGGCGTGTTGTTCAACCATGAGTCACCTCTGCGGGGAGAGACGTTTGTATCCAGGAAAATTACACGCGGTGTAGCGCGCCTGGTTCTGGGACTCCAGCAAAAACTCTATATGGGTAATCTTGATGAAAAACGCGACTGGGGTCACGCCGCAGACTACATCGTAGCGATGCATCTCATCCTTCAGCAACCAAAACCCGACGACTATGTGATTGCCACTGGTGTCACAACATCTGTGCGTGAATTTATGGTACGCGCTTTCGCCCATGCAGGAGTAATTATCGGATTCAAAGGCAAGGGTGAGAATGAGGTCGGTTTTGTGGAACAGGTCACTAATGATTTTGACGATTCTGTCATCAAGCCCGGAGACGAAGTTGTGGCTATTGACCCCCGCTATTTCAGGCCGACGGAAGTCGATCTGCTGTTGGGCGATCCGACGAAAGCAAAAAATATTCTAGGTTGGAAGCCGAAGTACGATGTCGATTCCCTGCTCAAGGAAATGGTGGATGCCGACCTTAACCTCATGCGCAAGGAACAACATTTAAAACTCGGCGGCTTCCGGATATTCAATTACCACGAGTAACGCATCCGTTTTTTTTAGCCACAAAGACCCGCCTGCGTGCAGCACTTCGGCGGGCAAAGCACGAAGACACGAAATTTTGTTTGTCCATGTTCTGTGTGTAATCTCTGGCTTATTGGCAGCTCGTTGCTTAATAAAACTCCTCTCAATTGCCAACTAGTGTTATGTTAAGCGAATTCTGACGTCTTCCCCCTCAGAGTCACCGGTCTCCGGGACTCTGAGGCTTCGAGGTCCGCTTTCGATACAAACTCAAATTTTAATTCAGTTTCAAGCGCCAAAGTAAACTTAACATGACACTAGCTTCAGCTGGTCAATTAAATTTCTAAATTCTTATGGGCTTTAGCCCAGGACTCTCCACCTCACACAATCCATTGGGCTAAAGCCCCTTTACCAACCTATCCTTTATCCACCACCTAAAGGTGGAGGCAATTGATGCCTGCTGACATGCCCTCGATAATAATGATTACTTTTAACCTTCGAAAACATCAACGCCTTCAGGCATGGACAATTGACAAACCTACAACCAACAACAAGTAACCAGTCATGCAGCAATGGTATGTATTCTATACAAAAAGCCGGCAGGAGAAAAAGGTACAGGATCTTTTGTTGAAAAGCGGCTATGAGGTTTTTCTTCCCATGCAGAAGATCATGCGCCAGTGGAGTGACCGGAAGAAGAAGGTAGAGGTCCCGTTGTTTAATTCATATATCTTCATCAGGGAATTTGATCACAGGATCCCCGACATACTGAAAACGCCTGGCATAGCCTGGAACATACGTTACAATGGAAAGCCCGCTATCCTGCGGCAGGAAGAATTTGAGCTGATCGAGAGATTTATCACGACGGGTTATTTTCTCGAAGCCGCGGGTGAAGTAGAGTCTTTTAAAGTGGGAGACAGGGCGAAGATCATTGATGGTCCGCTTGCAGGCCTTACCGGTACCTTAACAGGACAGGACAAAAATCAGCGTTTTAATTTTTTACTGGAAGGGATTCAACAGGTGATCCAGGTGCACGTACCGGGAGCGTTGCTCGCGAGAATCTAATTGTTGCCAGTAAGGATTGCATTTGCGCTGCGTCACTGGCTATTGCTTTTTGCTCCTCAGTCAGAAATTTCGCTGCCATATTTCCCCCATTAAACGATAGCGAAAATCTATTTCATGGCATTGTTCATCAGTGATACCAACAGGCTTTTTAGTCCTGACATGCAAATGCCTGAAACGTGATGGTCAATAGTGGTATCTGATTTTGACAAGTGTCGTAATCTTCGCGATAGAAATAATCATTTAAACTTCTTATTGAGCAATTATCTTTTAAGTTAATTTGAAAATTGTTGGCACATTTTTTTTTGCATTGAAACGATTTTTACGTCGAAGTGGTCAGACTGGAATTCGCAAGGGAATCCGTTCCTGGGGATTGGTTGGCAAAGGCATCAAAGCGCAAGGGATATGCAAGGACCGGAATAGGGCGGTTGCTGTTCGAAAGATTTCAATAAGAATTTGTGAAAGTAGAGAGTTTACAACGTTTGGGATGTGCAAAAACTTCCACAAATTATCTTTTAAGATAAGATTGATAGCCGCTAATCTGCTGGTTTTTAAGCAGCTACCCTCTCCTCGCTGATCAGGCAGAAGAAATCCTGCAAGGATAAGCGATGAATATTCAATATTCGGGATAAGGATTTGAGGGTAATGTTGGCTTTTCCCTTCTCCATTCTCCAATATTGGATCTCCGGAAGGTCATAATGTTGCGCGAATGATTTGATAGTGGTATAACCTTTCTTCATACGCAGGTCAGCCAAACGGTCGCCGACAGTGATTAAAATATTTTTATAGGCTTTATCTGTTTTCATAAAAACCACAAATGGTTCATCGGCAATATTTAAAAATGTATGCCTGCTGTTTTATCGTAAGGCCGTATGGTATGGTTTTTTCTTTTAATTAACCCTGAGGACTATTTTCTGTACAGGTTAGGGGTTAACCTGCCGTTTTAAGTATAGTTGTAGAATGGAAGTGGTGGTTTAGACAAGTATAAACTTAAATTTATTCTATTAAATAGAAATCTACCGGGTCATATATGATTGTAAAAACTTGTTTACTGGTTTCTGATGATCCCGATGATCATATAGAATTCTCGGAAGCATTATACGAAATATCAAACGACATTGTTGTTATATCTGTCACGCATCCAAAAAAAGCGCTGGATCTGCTGTCGATGAAGAAATGTCGTCCGGATTTTATTTTTGTTAACCTGGAAATGAACGGTTGCAGTCCGGATGAATTTTTAACGGCAATTGAAAAAGATCATGATCTGGAAAATATTCGTCTGATCGCCTTCGGCGAATATGGCGAATATGATAAAATTAAAACCCGCCGCATATCCTGCTTTATGAATAACGATATTTCGTTCTCGGAACTGAGAAATTTTTTAGCAAAAGTTATCAATTCTTGATGCTGTTTCCCAAAGACAAAAGCTGCTAACCCGGGGCTTCGTCCT
>JBBDXJ010000230.1:0-6026 GCA_040902445.1 Cyclobacteriaceae bacterium | reverse complement strand
GACTCGCCCCGGGCCGTTGTTTAATTGAACGTCTAATTGCAGCAACCATCATCAGCTGCAGTGTTTATCAACCAGTTCTTCGCGCCTTTGAGTGACACAATATTTAATATCATTAACAAACTCAAAACCTGCATACTATTTTTCCATAAATGCTTCGTTCGACATCCTTTGCAACTATCCTCCTTTAAATCTTTTTTTGAAATCCTTCACCTCGCGAATCATTTTACCCGTCTGTTTGCCCAGGCGTTTTTTATCGGAAGCGGTCTGGGCAAAATGTTTTTGTTCTTTCATCAGCTTCAGGTAGCTGGCGTAAATGGTTTCATCGAGCTCACCGCTGTGAACACCAGCGATGACGCCGCAGCCTGCTTCACTCTGGTGGGTGCAATTATTAAACCTGCAGCGCCCGGAAAATTTAGAGATCTCCGGAAAGAGCTCTGCGGATGTGTGTGCTTCCGCCGAAGTCAATCCAAATTCACGCATACCTGGTGAGTCGATGATGAGACTCCCATTGTTGAGCAGGAAAAGATCGCGGGTTGATGTAGTGTGTTTTCCTTTTTGATTGAAGTCGCTTACCTCACCTGTGCGCTGCACGTCGGCGTTCATTAAAGCATTTAACAATGAACTTTTCCCGACACCTGAAGATCCCAGCAGGATAAATGTTTTTTGCTTTTGAAGAATTTGCGATTGTATTTCACTGATGCCTGCGCCGGTGAAAGTACTGCATAAATGTACAGGGCAATCGCGTTTTAATCCCATCACCTCATTGACAAATTCCCCGGGGTTAGCCGGAAGGTCGGATTTATTGAGGATCACGACGGGTTTGATTCCGCATGCAGTGATCTGAACGATATAACGGTCCAGTCGCATGAGATTAAAATCGCGGTCCAGTCCCTGGATGATCAAAGCGTAGTCTATATTACAACCCAGTACCTGCCTGCCGGTTTTTGTTCCCGGCTCCTTTCGCATCAACGCGTTCAGACGCGGAAGTACGTCTGTAATATAACCGGTAGCACCATAGTCAAGATACAAGGCCCAGTCTCCGACTTTCGGAAGATCATCGGTTTCGGTTCCGTAAAGGAGTTTTCCTGATAATTCTGTTTCCAGTTCACCGGATTCTGTCATGAGAATATATTTAAATCCTCTGACTGTCGTCACGCGGCCGGGTAAAAGCTCTTTATTTAAAAATAGATTATACTGTTCGTCCTGGAAGTTACTCCAGCCGTATTGAATTAAAGTTGTCATTTTGGATAAATGTTCTGGCCCCCCTGACGATAGATTTCGTCAGGGCGACCTGTGAATAATATTGGTTACACTTAAAGAGACTGCCGACTTATCAATTAGAAAAAGTCGCCAGTTATGCCACCATTATTCCGGCCAGTATGAGATGATATGTGAAGGTGTTCGTTTTCATCCGGAGCAAAAGTAGTTAAAATGCAGGTTGAAATGCAAGTTGCGCCGGGGCAAACTTTCTGAAAGTTTTAAAACTTTCAGAAAGTTATGGGTGGAGATTTCTGCTCATACGCCATCAAACCATGCCTTAAACTCGGCTACCTTCTCGCGGCTGACGATGATTTCTTTGTCGAAATCGTGGATGAGGATTATTTTCAGACGGCTGTTCGAATAGACGAGCACATCTTTAATTGTATTGATGTTCAGGATAAATGTTCTGTTCAGGCGGAAGAATAATTTCGGATCGAGAATGTCTTCGAGGGATTCCAGGGTGTAATCAACGATAAATTTTCTCGTCTGGTTAGTAACGAGGTAAACATCCCTTCCGTCCGCGTAAAAAAAACTGATCTGATCGGTGGTGATGGAACGGATGTGCTCCCCGAGTTTCACCATGAACCGCGTTTTATAGGTCCGGGTTTTCAACGCGGAGAATTTTTCCTGCAAGCTGCCTGCACCACCGGTTTTCCAGGGCAACTGTTCCCGTAAGGTCGACAATTTTTTCAGGCTCGATGAGAGGTCGGTGAATGTTATGGGCTTGAGAAGATAATCAATGCTGTTTACCTTGAAAGCATCCAGCGCAAATTCATTATAGGCAGTAGTGAAGATCACCGGTTTATTGACTTGTACCTGCTGGAAGACCTGGAAACTTAATCCGTCGGTGAGCTGAATATCCATAAATATCAGGTCGAGGTTTTCCTGATTTGTCTGCAGCCATTCAACCGTTTCCTTTACCGTCTTCAACCTGGCCAGAATCTGAATCGCAGCGTCATACTTCAGCAGATAACGTTCAAGTTTTTCCGCCGCCGGAACCTCATCCTCAACAATGATAACCTTCATTTTTATTGTAATATCCCGATCTCTTCCGTGATCCTGATGACGGGCAATTTAATATAATTTTGTTCGTAAGCTTTTACCTTGATAAGAGGCCGGTCTGTAAAAATGGAATATGATCTTTGCAAACGCTCGAACGCTTGCTGACTCGGCTCATGAACTATCAGGCGGTCGTTGAGTTTGGTTTCAATCGTCAGGTAATCCTCCTCCCTGTAACAACGGATAACAAATGGTTCGTACCTGGTAATAATGGTATTGCGCACCAGACTTTCCAGGATAACCGGCAGGGATCCAGGTATCAGCATGGCTTCACGCTCATCTTTATCGAGCGTTGATTCCAGTCTGAGCTGGCCACCGTATTTTTCGTTTAACAGGCGCACGATGTTTTTTGCGGCCTCCAATTCCGTTGCGACGCTCACCAGTTCGTTTTGCCTGTTGCTCAACACATACCTGTAAGCGCTGCCGAGACAATCAATGTAATCTTCCGCTTTTTCAACATCGCGATACATAAGCCCAATAAGATTCTCAAGGCTTTCGTAAAGAAGATCGGGATTGATGTCATTCTTATACTCCATCATTTCCATTTCCAATACCGTGCGCTGTTGTTTTTCCGCATTGATCTTAAGTGTATTCTCTTTGTTCAAATAATAATTGCTGAAATACAGCACATTGTACAATAACGCCGTAATAATAAACACCAGTGAAAAGATCATCAGCTGTGTTCCGCTGATGCTGAAGCCCTCGACATACTTAAAGTAGGCGATCAGGCACAGCAAAACCAATCCCACCGAAATCACCAGTGTCATTACCAACTGTACCGCGATTGCAATAGCAGGGGATCCTCCTTTCACTACCCTGTTGACGATCAGGATAACACCGCGAATGACCTCGAAGGATAAATAGGTGAGGATAACACAAACGTAAAGTTCCTGAGTAATAAAAGTGTCCTTTACCTGGTTGATGTTATTGTTTATCAGTAAGATCAACAGATAGACGATCAACCCGTAAATGGCGGGCGCCACTAATCTGAAAACCGCGCTATGGTAAAAATACCTTTTCATTATGCGGAGTATTTGCGTTCGGCGCTATCTTCCCGCGCGTGAATCACCGGAAGGGAGACCATAAATTTTTCATCACTCTTCACCACGATCTGCTTGTCCGTAAAGTACCGGTAGCGCTTGCGTATGTTTTCCAGTCCAACTTTAAAAGAGTCCATGCCCGTCTGCTCCTCTGTTTTTGTGTTGACAACTTTTACATAAGTGTTGTCCTGTGCAGTGATAAAAATGAATAGTTTTTTTTCACCCGAAAGCGTGTTGTGTTTTACAGCGTTCTCCACGAGCATCTGCAGCGTTAAAGGAGGAATTCGCGTGTTCATGATGTTTAGCGGAACATTGATCTCAACGTTGAGTTGTTGCTGAAACCGTATGCGCAGCAAATAGTAATACGATTGCACAAAATCCAGCTCTTCCTTCAGCAGCACATATTTTTTATTCTGCGTGGCGAGGATGTACTGATAGGTTTGCGCAAGTCGCCGGATAAATTGTTCCGCCGACTGCAGATCTTTAAACAGCAGAGACGATATGGTATTAAGGCTGTTGAATAAATAATGGGGACTGATCTGTCCTTTCAGCGCTTCAAACTGCAATTCCAGTTGCTTGCGTTCGCTCTGAAGGTGTTCAAGCTGCGCGATGGCATAGTGCTGGTAGGCGTACAGTAGCGCATAAATGATGTTGTAGATAAACAGGAACACCAGCAAAAGGATGATGATCTTCCACATCAGGTCTGGATCTTTCAGGCTAAGGCTTCTCCAAAAAGTCGCGAATGGCAAAAATTTGATCACCACCGTTGCAAGAGGTACGACGATCAGCAGGGATATAATTACATTACTGCAATAGCCCGCGAGAAAGCGCGATGAAAAATAATTTCCCCACGATATCCAGCGGTCGAGCAATTTGTTGAAAGTGTAGAGGGCTAATCCCAGAATGATGCCTATGAGGATGCTGGTTAAGAACCCGGATATGTTTTTTTGCAGCGATGGAAATACACCGGTTTCGCTATAGTGCAGGTAGGTATAAAACAACACCGCGGGAAGGCTGGAGAAAAAGGCAACGGCCCCTAAAGCCCCTGCCCCTAAAGCCCCTAAATCCCCTAAAGGGGACTTATTGTTCGATTGCGCGTAGTACCCGGCCATAGTATGTTTCGGAAGAAATGCTCTTTGCCGCTACGCGGTAAGCATTTTTCATTTCGCTACTTCCACTTTTAACTTTTGAAGCAGCGGAAAGTAAAACCTCCGAAAGGTAGTGATCTGAATCGATTTGTGTCGAGGAATTCAGGATCTGAAGGAAGGTATTGTTTGAAACAGCGGACGAGAGCGCCTCCTTAAGGACAACCCTCTTATAGTGATCACTGCCCATGTCCGCACTGGCCTCGAGAATTTTCGAGAATTGTGCTTCATTCAATTCCTGGCGGTCGATAATCCTCTTAAGGATCTCCGTGCGGTAGTGGTCCGACTCGATGGAATTAAGGATGTCCAGCAGATTGGTAAGGGCCCCGTCGGAAATTTTATCATCCATCAGGTGCATGATGACCTGCGTGATGTAATGATCGGACTCCATTTCTTTTACTGACTCAACAACGCGTCTATGCGAGGCTTCTGAAATACCTGGCTTATTCATAGCTTTTGTCAACACCTCGGTGCGGTAATGATCTGATTCGAGCGCTTTTGTGGCATTGATCGCTTCGCTCAGGGCCGCGTCACTGAGATTATTCTGATCGATCAACGCTGTGATGACCTGCGTTATGTAATGATCGGAGTCCATGTTAGCTGCCGCCTGCAGGGTCAGCTTGATATTTTCAGGTGAAGTTTGGCTTCCCTTCAGCGCCTGTGTAATGATCTGCGTCTTATAATGGTCGGAATCCATTTCACCCGCTGCCTGCAATGCGAGTTTGAGATTTTCAGGTGTGACAGCACCCTTCAGTAATTGTGAGATGACCTGCGTCTTGTAGTGATCGGAACCCATTTTGCGTGTCGCGCCGAATGCCGCCACCCTCGCGTCGTTGTGCTGAATAAATTTCGTGACGTGGTTGCTGAGGAATCCGGCTATGTAATGGTCGGAGTCAATATCATTGGACAGTGTATTGATGATGGCGGGGTAGTCCTTTGTCTGGACCGGATATTTCATAAGCAGGTTGCCATAATGGCTTCTTACGTGGTCATTTTCCAGGTTTCCGATCTCGGAGAGTACAGCACTTGTTCCTCCTTTATTAAAGAATCTTTTTACGCGGCTTTCCGCGCCGATGGTACTCGTACGCACCACTTCGGGAAGGATCTCGGCCAGCCATGCTTTGCCGTTCGGTTCCCAATCCATTTTTGAGCGACCCTCGTAGTATTCTTTTTTTACGCGTCCGTCTCCCAGGGATTCGATAACGATCGAGCGTCTGCTGCCGAATACTGTTTTGCTGATCTCGAGGTAGCCGTCGTCGGAAATGCTTTTGATGTCTTTATCGTCGTCAGTAAGTTCGATCTTACCACGCATTTCGATGTTAAAGTCCGTCGTCAGGTTTGAGGACCTCCAGCGATACGTTTGCTTACCGTTGTGACTTGTCGAGGATTCCTGTGTGGAGGAAGAGGACATATCCTGTGACCAGCATGGCCAGGACAGCAAAGCCAGCATTACCAAGCCCATCGCGCCTGCGATCGATTTTCCCGGTGTCATCATAGAAAGATTAGTTTACAGCCATTAATA
>JBBDXJ010000229.1:0-19842 GCA_040902445.1 Cyclobacteriaceae bacterium | reverse complement strand
ATCAGTGGCTTCATACAACCCACCGTCGACATTTACGTGAAGCGTATAGGTTTTTCCAATTTCTCCGCTAAAGTCCTTTTCGGGAATATAGATTCCCATGGAATCAGGATGATTGCGCGGATTGTGAATGAATGTAAATTCCAGGCCAGTGTCATCGGAGATCGTTACAGTGGCGTTATCTACACGCGGAGTTTGGCCCGATCCATAAAAATCAGTTGACCGGGAAACTTTCACACTCTGGGATTCCGGTTTGTTCGTCAACAAAGCTTCGATCACAATCCTGGGAGGTGCCTGTGTTAGGTCAAGCTCGGTGGCTTCTTCACACGACGAAAGTAAAACTGCAAACAGTAATATTTTTATATAGGTTCTCATGATCAGAATTTAAAGTTGTAAGTAACGGAAGGTAGAATGGGAAATAAATAAATCATGCGCGCCTCTTTTTCAGTGCCATCACCGATGATATTTCCATCTTCATCCTGTTTTGTGCGAGTGTAAATTGTAAAAGGATTTTTCCGGTTGTAGGCATTGTAGACTGAAAAAACCCATTGACCTTTCCATTTCCTGGAAGCATTCTTCCGCGGATTTAAGGTGACGGACAGGTCCAGCCTGTGAAAGGAAGGCAAAAGGTAACCATTTCTTGTTGTCAACACGTCCGGATTATAGTCGCCATATTCATATTTTCCGGCAGAAGATGTTATAGGACGGCCAGTGCTATAGGTGAAAGTTCCTCCAAAAACCCATTTGTCATTGAAGTCATATGCGGCCTGAGCGTTAAAGACATTTCTTCTGTCGTGGTTCGCCCGGAATTCCACTCCCGAGTTCACCCCTTCAATTTTACGCATGGTCTTAGACAAGGTGTAACTCACCATGCCGGTCAACTTTCCTTCTTTTTTATTCATGAGAAATTCAAGGCCATAGGCCCATGCATCACCCTGCCGGTATTCCGTCGAAAGGTTCTGATTAAAAAATATCTGGGCGTTATCAGCAAAGTCTGTTACGTTGGAAATATCCTTATAATAAGCCTCTGCCGAAAACTCGTATTGGTTGTTTTTGAAATTCCTGAAATATCCTGCAGCTACCTGGTCTGCTACCTGGGGTTTCAAATAATAATTACTAGGGTTCCAGGTGTTAAAAGGGACGGGTGCGGTACCTGCAGAGATCAGGTGGGTGTTCTGTACCATTCGGTTGTAGGAGACTTTAAGAGATTGTCCCTCTGCAAGCATGTATCGCAGCGCCAAACGAGGCTCTATATTAATATAGGTCTTAATACCTTCCCAGTTATCGTATTGAAGGGTATCAGTCCTGACAATAACTTCGTTTTCTTTGGGATCATCATAAAGATATACTTCACCTGGGCCAATGTTTTGAAAGATGGAAAGCCGCACACCGTAATCCAGGGTAATGCGGTCACTAATGCGTTGCAGGTTGCTAATGTACAACCCATGATCGAGGGCATACATGTGCTCCAATTCAACTGTTTGAAATATGGACCCTTGAGTATTGGGGGAAATCTCTCCGGGAGAGAATCTTCTGCCCGTCAGGTGGTATCCAAAAGCAAGCTCATTGTTGGTATTCAATGAGTAGGAAAAATCGTTCTTGAAACTGAATTCCTGGAGGTTGGAAACCCAACTGAAGCCCTGTACGGCATCCTGCAACTCGAGTTTGTAATCAAAATTGCTCAAAATGATGGAGGTATTGGAAAAGAGGCGCTCATTGAATAAATGATTCCACCGCAAGGTGCCGGTCATATTTCCCCACTCGAACCCAAAGCTGTCATCAAAATTAAAAACATCCCTGCCGGTATAGAATGCCGCGAAGAAACGGTTCCTGTTATCTGACTTCCAGTTGATCTTTGCATTTATATCATAAAAATGTACAAGGTTGTTCTGATTTGTTGCTTTTAAAATAACATCCACATAGGAACGGCGCGCGGAAACGATAAAAGAACTTTTATCCTTTACAACGGGTCCTTCCACGGCAATGCGGCTGGCCATGGAACCAATGCCCCCATTTACCTGAAATTCTTTGTTATTGCCATCTTTCGTTCTTACTTCAAGGATGGAAGAAAGCCTGCCACCAAAACGCGCGGGGATACCGCCTTTGTATAATTCAGAGTCCTTAATAACATCGGCGTTAAAAACCGAGAACAAGCCAAAAAGGTGAGACGGGTCATATACGGGAGCCTCATCAATTAAGATCAGATTCTGGTCAGCGCTGCCACCGCGCACGAAAAAACTCGAAGATCCTTCGCCTGCGGTGATCACCCCCGGCAGCATCTGGATGTTCTTTATGATATCGATCTCGCCGAATAAAGCAGGCAATTTTCTTACCTGTTTCATGTTGAGTGTATTCTTACTCATCTGCACAGCGACCACGTTTTCATCAAGGGGTTTTTCTTCAATGACGATCTCTTGCATGATCTGTGCATCCGTTTGCATTTCAAGATTTAGGCTCATATCTCCCTGCAGATCGAGGGTTCGCGTTTGCTGTTTATAACCGATGTAAGTGAATTGAACTTCGTAGGTACCTTTGGACAGCGTGAGCGCATAAAAGCCGTAGTCATTGGTAATCGTACCGGCCTTCAGGGATGGTACATAAATAGTGACGCCAAGCAGCTCTTCGCCGTTAGATACATCTTTTATATAGCCGTTAAGCGTAACTTTTCCCTGCGACCATGCCGCAGCAAAAACAATCAGGAAATTAAATAGAAGTAAGGTTCTTAGCATTGATAGGGGATTATAGCGTAGAGACAATTATGTCCATCTCTACCCCTGCTTAATCAGGAATATTTTTTCCCGGGGAGTTGGTGAACAATCCATTCAGACGGAAAATCCAACAAATGGTTACCTTTGTTGTAAAATTAAATGAAATAGTTTTCCCCACATGATCAAAAAGCTGAAAGAACTATACAGGGAATATAAACCATATGTCAGGGTCGATCTGATCATGTACGGTGTCATGATCCTGGTAATAGCACTGTTGTTTATTCTTAGTACAGTTATATAACGCGTGACTGAAACAAAATCTGGAGAGTTGCGTTAACGAAAGGACTCACATCGATCCTGGCGCGTATTTATCTGAAAGCCGTCTTTCTGCCTTTAATGCTACAAATAATTGCTGAAAAATTACGGGACATTGATCGGTTCGGCTTAATAGATTATTCGCTTGGCGTCACTTATCGGTTTTCGCCTTTTTTACGTCCACTGCGTTCGCAAATAAGCTAATAAGGTTGATGGAGAAAGTTCCTCTCCGCTACTAGCCTGTATGTTTGAAAGGTAATAAGGTTGGTGAGTACGCTAAACAATTTTAAGCTTGCATCAAATAAATCGGAAAAATTCCGGCACATCTCAATTATCCAGGCACGGTATTAAAACCTGATTATTTTTAGTAACATATGAATAGTAAGAATCACCCTTATTACCTCCTATCAATGACCCTGTATTGATTAACGGGACGCGCGAATACCTCCTTAAATTGTGCGCATCCGTTTGCCAGAAAATGAATGCCTCGAATTTATTTTCCTGTGGCAAACATTAATAACCGCCTTCAATCCCAGGGCTGCGCCTGTCGGCTTACGGGCGAGCGAAAGCGAAGCCCCGGGTTATTCAGGGATTACGAAAGTTTGCCACAGGAAAGTTCAATCAGGAGATGAGTCTATTGGCAAACGGATGCGCATCGTGAGAAGTTGAGAACTGGTAAGATCTGGGCTTATTTAACTGGGAATGAACTAATGGCATAAACCACGTACCCGGTGGCCATTTCGAAAGATCCATAAAAAATCAGAGCAATATCTCCGCTACATTTTCCTTGATCTTCAGCGCGAGTTCATCGGTGGGCAAATCATTGAGGTCATATCCAAAGGGGTCCTCGATCTCTTCCGCTATGAGTTCAACACTCATTAATACAAACGTCACCAGTAACACAATCAAAATAGTGAAGTAGCCGGAGTCGGTAACAAAGCCAAAAGGCAGAGTGATAATATATATAAAAATGAATTTCTTAATATACATCATGTAGGAATATGGGATGGGGGTATACCGGATCCGCTCGCATGCACCCATAATATCAATCAGATCCTTCATTTCCTTGTCGAGGGTTATCAACTGATCACCTGTTATCTCACCCTTCTTATACATCGAATTTACCTTGTCATAAATGAGCGCCGAGATCCTGTTGGGCTTGTGCTTGTATTTTTTCAGGTCCTCGATAAAATCTTCAGATACAGCCTCAAGTTCAGTTAACTGGACACCCCGCCGAAGACTTTCTTTTGTGGCATGCACGAAGTTTGATATCATTTTTGAAAACCAGTCCCTGTCTTCATGGTTTTCCTTGCTAATATATGCATTCAGCTTAAGGGCAAAGTTCCGCGTGCTGTTAACCAAAGATCCCCACAGCCTGCGTCCCTCCCACCATCGGTCATAGGCGGAATTCGTCCTGAACACCAGAAATAAACCCAGCACAATTCCCAATAAAGAGTGCATGCCGATCGTGGGGTGAAAACTGATCTCAGGAATTTCCCAAAAATCAAGTATCAGGTAACACACCAGGCTGGAATACACCGCCATGAAGATCAGGGTGGGCGTCAGAGTTTTCATCACCTGACGGCTATACGAATGGAATATGAGCTGAAACCAGGTTTTAGGGTTGTATTTAACCATGCAGGCTTAATTAAGGCCTTAAATTAAATGAAAAAAACATCACGAAATAAAACTTGAAAAAGCTTTTGATATTATTGATTCATTTTAGTATCTTTATGATATCACTTTAATATCAAGCTATGATAACGGAAAAAAAGAATTTGTCGATGGAAAAAAGGAATTCGCCTGTTTCGGGATATCTGATGGTGGTGGTTGTAATCGTGGTCATTGCGCTCGGAATACTGGCAGGAATTTCAGGAGCCGTAGCGCTTTTCGTGTTGGCAATAGTAATATCACTGGTGTTGATGCCCGGATTCTTTTTTGTTAATCCTAACAATTCGGTGGTACTCCTGCTGTTCGGAGACTATAAAGGTAGTGTAAAAAGCAACGGCTTCTTTTGGGTCAATCCTTTTTATGCCAAGAAATCCATTTCCCTGCGCGCCCGCAATTTTGACAGCGACAAGATCAAGGTCAACGATAAAGTAGGCAATCCCATCCAGATTGGCGTCATCCTGGTTTGGCAGGTAAAAGATACTTTCCGCGCTTGTTTTGAAGTAGATAATTATGAAACTTTTGTCAAGCTTCAGACGGATTCCGCGGTGAGAAGACTCACCGGATTGTATCCTTATGATAATTTTGATGCGGATTCAGAGGTAACGTTGCGTTCAGGACACGATGAAGTAAACAATGCCCTCGAAGAAAATTTAAGGCATCGCCTTGAAATGGCAGGGATCCATGTGATCGAAGCTCGGATCGGACATCTTGCCTATGCCCCGGAAATTGCAGGAGCCATGCTGCGCAGACAACAGGCGACCGCTGTCGTCGCGGCGAGGTTCAAGATTGTGGAAGGTGCTGTCAGCATGGTGCACATGGCGCTGGACGAATTGTCAAAACAAGGTGTGATCGAAATGGACGATGAAAGAAAAGCAGCAATGGTTAGCAACCTGATGGTGGTTCTGTGCGGTGATAAAGATGTTAGTCCTGTAGTGAACACAGGCACCCTTCATAGCTGATATGAGACGAATTTATTATGAAGAGGAACAGCACCTGAGAAATAACCAGTGGTTATACGTGGGTATGCTCGCCGTAACTATGGGAGCGTTGCTTCCCCTTATCAAGGGCATAAAGCGACAGATCGTAAACGGCGAGCCGTGGGGTGATAAACCTATGAGTGATAATGGTATTATCGCACTTACGGTTTTTGTATTTGTGATATGTTGCCTGTTAACCTGGTTGATGGTTTCAATGAAATTGCATGTCATCATTGATGCAGAGGGCGTCCACTACAAATTTTTTCCTAATGAGCCCAGATGGTCTACCATAAGCAAGGAAGAGATCATTGATTTTGAGGTGGAGAAAAAAAAATTGTTGAGGTTTGGCCATCACCGGAAATGGTTTGTAAAAACCAAATCCATGAATGTGAATGGATCCTTTCAACTTTCCCTTTTTTTGCGAAACGGGAAAAAGGTGCAGCTTGGCTCCAGGAACCCGGAAGGGTTGAGATGGGCGATGAAAAAATTACTTCCTAAAAACGAACTGATCTGAAATGGCACAAAAGAAACCCTTTGTGTTGCGGCTGGACCCGGATGTTTTAAAAGCGGTTGAAAAATGGGCTGCAGATGAATTCCGAAGCACAAATGGTCAGATCGAATGGCTCATCAGCAAAGCGCTCAGAGACAGCGGCAGGATAAAATCAAAAGGAAAAACGGAATAACCATTTATCTATTAACGAATATCCAGTAACTTTAAGCCCCATTATTCAAGGCTATGAAAAATCTTACAGTAATCCATATTTTGCTTTTTCTGCTTCTCATGCTGGTTTATCAATGCGCCGGAGCCCAGGATTACATACTGACTACGCGAGGGGATTCGCTCGCCGGCGAGGTAAAACCACTGCTTTACGGACCGGAGAAAAAAGTCCAGCTCATTGCTGCCAACAACGAAAAAAGCACACTTTCACTTTTTGAGATCCGCGCATTTTCAAGTAAAGGCGACATCTATCATCCTGTGAAAGGTGAAACCGGATACGTATTCATGAAACTTCTGCAGCCGGGTTACCTTTCACTTTACGCTTATCAGCCGGAGAACCAGGTACGCTTTGATGGACTTTTCTTGAAGAAACTTGATGGGGAAAATATGGTCGTTCCAAACCTCGGATTTAAAAAATATGTCAGTCAATTCCTGGAAGATTGCCCCGCGATATCGGAAAAGGTCAAAGAAGGCGAACTTGGAAAAAACGACATCACCGCACTGGTAAACGCCTACAATGCCTGCATCGGTAGCCGCACCATTGATCATGAGAAGGCAATTTCAATCCGCGCAGAACAATCCATCAAAATCAACGCCTGGGATACACTGGAAGAAAGAATCAAAGAAAAAGATTTCAGCGAAAAAGAGAACGCCCTTGAAATGATCACCGAGATCAGAAAAAAAATCCAGCGCGAGGAAAAGATCCCAAACTTCCTGCTGGAAGGATTGAAAAATTCATTGCAGAACACCGGTCTTACCGCCGAACTCAATAACGCCATCGACGAAGTCGAAAACTAGTTTGTAATTTCAAAGTCGAAAATTTAGGGGTTGTCTTTGAGGTCTGAGTTCGGTTACGCTACGCTTGTATTCAACTGGCATTAGACCTGTCTTTCAACCTGCATTTAACCTGACTTTCAACCTGCATTCAAACCTGCCTTTTAATCTGCATTTAACTTTGCTTTTAAAACCTGCCTTTCAACCTGCCTTTCAACCTGAATTTAAACCTGCATTTAAACCTGCATTCAAACCTGCATTTAAACCTCTCAGACTTCTAAAACCTCCCATTCCCCATTCGGAACGTAAAAGATATTGCCGTCCTTCACAGTCAATGGTGATGCAAAATTGTTTGAATAGATAGTTCCCGTTCCAAGCCCCTGAGGAAGTTCGGTCTGGTAATTGGCCGCAAACTGACAGATAGCATTTAGACCAATGCTGGACTCCAGCGCCGAGGTGATCCACCACCCGATCTTTAAGGACTCTGCAATGGAGATCCATTCTTCACAACTCTTTAACCCTCCATGCAGCGTTGGCTTCAACACGATAAAAGGGGGCTTCAGCTTTTCCAGCAATCGGATCTTTTCCTCTTTGGAGGTTACGCCGATCAGCTCTTCATCAAACGCTACGGGTATGGGCGATTTCCGGCACAGCTCTTCCATTTCATCAAGCCCTGGTTTTATTGGTTGTTCAATAGAATGAACCTTGAACCTGGCCATTTCCCCCAGCTTGTACAAGACCTCATCTACCTTCAAGGCACCGTTCGCATCAAGACGAATAATGATGTCTTGCCTGAAATATCTTTTGCGAATGTAATTTAGTATGTCACACTCGCGGTCAAAATCAAGTCCCCCGACTTTCAATTTTAAACACGTAAATCCCTGAGCGATCTTTTTATTGATCTGGTCCATCATAAAATCCATATCACCCATCCAGATGAGGCCGTTGATGCTGATGGGTTTACCCTGAGTAAAGCTATTGTTAAAAATGAGTCGTTTACCGCCGTTTTGTAAATCCAGAAGTGCTGTCTCAACCCCAAAGATTATGGACGGAAATTCCAGGGGGACCAGCTGTCTTATTTTATCATCGGCCGGCGACTTAAACGCCGATGCATTGATGTGTTCAATAATTGAAGCCAGCTTTTCTTCAAAGTCCGGACGGTGATCCCTGCTTAACCCCAGTAACGGTCCGCACTCGCCGATGCCAAAAATCTCTCGCCGATCCCTATCCTCAATTCTGATGAACCATGAAGCTTTATCGTTCATCAAACCCCTGGAGGTTCGGGCCTTAAAACTAAAATTGAAAACCTTTTTAAAGAAACTGGCGCGAAGTGACATAAAGAAATTCTAAAGCACAAACGGAAAAAGTAAAGATAAAAATGTATATACTTTTATATTAGTTTTACAGAATAATCTTGAACACGAACGAGTACACATACCAGCTACCAGAGGAAAAGATAGCCATTTATCCTCTCCCCCAACGCGACAGGTCAAAACTTTTAATCTATAAAGAAAAACAAATTTCCCATTCCACCTTTATTTCATTGCCAGATCATTTACCAGGGAATGCTTTTTTGTTTTTTAACAACACAAAAGTAATCCCTGCCCGTCTCCACTTTAAAAAACAAAGCGGCTCTGTTATAGAAATATTTTTGCTCAACCCTGTTCTGCCATCTGTTTTGCTGGCGGAAACTATGGGCACAACAGGAAATTGCACATGGCAATGTACAATTGGCAATCTCAAAAAATGGCCGGAGGGAGTAATACTGACAAAAAAGATTAATGACCTGACATTATCAGCGTCCCTGATCAAAAGGAAAGAAGGACTGATTGAATTCAGCTGGAACGGTGAACGCAGTTTTGCCGCGGTGATTCAGGATTCGGGAGAAACACCGCTGCCTCCCTATATCAAGCGCAAAGCGGAAGCAAGCGACAGGGAGCGATACCAAACTATCTATTCCCGGCTTGCTGGAGCAGTGGCTGCCCCAACGGCCGGGTTACATTTCACTCCACAGGTGTTTAATAAGCTGGATGAAAAAAAGATCGGACGCGATTTTTTAACCCTGCATGTAAGTGCCGGAACTTTCCAGCCCATAAAAACCCAGGATGCCGATGACCATGTGATGCATGAAGAGCAAATTATTATCAACCGCACGAATGTCCAGAACCTGTTAAAACCAGGCCGATCGATCACCGCGGTAGGCACTACCTCCATGCGAACCCTGGAAAGTATATATTGGTTTGGCGCCAAATTATTGCTGGACGCTGACAGTGAATTCCGGATAGGTCAACGGGATCCTTATTCGCATCCGAATCAGCCAGACGCAAGTGAAGCCATAAAAGCCGTGACAGCTTACATGGACAGACATCAGTTGGACAGTATTGTTGGCGAAACCTCCATTTACATAAAGCCGGGATATGATTTCAAAGTATGCAAAGCGCTGATAACAAATTTTCATCAGCCGTCGTCCACGCTTATTCTATTGGTCGCAGCCTTTGTAGGTGAGGATTGGAAGAAGATCTACGAAGAGGCGTTGAATCACGATTATCGGTTTCTTAGTTATGGCGACAGTTCGTTACTAATACCTTAAAAGTCCACGGTCCCCGTCGACGGTCCACAGCAGAAACACAGTGGCCCTGAAGGATTGTCTGTAATCTGGTTGCCCGTTGCAGGAGTGTGATACAATCCCGCTCCGGAGGTGCATCCTGTTTATAGAATTTGGATATCGGAAAAACTCCTAAAAGCGTCGATAACCTGCGCCATCAAATCATGGCTACGCAATCATAAGACATTCTGTTGCTGTTTCTTGTCTGTCTTTGGTCAGGTGGATGCAAAATTACCTCAACTTGCTATAAACAGGAAGCTCCCATCGGAGCTGAACCCTACTTTCAAATTCACGCCTCTTCCAATAAGGCCCACCACCTCCGGCCAGATACGCACAAGTTTGTACGAATATGAACATCCCGCAGGAACAAAACCCACACGCCGGCCCTCTCGTGGAGGATTTTATTTCTGGCACAATCTTTAATACTACAAATAGGAATTTATTATCCTCATGAAAAAATATCAACTGGGCGAATTCGAGGAAGTCGTCATGCTCACGGTAGGAATCCTTTACAAGGAAGCATATGGCGTATCCATCAAAAAGGAAATAGAAAGCCGCCTGAAGAGAAAAGTCAGCGTGGGCGCCCTTCAGTCGGCTCTGAAACGGCTCGAGCAAAAAGGGTATCTGAAATCTTTTGAAGGCGAAGCAACTCAGGAAAGAGCGGGAAGGCCGAAAAGATATTTTACCATCACGGCGTATGGCAAAAAAGCAGTGGAGTACACCAGGAATACGCGGGAGGAACTTTGGCGCGCCATTCCGAAAGTGGCGTTGGAACTAAAAATTATTTCGTGAGATGCCATGGCAAAAAATAAAGCATCCCCTCCGCGTCTCTTCCTGAGGTTCTTTCGCTGGGTTTGTCATCCGGAATTAAAAAAATACATAGAAGGCGACCTGATGGAATTATACGAAGAGCGCTTACTCAGGAAAGAGAAAGGCGGATTTAAAATTCATCACGGATGTATTGTTGCTCTTCAGGCCAGGAATTATCAAGCCTTCAAAAACAGAAAATTTAATACAATACGCTATGCTTCAGAATTATTTCAAGATTGGCTGGAGAAACCTTCTCAGAAGCAAATCCTATTCATTCATCAATATCACAGGGCTTGCCGCAGGAATCAGCAGTTGCCTTTTAATTGTGTTGTACATCAGCGATGAACTCGGCTATGACCGCTATCACGAAAAAGCTGACCGGATCCACAGGGTCGCTGTGGAGAATTTGGCGAGAACACCGGCGGCGGCAGCACCGGCAATGCTGGCCTCCTATCCACACCTGGCGGAACAAGCCGTTCGTTTCTGGCCGTTGTTTGCATCGGCGCGCCCATGAGTTACCTGCTCAATAATCTCTGGCTCGAGCGGTTTCCAAACCGCGTCGATTTTGGTTTGGGCACTGTGCTCCTGGGAACAATCGTTTTGCTCGTGTTGGGTTTGATAACCATCGGCTCGCAAACGATCAGGGCATCAAAGCAAAATCCGGTTGAATCGCTGAAGATGGAGTAACGTGTGTTGGAAAAACTTTCTGAAAGTTTTAGAACTTTCAGAAAGTTGTAGACGGCTTTTTACCTTAGAACCCGCATTTCTTAAAACCCATAAAGTTATGAAAACCAAACTCGGCTACCTCTTCCTCCTGCTGATATGTGCCATGATCCAACTCACTGGAATTGCCCAGGATCAGGAATGGCCCGGCATTCGCGATTCCATTTATTCGGATATCCTGAAAGAGAACAGACGCATCCAGATCATACTGCCGGGGGATTACAAATCGAATCCGCAGGAAAAATTCGAAGTGTTATTTCTTTTCGACGTAGGGAATCAGTTCATTTTTCAGGAACCGCCGAAAAATTGCCGGAGTTTTCAGCCGTAACCATAGGTGTTTGGGAGCAGCACAACTTTCAATCCTATGTCGCGGGAAAACCAGTTTTTTCCGGTCGCGCAAAACAGATAACCGTTAAAAATAACACTGCAAAGCTTTTCTCTCGCGAAATGTCGTGTAAAAGTTGGAGCGGTTCCAACAGATCCGAATTTTATTCATTATTTTTCTGGAGTTACTTTGAAGATCCATTCCACAAACCAAAAAAATAATGAACACTTCCAACCCTAATTCCGGAATCTCCCGGCGCACAGCACTTCAATCTGTAATAGGAGCTGCCGGGGCGGGTATGATGATGCCGAAGCAGGCCGATGCGTCCAGCCTTGATCACATGCAGGATAAAGCGAAAGTTAAGATCACAAAACTCGAGACCTTCCTGATAAAACCTCGCTGGATTTTTCTCAAGGTCCACACCGATGCCGGAGTGATCGGACTCGGCGAGCCACTACTCGAAGGCAGGGCCCTTACGATTCAAACAGCCATCAAAGAAATTGAGCCCTATCTGATCGGAAAAGATCCGCGGCAGGTGCAGCATCACTGGCAGGCAATCTATCGCCACGCTTTTTATCGCGGCGGCCCGATTCTAACGAGCGCCCTAAGCGGCATCGACCAGGCCTTATGGGACATAAAAGGAAAATTGCTGAACGTCCCCGTATATGAACTGCTGGGCGGACCTACCCGCGACCGCGTCCGTATTTATGGTCGCGCCCGCAGTGCGCAGGACATGAAGAACAGAGTAACCGAAGGATACACGGTAATCAAAACCAGCGTCGCGCATGAAAAACGCCCAAACATTGTTGAAAACCGGAAGTTCATCAAATACGCAGTGGAAAATTTTGCATCCCTCCGGGAAGCAGGCGGCGATTCAATGGATATCGGAATAGATTTTCACGGCGAAATCTCCCCTCAGACAGCCAAACTACTGATCAAGGAATTGGAACCCTATCAACCCATGTTCATTGAAGAACCGTGTCAATGTCAGAATGTTGAAGTTATGGCGGATATCGCGCGGGGTACACATTTGCCCATCGCTACAGGTGAAAGGATTTTTACCAAGTGGGGTTTCAGGGAGATTCTTGAAAAAGGCGCGGCTTCTATTTTGCAACCTGATCTCTGTCATGCGGGTGGCATCAGCGAAGTGCGCCTGATCGCGGGTATGGCGGAAGCCTACTACGTCCCCATCGCACCGCACAATCCCATGGGTCCCATCTCGCTTGCATCAGGTTTACATCTCGCCGCAAGCATTCCCAATTTCCTGGTGCAGGAACAGGTGTCCCTTGGCGAGGGGTATTTGAAAAAACCGTTTAAGCTTGAAAAAGACGGAACTGTCCCTATCCCGACAGGACCGGGACTTGGTATTGAAATCGATGACAATCAGATAGCAGATAAGCTGGGACACGATTGGAAAAATCCGGAAACCTATAATGCGCTGGATGGTTCGGTTGTCGATTGGTGATTGGTTGTTGGTTATTTGTTGTTAGTAGAATGCACTGTCACGGGACCGAGGCACCAACAACCAAGACGGGAGACACAGCGGAGACAATATAATGTCCTAGCGGAGTCTCCTGTCTCAGGGACTCCGCGTGATCAGAATATAATGTCCTAGCGGAGTCTCCTGTCTCAGGGACTCCGCGTGATCAGAGCAAGTACTTAGACAACCACTGTGCTCTTCTTCCGAAACTGCAGCGTCCCCGCGGAAGACACTGCGGGGACGAGAGCGAAAGAGACCGTGCTCCGAAGCCGCAGCGTCCCCGAGACGGGAGACACTGCGGAGACAACATAGTGTCCTGGCGGAGTCTCCTGTCTCAGGGACTCCGCGCGATCGGAGCGTGTACACAGACAACCAGCCCATATTTCTTCAATAATTCCACATTTCTCCCTCACATTCGGTTATTTCCGAAGCAGACCTCCCTTAGTTCCGCATTTTACCAAAACGGAGGAAACCCTACAGCCGCCGTATTTTTCTGAAAATCAGGCAAAAGCAGGCTAAAAACTTAAAGTTTTGTGCCTGTCCTACACCGTGTTAACGGTGGTTTAGCGGCCATTCCAGTCAGCTTATAGGATAATTAAACTGTTATATCGATTTTTATAGGATCTAGGCGAAATCTATGAAGGCGAGGCTGTTAACTCTTTTAGACATAGAAGCCGATGAGATCGAACGCGTGCTGCTTTTGTTCATCATGGGTTTTTCAATGGGTATGTTCATGGCTACCATGAGTGTGGCCTCTCAATCCCTTTTCCTGGAAAATTTTAGCGAAGAAAAAGACCTGCCGATCGCCTTTGTGGTCTCCGGGTTCTTTGGCCTGCTCGCCACCCTGGTGTATAATTTCCTTCAAAACCGCATCCCTTTCCCGGTTTTAGCCACCATTAGTTTGCTGACAGTGGCTTCAATAACTGCCTTCATCGAATTCGGGGAAGGTTTTTTCGCCGCACCGAAGAACATGTATGCCTTCGGGTTCACGCAGATCCTGCCCTTTACCTTTATAGTTTACCTCGTTTTCTGGGGTTCTTTCGGACGGCTCTTTAACCTCCGGCAAGCCAAACGCCTGGTGGGTACTGTTGATATCGGGGCATTAATGGCAACTTTTATCGCATTCTTCTCTATCCCTTTCTTACTGGAAGGTCTGGAATTAACCGCGCGATCCCTTTACGGATTGTCACTTGTGAGTGTTATTGTCTTTATTTTGCTCTTTATATATCTGAGTATTAAGCATTTAAATAAGGCAAGATCATTTGCTCAGGAAAAAATTTTGTACAAAAAGCTTAGTATCCGGGACTTTATACACAACAGATACATTGCCTACATGTCACTGTTTATCGTCTTTTCGATGATGGCCCTGACTTTCGTTGACTACTCCTTTTTTAACGTGACGACCTTACAAATGGACCCCGAGTCGCTGGCAAAGTTCATCAGTTACTTCGAAGGTACCATTGTAGTGTTTTGCTTCCTCTTTCAGGTTCTGGCGACTGATAAGATCCAGTCCATTTACGGAATGCGGGTTTCCCTGCTTGTCAGCCCCGTGCTGATAGGCTTTTTTACCCTGGCAGCATTGGGCCTGGGCTTAGTTTTTGGTTACTCACCGCTCGACAATTACTTCGTCATTTTCTTCATGATGATTGCCGTCAGCAAGCTGTTTATCCGTTCGATGAAAGAATCACTTGACAACCCCACTTTCAAACTCTACCTGTTGCCGATCGAGAGCAAGATCCGCATTGACGTTCAGACAAAGATCGAAGGAATTGTAACCGCGATTGCCAGTGTTATCGCTGGTGGATTCATCATTCTCATCACGCAGTTCGAGATCTTTAACCTTATTTACATCACCATATTTACATTGCCCCTCATAGCGCTCTGGTTTTTCGTCGTGAATAAAATGCACCAGAGCTATCGGCATACGCTGCAGAACACCTTGAGCAAAAACAAAGAAGCTGCGGATGCAGGGATCAGCAAAGAATACACTATTAATGAAGTGCTGGAGAAACAGGTGAGCAGCAGCGCGGAGGACAAAGTAATTTACGGATTGAAGCTCATGGAAAAACTGGAGCCCACGCTTTTTGAAAACTCCGTTATCCGCTTAACCGATAGTGACAATCTGCGAGTCAAAAAATTCGCGGAAGAAAAAGTAAAAAATCTTGGTGTTGAAAAAGATCAGGCGAACAAGGAAGTGAGGAACCTCGCCGAGCAAGCCGTTGCGGAGACGGAAGACAGCGATCTCCTTTCCATCTCCCCTGAAAAATTGATGAAGTTGAGCAAATCACCCCGGCAGCAGGACCGCTTTCTGGCCGGAAAGCTACTGCGAAAGCTCGTCGGTCAAAAAACCATTTTCATTCTACTGGAGCTCCTGCGCGACGCTGACCCGAAAGTGCGCTTTGAAGCTTTGTTCACAGCCCGAAAAACCAGGCGAATTGAAACGTGGCCTGTGCTCATTGAAATGTTGAATTCACCGTTGTATGGCCATCACGCGGCCGCGGCGCTGAAGGCAGCAGGCGACCGCGTGCTAACAACTTTGGAAGCCGCCTTTCACAAGTCCGGGCAGTCGGATCTTGTTATGCTGAGAATTGTACAGATCATGGGCCGCATAGGCGGAGAACAGGCCCTGCAACTCTTGTGGAGAAAGGCTGACTATCCCGACAAAAGAATTGTCAAGCAAATCCTCTACTCCCTGCGGTATATTAACTACCGGGCTCAGGGCCGTGAAGTGCGCAATGTATTTGGTCTCCTGGAAACAGAGATCAGCAAAACGATCTGGAACCTGGCTGCACTGGAGGAACTGCCCCAGGACGCGGAGTTCAGATTCTTACGCGAGGCGCTGCACGAGGAGATCGCCCAGAATTACGATCAGATAACCATGTTGTTGTCGATTCTTTACGACCCTCAATCGGTGGAACTCGTTCGCGAAAATATCGAATCAGGAGATCCCGACAATATCGCTTTCGCGATGGAGTTGCTTGACTTGTTCGTGGATCCCGAATTAAAACCGAAACTGCTTCCTCTCCTTGATGACAGTTCCACAGAAGACAAGCTGAGGCTATTACAATTGCATTATCCACGGGAGAGCTATACGCCGATCCAGGTTGTCAACTATTTGCTGAACCGGGACTTCAACCTCAATAACCGCTGGACAAAAGTTTGCGCCATCCACGCCAGCGCGTTTATGAATGATTTCAGGGTAAGTCGTGGATTGATTGCACAGGTATTTAACAGCGATCGCCTACTTCAGGAAACCGCGGCATGGGTCGTTTACAATAAAGATAAAAAGGCTTTCGCCGATATACGGGAGCGCTTACCACAACGTGATAAAAAATTCCTGGACTCTTCCATTGAAAATAATCAACTGCTCGATGGCCTTGATGATGGATTCTTCCTCGAGATCGAAATGGTCATGTTTATCAAACAGCTTCCGGTGTTCAGCGGGATCCACGGTTCCCTGATCTGTGACCTTGCCGATAAAATAACTCCTGTTGAATTGGCTTTTGGAGAGAAGATCAAACTACCAACCCACGAAGACAGCAGGGTCATCCTGATAGTGGCGCACGGCGAAATAAAACTGATGGAGGACGATCGCATCCTGAGCGTTTTGAAAAAAGGAAGCGTCTACGGAGATCTGTTTCAGGAAGGGCCCGCAGTGTCTGCCAATCAGATAATGGCCGCAGAGCGAACTATCCTGTTTAGAATTAACCTGCTTGATTTTTATTTTGTGATGGCCAATCACCACGAACTGGTGCAGGGTCTGATAAAAAATATTTCCGAACAGAAAGAAGTATATACTACCTAACTGAAAACTGATTATGGTATTTGACATTGATGTATTGATCGTGTTTGCTGACAGTGACAACCAGTCAAATAATAAAGAGCTTGGTTGGGTATCGCAATTCAAAAAATTCCTGGGACTGATGCTGAACCAGGTTCTGGGTGAAAACTCAAACATCATGTTAAAAGCGGAGTACGATAACATGATATCCCCTAACCTCAACAATGTGGGTGTACTGGTAACAATCCTCTCAAAGGATTTTATCCAGTCCGGAAAATGCCTGGACCACGTGGAAGCCTTTTATAAGGGAATGGAAAACGTTTCCAAGAACAGGAATCGCGTGTTCAAAGTTTTTAAGTCGCCGCTTCCAAACCAGGAACAACCGCCGAGGTTGCGCGAACTGCTTGGCTACGACATGTACCAGCTTGATCCTGATTCAGGCGAGATCCGAGAATACACAGATTATTTCAGCACAGAAGCCGAGCGCCAGTACTGGATGAAAATGGTGGACCTTGCATATGATGTTTACGATACATTGGTTTTCCTTAAAGATGATACAGCGAAAACCGAAGTCAAAAATATTCACAAACGCAAAACCATTTACCTGGCGGAAACCGGCCACGACCTTTCTGTGCAACGCAACATTATCAAACGCGAACTTCAGCGCCATGGGTATGTGGTATTGCCGAATCAAACCCTGCCCGGCAATATTCGTGAACTGGAGCTGATCGCGCGAAAAGACATCGCGGAGAGCAATCTTTCTATTCACCTGATCGGAAGCGCTTACGGTGAGATCCCCACGGATTCAGACAGGTCTGTTGTGGATCTTCAGAACAAGCTTGCCGCCGAAAAGAGCGTGAAGGCAAAGGAAAACAAAGAAGAAGAGTTCACACGCCTTATCTGGATCTCGCCAAACCTGAACAACGCGAGTGAACGGCAGAAGAGTTTTATAGAGAATATAAAACGCGATGTCGAGGCACAGGAAGGCGCGGAAATCCTTCAGACTCCACTGGAAGATTTCAAGAACATTATGCGGGAAGAGTTAGTGGAAGCGGAAGAACGAAAAGGCACTGAAGATCCGGCAGGGCGTTCGGTGTATCTCATGCACGATCGCATTGACGTTCAGGATGTAAAACCCATCAAGGAAGTACTTGAAAAATCCGGCTTCCGCGTGCTTGTTCCTGAATTTGAAGGTGAGCTGCTGGAGTTGCGCAAAAAACACATCGAAAACCTGAAAACATTTGATGCGGCAATTATCTATAAAGGAAAAGTAAACGAGCAGTGGGTGAGAATGAAGGCCCTGGATCTTCTCAAAGCGCCGGGCTTCGGCCGGAAAAAACCGATCATGGGGAAGGCAATTCTCACAGCCCCGGGTTCCACCATGAATGTGGACAGTTTCAAAAGCCAGAACCTCCGGGTCATTGAAAGCGATCCTGATCGGACGGCAGCGTCACTCAAATCTTTTTTGCAGGAATTTAATTCCTAAGTTATGAGCACATCTACAGAGCAACAGATATTAACCGCCAATCCGTTTCCGGGATTGCGGCCCTTCAAAATTGAGGAAAGCCACCTTTTCTTTGGTCGCGAAGGACAAAGCGATGAGGTGCTGCTCAAACTATCCAAGAGTCGATTTGTGGGCGTGATCGGTCCTTCAGGGAGTGGTAAATCCTCTTTCATTTACTGCGGGGTGATGCCAATTCTTTACGGTGGTTTCCTAACCGATGCCAGTCCGAACTGGGAAGTAGTCGTCACGCGCCCTGGTGCCGGTCCCATCGATAACCTGGCTGAATCATTGTTAAAGAATAATCCCGAGTATGAAGCCGCTGATGTTGAAGAAAGGAGAATAAAACGAACCATTTTTTCTACCCTTTTAAAAAGCAGCTCACTCGGTCTGGTGGAAGCCATTGAACAAAGCCGGAAGAAGCAAGATGTAAACTACCTGGTTCTCGTTGACCAGTTTGAAGAACTTTTCCGCTTTAAAGAAAGTCACGATGCTAATTCGGTAAACGAAACCCTTGCTTTCGTCAACCTTCTGATAGAAGCTGTCAATTATCCGGACACCCCCATTTACGTGGCCATCACTATGCGTTCTGATTTTATCGGAGACTGCGCACAGTTTCCGGAGCTCACGCGCAAGATCAACGACAGCCACTACCTTATTCCGCAGCTGACCCGTGATCAGAAACGCAAAGCGATTGAAGGGCCTGTTGCCGTGGGAGGCGCCAACATCGCGCCACGGCTTACCCAGCAATTATTAAATGACCTCGGAGATAATCCGGATCAGCTGCCGATTCTCCAGCACGCCCTGATGCGTACATGGACATACTGGACACAGTACAAAGATTACAAGGAAGAACCCGTTGACCTGAAGCACTACGAGGCTATAGGCACGATGGCTGAAGCCTTGTCGCAACACGCGAACGAGGCGTTCGACGAACTCAACGAAGAGCAGAAGAGAATTTGCGAGGTGATGTTCAAAGGCATCACTGAAAAACGCGGTGAAAATTTTGGTATCCGGAGGCCTACAAAATTAAATGAGATCGCCGCTATCGCCGATGTTTCTGAAGAGGATGTAGCTGCTGTGATAGAAAAGTTCAGAGAGCAAGGCCGTTCGCTGCTCACTCCCGCATACGGCATCCCGCTGGTGAGTAAATCGATGATCGATATATCGCACGAAAGTCTCATGCGCATTTGGGTTCGCCTGAAAAACTGGGTGGATGATGAGGCGGATGCCGTTCAGATGTACACCCGCCTCGCTGAAGCCGCCTCAATGTATCAGGTGGGTAAAGCAGGTTTGTGGAGACCGCCGGATCTGCAACTCGCATTGAACTGGCAGGCTAAACACAAGCCCACATTGGTGTGGGGACAACGTTATAACCCCGCCTTTGAGCGAACCATGATCTTTCTGGAGTATTCCAAAAAGGAGTGGGAAACCGAACAGCGGATCAAGGAACTAGA
>JBBDXJ010000228.1:0-2856 GCA_040902445.1 Cyclobacteriaceae bacterium | reverse complement strand
TATTGGTCTTATAACGGTTGGTCTAGCTCATTTAGTTATCACCATGGCAGCCGCTGGAATTATGGATGGGGTGGTAACTACAATTATTGGAATCGTCCGTATTACGGCTGGGATTCATTTGGTATGGGCGGGTTTGGTGGAATGGGTTATGGTGGAATGGGAATGGGAATGGGAATGGGAATGGGTTATGGTGGGATGGGAATGGGTTATGGCGGCGGCTACTGGAACAATTTCAGATATCCGGGTACTATCGTAATGGTTAACAACAGCGAACGCAACGGACGCGGTGTGGCTTATGGCAAACGACCGACCCGTGGTACAACCATTGTCTCTGACAGAAACAATGTCAGATCCCGCTCTAATGTGACTAACTCTGTAAGGAATGACAATAGCGGCGGCCGCATATCGACTGATAACAGGAAGCAGGAAGAGTATTATAACCGCTATAACCGTACGCAGCGAAGCACTAACAATACTAACGATAGCAGGTCTAATACGCAGAACAACCGGCCGAACTCCTGGAATAACACCGGTTACGACAACAACCGGTCAACGCAGAGTTCCAGTCCTTCCTATACTCCTTCGAGAAGCAGTTCAGGGTCTGGCTCGTCTGGTACCCGTACGAACTCTGGTTCAAGCAGCAGTGGTGGCAGAGGTAGGGATTAAATCTTAAATTTTTTTCGGATGAGTATGCAACATATCAGGATCTACCTGACGGCCATCGTATTGCTTAATTTCGCGCCTGCAAACTCGCAGGACTACACTGAAAGCGCATTGATATTTAGCCGGAATCAACCAGGAGGCAGTGCGCGTATACAGGGTCTCGGCGGTAGTCAGACTGCGCTCGGCGGAGATTACAGTTCAGCTTTATCCAATCCGGCGGGGTTGGGGATGTTTAACAGGTCGGAGTTTACTTTCAGCGTGGGGTTGAGCGATCACCAAACATCTGCAAATTATCTCGGTACTCACACTGATGATAACCGCGCGGTTTTCAACATCCCGGGAATAAGCTATGTCTGGAATATATCAAAGCAAAACGATGATTCATTCTATGGTGGGTCACTGGGTATAAGCTTTTCGCGCGTGAATGATTTCAACAGCTCGACACTTTACCGCGGGGACAATGAAGATAATTCTATCATCGATTATTTCATTGAACAGGCCAACGGCGAAACCACTGCTCAGTTTCCATTATCTCCAAATTCTACCACACCTACCCATCTCGCGTACGATAGCTATTTGATAGGCCCACGATCCATCCTGGATCCACCAGGTCCGAATGATGAATATTTTACGGATGCTTCCTATCCCTTTCAGCAGGAGGAGATACTCGTGAAAGGGGCAGCGAACCAGTGGAGCATTTCTTACGGGGGAAATTTGAAAGATAAATTTTTCTTTGGAGGTGGTATCGGGGTTACATCCCTGCGTTATGTTTCTAAAAAGATTTTTACGGAGACTTTTGATGAGGATCCTGTAGAGGGTTTACAACTGGTGGAAAACCTCAGTATCCGCGGGACGGGATTTAACGCGACTTTCGGCGCTATTGTGAGACCGGTCAACTTTGTTCAACTGGGTATTTCCTATTCAACACCCACGTTCTATGCATTGTCGGAAACGTACGATGCGTCGATGACCAGCCAATGGAATAACTTTGATTACTATGGAGATGGAACAACTATCCTAAACGATAACAGCGATAATCCTGAAGAAACTGAAATGGTCGTATCGGAATATAACTTCACGGCGCCAATGAAGCTTAGAGGTGGAATTGCCTTCATCAGCAAATACGGATTTATCACCGGAGATTTTGAATTAGTGGATCCTGGAAAAGCAAAATACCGTTCCAGGGATACAATGATCTCATTCGGAGACGACAATGAAAGTATTAAGACGGTCTATCAATCTGTGCTTAATTACCGCATTGGCGCCGAGTTCAGACAGGATATTTTCAGGGTACGCGCAGGATACGGCGTTCAGTCAAATACATTCAGGGAAAGTTTTGACCTTGATAACACCATTACTTCCATCAGCGGAGGCGTTGGTGTGCGGACAAAAACTTTTTCTGTCGACCTTGCGGTGGTACATAGCGCCGTTAAGAGTTACCGATATCAGCCCTACAGTTTTTCCGACGGCTCCGGACCGATTGTCGATCTGAAAAACAAATCTCTGATTGGAATCATTACAGTCGGATTCAGTTTATAGCCTTGATTTTTTTCAGCAGTCCATGAAGGCTGGGGTTTTCAATGATTATCCGGGCCTGCCGGTAACATTCCATCCTTGCTTCCAGCATGCGTTTCAGCTTTTGCTTTAATTCGTTTTCATCGGAGATAAGGAGCAGTGGACGTTCCTGATTTTTTTTTACGCGTTCTATTAAGGTAGAAACAGAGCAATCCAAAAAAACGCTTAACCCATATTGATTAATGGTTTCCATTCCATTGTAAAAACACGGTGCCCCTCCTCCCGTGGCCATAACAAAATCGCTGGTGCTTCCCGCCCATTCGCCGAGCAACCTCGCCTCCAGAATTCTGAAGTATTCTTCTCCGCGCTGGCTAAAAATTTCGGGAATAGATCTTTGTTCTGCCTTTTCGATCTCGGCATCCAGGTCAACAAAGTCTACCAGGAGGTGTGAGGCCAATTCCTTACCCAACGTCGTTTTACCAGATCCCGGCATCCCGATAAGGAAAATCTTCATGTCTTTAGGGTGTTCATCTTGTGATGTGTTGGGGTGTTGATGTTGTCTTCTACATCATGCCTGCTTTATTCCATTCTACCAGAATCGTATGACATCAGGTACATCGCAGAATCTATGAACAATGAACTAAGTCAGGCAACCGCACGAGCTAACTCACCACTCAC
>JBBDXJ010000227.1:16919-20021 GCA_040902445.1 Cyclobacteriaceae bacterium | reverse complement strand
ACTGATTGCGGTATATCGCCGTTCCGCTTAACTGCACATGTGTGCCCGCATAAGCTGGATTGACCAGCAAAGGATCAAACATATATAAAGATTGCAACGGGCGTTGCTGGGCGCAGGCGATGCTGCTGAACAGCACGAGAGCGAAGGCAGCCGCGCGCGATGCCCTACGCGCTCGTGAGTCGTGAGTCGTGAGCCGCGAGTAAGTTTCTGCCACTAAAATGCTTTTCACTTTGTTCGTAATTTTCCGTTACACTTCGTTTGGCTAAAGCCAGTTCCTTTACCATCACTTATTCCACCGGCTAAAGCGGGGGGCAATTGATATTGATCTTGGACTCTGACCTGCCTTTTAACCTGTATTCAACTTGACTTTCAACCTGCCTTTAAACCTGTATTTAACCTGCCTTTCAACCTTTCCTACGGGACAAACCGGCACCTGGCACAGGCAACTTTACTTCACCAACTCCAGATATCCCGTCTTAGGCTTCGATCCATCGCGTTTGTCAATGACGTAGAAATAAGTTCCTACCGGGAGTTCGTTGCCGATAGTGTAAAGACCCTTCTCACCGAGGCCCTTGAATACAACGTCATTATTGTCGTAGCCATCAGCTTCGTATACCATTATTCCCGATCGGTTAAATACTTTAACGTTGTTGTTCGGGAACTGTGAAATACAATCTATCCTGAAGTTGTCGTTCTTGTTATCGCCGTTTGAAGATACCAGGTTATAGGAGAATACTTCTGTTTTAACCTCACCCACACCGAAGGCTTCACAACCCTGTGAGGTCACGACATTTGCCTGGTAGAAACCAGGAAGGATATTTGTTAAATAACTTCCGATACCAATGGTGTTTAAATCCGGTTGCAGGCTCCAGGTTACTTCGTCGGTAACAACATCAGCGGGTTTCAATTCAATTTCAGCCGTTCCGGTTCCACCTACTGAGCCGGGGAGCTCTTCGCAAAACGATGCGGTGGTGTTTACGAACACTTCGGGGATGACCCTGAGATCTTTTACTTCTATTGAAGTCGGAAGGGAAATACAACCAGTTGTCAGGTCTATGGCAGTTACCGTATAAAATCCGATATCGCGGTTCTGGTAGTTGAAACCAATAAAATCTGGTGCACCTGATACGGACGATCCGTCATACCAGTCAAATGAATAGTTAAAGGTTACGCCATTTACATTTGCCGCAACCCATCCATCGGGGAAATCGCAACGTGTTCTATCAAAGACGATCGTGGCTACAGGTGTAGGCGGTAAAAGCCTTCCATCCGTGATCGAACCAACGACATCCGAGAAACAGCTTGTGATGTCATTTGTTACCCGCACTGTGTAATCGCCCATGCCGATGCCAATCAGTTTATTGTTATTTGACAATATCGCGCCTGAAGCTGTGGTTCCGCCAAACCAGTCAAACTGATAACCTCCTACAAGGCCGGCATCTGCCGTAGCGGAGAGCTGACCGTTTGGTCTTGCGGGATCGCAGTTGATCAATGGATTGTCCTGAACGATTACCACAATGGGTGCGGTTCGGATGTCTTCGACAACGTCCACGCCTGTAACAAAACAACCTGTGTTGTCATCGGTGATCTTTACGGTATATGATCCCACATCCAGGTTATTGGTTTCCCAGTTGCGGTTAAAGCCCAGGACATAGTTCATCACCGTGCCGGGTTGCGAAACATCGGCATTTTGGCCCGGATAGAATTCGGTAGTATAACTCACGGGATAAGGATAGCCGCTGTTCGGGTCATATCCTACTTCCCGGGCCAGCAAAACTCCATCCGCTACCAGGCAGTTCACACGTGGCTGGGTATTGAGGGAAAGTTGAGGCATAAATCGGTCAGAATCATCGCGGACAATATATAATTTACTGGCCGAGCATCCTGTAGCGGTGTTCGTTACAGCAACTGAATAGTCACCATCGAGCAGATTGGTTATGGCACTGGTATTGGCGATGGACGGAGCTGAAGCATCCAGGTTGTTAAACCAGCTAAACTGATAATTCGGATTAGCATCAGTGTTGCCATCGCCACGGGCAAGTAGCCCTGCCGTACCAGTGGTAGTGATACAGCTGATCTGCAGCGCAGTTTGCGAAATTGTGACAACCGGGTAGACGATATTGTCTTCCAGTATCACCACTTCGGTGGGCGAGGATTTACAATCCGTTGTCAGATCCTCAACGCGTACAAAGTATCTGCCCGCTGTCAACGCAGGCAGGAGCGGAGCCGTCGTCGCCAGTTGATTGGCAGGAACGAAATCATCATCGTACCACTCATACTGGAAATCCGTACCGAGTACCGGACCTGTGATGGCAGGACCACCACCGATCGAGATCGCCGTTACTTCCGCGGATCCGTCGCCGATACAGTTTGTCGGATCGATGGTGTCAACATTAATGATATTCGGAAGGCTTACATTCTGGTCGAGGTTGACATTCACCCCGGAAGTGAAAGTACATCCGGTAAGGGTGTTCATTACCACCAGTGCATAAGTTCCTTCAAAGGCATCGTCGAGCTGGCTGGTCGGAGTTGCATCGGTTTGCGTGGTAACTGGAGGCAGAGCCGCCGCATTCAAGGTCCAGCTGAATGTATAATTATCGGTTGTACCATCGCGCTCCTGCGCGGTAGCGATCAGTTGGCCATTTGGATTAGCCGGGTCGCAACTTGAGTTGGGAGCGAAGGTGAAGGCCAGGTTTGGATCAGCGTGGAGGTCTTCGATGTTAACCCTTACAGGTTTGGTTAAGCAGCCTGCTCCAGGACTCATGCCAGGCTTGCGCTGTGCAATCACGTAGTAAGATCCGGCGCCCATGAGCGGGAAGGGTTGGGTTGTTTCAGCGCCATCCTCTGATAATACCAGGTTGTTGATTGGAGTTGTGCCATCATCTAATGGTATGGTGTTATTGAAAGTGCTCGCATTATTATCCGCGTCGTTATTAGAATCGAACCACGCGAAATCAAAGTTTGTTGTTAAATCAGCTGGTGTGATGTAATCGAACACAGGCAGATTATTTATACTTCCATCGATGGTCACTTGCGTTACCGTAATTCTTCCGTCAGGATCACAGATGAGCTGATCCTGTTTGGTGAAGCTGATCAGGGTAA
>JBBDXJ010000227.1:10867-16819 GCA_040902445.1 Cyclobacteriaceae bacterium | reverse complement strand
AGGAAGTGTTTGCGAAAGCTTCAAGGTTTGTGATGACAGGATTGATGTGTTTATCTTCAATGTTCACACGGACAGGCATGGTAGAGCAGCCTGCTCCCGGGGACATACCAGGTTTACGCGTAGCCAGCACGTAATAAGAGCCTACACCCATTGTTGCAAAAGGCTGGGTGGTCTCGGCTGCATCTTCCGATAAGACTACATCCGTAATAGGGACACCGGCACTGAGCAATACAGGCCCTGCTGTATTAAATGTGTTGGCATTGTTATCGGCATCATTATTAGAATCGAACCATTCGAAGTCAAAATTGGCGGTCAGATTAGCAGGAGTATTGTAGTTGTACACCGGAAGGTTGCTTGTGCTTCCATCGATGGTCACTTGTGTTACAGTTATCCTTCCGTCAGGATCACAGATGAGCTGATCCTGTTTGGTGAAGCTGATCAGGGTAACGGGATACTTCTGCGGAGTGATCGTAACCTGTCCTGTTGCCGTACAGTTACTGTACTCATTGGTTACAGTGATGGTATAGGTATCATCTTTCAAAGCATCGCTGGGCAGCAGCGGAGGATTCTGGTATCCGGGAGGAATGGTCAGTGCGTTTCCAGCGCCGGCTTGCGTACCGGTTCCAAAAGGATTCAGCGGATCAACAACGGAAGCCGCCCAGTCATAGGTGTAAGTAGATCCTGATTCCAGGGGCTCAGTAGAAGTAGTGCTCACGGCCAGCTCAATACGACCTTCGACAACATTGGCATCGCAGGAAGTGTTTGCGAAAGCTTCAAGGTTTGTGATGACAGGATTGATGTGTTTATCCTGAATGGTTACCAATACGGGTTCAGTCGAACAACCTGCGCCGGGAACCAAACCAGGCTGACGGGTTGCAATGACATAATATGATCCCACGCCCATGAACGGAAATGGCTGCGTTGTTTCAGCCGCATCTTCAGACAAGGTCACATCAGCAATAGTAGTTGCAGTACCATCTTCGAGCGCATCTGTATCGTCGAATGTCCCTGTATTACTATCACCGTCATTATTTGCATCAAACCATTCGAAGTCAAAATTTGCCTGAAGGGTTGCTGCGGTAGTGAAATTAAATGTGGGCAGGTTACTTGTAGTTCCGTCTATGGTCACCTGGGTAACGGTGATGTTACCATCCGGATCACAAATAAGTTGATCCTGCTGCGTAAAGCTGATGATGGTTATTGGAAATTTCTGTGGTGTAATTATGACATCGCCCGTTACAGAACAACCGCTATAGTCATTAGTAACTTTGATTGTATACGTATCATCTTTTAGGGCTTCACTTGGAAGGGCAGGGGGAATCGCGTATCCAGGTGGAATAGTCAGCGCAGCCCCGGCAGCAGGTTCAGTTCCTGTTCCAAAAGGATTCAGTATCAGGTCAGGATTGGCTGCGGCCCAATCATAGGTATAAGTAGAAGCAACTTCTGCCGGCACACCGGATGCTGTAGAAACGGCAACTTCGATCCGGCCTTCGACGACACTGGTGATGCAGGAAGTATTGGCAAATGGATCCAATGCAGTAAACACCGGGTTGTTAATATCCCTTGTGACATCGACACGTACAGGAACGGTAGTACAACCTGCACCCGGAGTCATGCCAGGCTTACGGGTGGCCACTACATAATAAGTGCCTTCGCCCATTGTTGGGAAGGGTTGTAGTGTCAGGCCACCATCTTCCGTTAAGATATCATCATTGATATCTGTGGCGGTGGCATCCTGCAGGGAAACCAGATTAAAGGTGGCAGGATTACCATCCCCGTCATTGTCGGCGTCGAACCAGTCAAAATCAAAATTCGTGACAAGGTCAGCAGGAGTGTTAAACGAGTATACCGCCGGCGTTGCTGAATTGGAAGCATCGATCTCTACTTCCGTCACGCGGATACTGCCATCCGGATTACAGATCAATTGGTTCACTTTTGTAAAGCTTAATAGTGTGATCGGTAACGGGTTCGTTGTTACCACGGCCGTACTTGTTGTTGCACAACCGTTAACCGAATTGATCGACGTTATTGTATAGGTATCATCAATCAATGACGTGATATCAAAATTTACATTACGTGCGATGCCTGCTGCCGGGGTCGCATTACCTCCAGCGGGGTCAGGATTCCAGGCATACGTATAAGTTCCACCCTGAACCCCTGCGTCGAGTGGATCTACTTCAATATCAGTTACCGCGCGCACAACGCCTTCTCCATTTCCAGGGATACACGATGTATTATCAAAGGTTGTAAGTGTAAGGTTCGGAGTTTTGTGAACGACAAGAACATTTTTTTGTTCCAGTTGAGTGAAGCAACCAATGCCATTACCAGTGATTCGTCGGCCTCTAACATAGTAAATGCGGTTTCCATTACCCGCTCCTGGAGTTAATCCGAAAGACCATCCTGGTTTTGTTCCGTTAAAAAGTTCGCCGGTTGTGGCTCCGCCACCGATATCGGAATAAATCAAATTTGCAGGTACAGAAACATCTATATCAGTATACCATTCAAACTCATAGTTAGCAGGGGCTTCCGGAACACCGACCCCAACTGAGGTAACCTCAATTCGTCCGTTTGTTGTAGGAGCACAATAGCTGTCATCCAAAGCATCAACAGTGAATATAGTAGGTAATACAGGTTGGTCTGGAATGTTCGCAATTGCATCAGCTGAGCAACCGCTGTTATTATCAATCACGGTAATAGTGTATGGCCCAGGGCCAAAACCATTCATAAGGCCGGAGCTGGTGCCATCATCCGGCACGTCTCTTGGTATAACCAACCCAAGTGGAGCGGGAAAAATAGCGCTTATTACAAAGTCTGTGGGATTTGCAACAATATCATGTTGAGGGTCTGCAGTCGCGGTGAGTTCTACCTTTCCATCTGCGCTGGTGTTTGGATCACAAGAAGTGTTTTCCAAAATTTGATTCAATGCAATTTGAGGACCAAAGGTTTTTTGATCCAGCACATGAACGCTTCCCAACGGACAATCAAAGTTTGTTCCTTCATAATCCACCACCTGCACATAATACTGTCCATTTTGTAAAAAGGAGGCTGAAACGTTTAAAGGAGCAGCGTTCGGAATGGGAATACCAACAGAGGCTAAAAGACCACCCGAAGGGCCATTACCTGAAAATATTTCGATGGAATATCCTACAAGGCTAGCGCCCGCCACATTTACACTGATTTCCCCGTCAAAAGGAGCGGCACATTTCGTAACGTCGGTCTCCAAAACTGTAATAATAGGTGCTGCGGCAAAATCAACAGTTTCTATAAAATAGTTACCGCAATCCAGGTGAAGTGGATCTGTGTCCACGACGACTAAAGTATAAGTTCCAGCTCCGACACCGGGTGGAGCAAAAGGCATACCCAGATCATCACCAAACACTAATATCTCCAATGGAGCTCCTCCCATGTCCGGGGGGTTGTTAAAGAAATTTATAGGACTAGCATTGACTGGTGTCGCTTTATACCATTCATAAGTACAGGTAGCACATGCAACCCCTGGGATATCTGATCGTTCAATGGTTACTTCAATTCCGCCTCCCACTCCACCACAAAAACCAGCATTTGAAGATCCATCGATATTAATTTTATAATCCTCAGTGGCGTTGACTATAGAAACAGTAACTGGATTAGATTCACACTTGGTGTTATCGTCAACTACCAGTGCTGACAAATAGCCTGGTTCTAAATTTCCATAAACAGGAGGTTGGGCAAACGCAGGGTTATTGTAATTATAAGGACTACCTGCCTTAATAATCGCGGGGTCAGTCGGGAAAGTTCCTCCGGTGAAAGTCTCTACATAATATACTGTGTAATTATAATTAGGAAGGTTGGAAAGTCCGGATACATCGGTAGTGGCATCTCCATTTGGGTTAACGCCACATACTGTTACCGGCGTGGTCGCCGTAAATGCTAATGTTGGATAAGTTATATTATTCGGAATGAACGCAGATTTAATTGATTCACAACCAGTACCTTCATTTCTCACAAAAATTGTATAATCCTCACTCACACGGTTTGTTATTGAAGTAACCGTTCCTGTTGGTTGGGCGCCTACTAATCCACCAATAGTCGGACCTCCAATTCCAATTTCTTCATACCACTGATATGCGAGTGTTCCCGATGGCGTGGTGATTGTAGCCGCAAGTGCACCATTAGGGTTCATCGCATCACAAGAAGTCTGGTCTGTTGGTACAAGGGTAATATCCGGATATTCAAAAACATCCAGGACCACATCCGCATCCGGATCTGAGGTACAACCCAGCGTTTCATTGACAACCACTGCGCTATACGTCCCTGCTGGCTGTGCGGATAAAATATCTCCATTATCCGTCGTGGACCAGGTAAGTACATATCCAGGGGGTAGGGGCGTTACGCCAGGGTCGTTTTGGGGAACGCCATTGTAGGTAACAACAGCTTCCAGTTCCCCGGTGTTGGCAAACGCTACAGCATCGCAGGTTACATTATCGCTTACTTTTGTCACCGCAACAACTGGTTTAATCTGATTATCGGGCAGATTAATTGTATGCGTGTTTGCACATCCTGTAAGTTTGCTTGTTACCAATATCGAATATAAAAAACCACCTTCAAGGTTTGTCACGGTAGTCGCTGTAGCATTTGTGGGTGTTGGCGTAGCGCCATCATCTGACCATAAGAATACATAATCGGTTAACGGTGCGGCCCCATCGACAGCCGTTACTGAAACCTCTCCATTGGAAACGGGATTTCCATTGTATAGAACTACGCAGTTTGTGCTTGGAACAGAGTCTGTCTCAATAACCGGTAACTGGAAGTCATTGGGCAGAAATACCTGGGCAGCACCGGAAGTACAACCCAGAACTGTATTTTCAGCGATGACGCTGTAATCTTTATTTCCGTTCAATCCGCCGAACTCATTGACCAGGGTTACACCAGGTCCGCCATTGAGGGGAGGTGTGTCGCCTAATGGGAGATTATCTGTTACGTTTCTCCAGGTGTATTTATAATCTGTTGCCAGGCCGGAAGGCGTTATAAAGCTGGCTTCAACTCTTCCGTTGAATTGGACGGCAGGTACTGTTAATAAAGGGTCGCAGATACTGTTGGGCTGGTCGACAGCCAGTGATACAACGGGCACCACACTGGCATCTGCCAGGGGTACAGGATCGGTGTTTCTGCAACCTGTAAGCCTGTTGGTAACTTCTACGGTATAAATAAATCCACCCTGGATCTGGGTAATGGTCTGAGTAGTTCTTCCATCCGCATCGGTGGTGGAAGCGTTATCACTCCATAGATAAGTATGGTTTGCGTTGGGAGCAGCGCCATCGACGCTGACGACAAAAGCCTGACCGTTGGCGATCATGTTTCCAGCATAGTTCACAACACAGTTTGTGCTGGCAACGGAATCGGTTTCAATGACCGGTAATACAACGCTGTTGGGAAGATAGACCTGGGCAGCACCGGAAGTACAACCCAGAACTGTATTTTCAGCGATGACGCTGTAATCTTTATTTCCGTTCAATCCGCCGAACTCATTGACCAGGGTTACACCAGGTCCGCCATTGAGGGGAGGTGTGTCGCCTAATGGGAGATTATCTGTTACGTTTCTCCAGGTGTATTTATAATCTGTTGCCAGGCCGGAAGGCGTTATAAAGCTGGCTTCAACTCTTCCGTTGAATTGGACGGCAGGTACTGTTAATAAAGGGTCGCAGATACTGTTGGGCTGGTCGACAGCCAGTGATACAACGGGCACCACACTGGCATCTGCCAGGGGTACAGGATCGGTGTTTCTGCAACCTGTAAGCCTGTTGGTAACTTCTACGGTATAAATAAATCCACCCTGGATCTGGGTAATGGTCTGAGTAGTTCTTCCATCCGCATCGGTGGTGGAAGCGTTATCACTCCATAGATAAGTATGGTTTGCGTTGGGCGCCGCGCCATCAACGGTGGCCACAAAAGCCTGACCGTTTGCAATCATGT
>JBBDXJ010000227.1:0-10767 GCA_040902445.1 Cyclobacteriaceae bacterium | reverse complement strand
CAGCAATGACGCTGTAGTCTTTATCACCATTCAATCCGCCGAACTCATTGACTAACGTTACACCAGGACCACCATTAAGAGGAGGGGTATCTCCCAATGCAAGGTTGTCCGTTACGTTTCTCCAGGTGTATTTGTAATCTGTCACCAGACCTGAAGGAGTAATAAAGCTGGCTTCAACCCTGCCGTTGAACTGAACTGCGGGTATGGTCAGTAATGGGTCACATATACTGTTCGGTTGATCTACGGCTAGTGATACAACGGGCACGACACTGGCATCTGCCAGGGGGACAGGATCCGTGTTTCTGCAACCTGTAAGCCTGTTGGTAACTTCGACGGTATAAATAAATCCACCCTGGATCTGGGTGATGGTGCCCGTGGTTCTTCCGTCGGCATCGGTTGTTGATCCGTTATCGCTCCATAGGAAAGTATGGTTTGCATTGGGCGCCGCGCCATCAACGGTGGCCACAAAAGCCTGACCGTTTGCAATCATGTTACCAGCGTAGTTTACCACGCAGTTTGTGCTGGCAATGGAATCGGTTTCAATGACGGGTAATACTACGCTGTTGGGAAGATAAACCTGTGCTGCGCCCGAGGTACAACCGAGCACTGTATTTTCAGCAATGACGCTGTAGTCTTTATCACCATTCAATCCGCCGAACTCATTGACTAATGTTACACCAGGACCACCATTAAGAGGAGGGGTATCACCCAATGCAAGGTTGTCGGTTACGTTTCTCCAGGTGTATTTGTAATCCGTTGCAAGACCTGAAGGAGTGATAAAGCTGGCCTCAATCCGACCATTGAATTGTACGGCAGGCACTGTTAATGTTGGATCGCAAATACTGTTCGGCTGATCGACAGCAAGTGATACAACGGGCACGACACTAGCATCTGGTACTGTAACTGCATTTGTATTGATACAACCAGTTACTTTGTTAGTCACTTCTACCGTGTAGATAAAACCACCCTGCAAATTTGCCAGTGTAGGAGTGGTTAATCCATCCACATCCGTAGGCGAGCTATTGTCACTCCATAAAAATGAATGATTGGCATTCGGGGCCACGCCATCGACTGTTGTTACAAAAGCCTGGCCATTTCCAATTGTATTGCCATTATAGACTGCGACACAATTAGTAGAAGGAAGGCTATCCAAATCAATGACCGGTAATGCAAAAGCATTGTTCACTTGTGCTGTCACTGGCAGGGAAGTACAACTCAGATCCGTGCGTTCAACAACGACCGTATAAAAACCTCCGTTGCGTTCATCCAGCAGCGTTGTGGTTTCGCCGGCAATGACCGGGTCTGTGGCCAGGCTACCGTTGTGCCAGGTGATCTGGTAATTGGTAAAGTCTGCCACCGCCACGCCATCAAAGGTGACTGCCGCACTAACGGTACCGTTATACGTTGAGGTCGCCAACGCCGGGTCGCAGATACCATTATCGGTTGGAGTGAGTACGACCTCGGGAACGACCAGGTTTTCGGTGATGATCAGTTTCTCGGTGTCCGTACAATTGTTTGATGTCGTTACGCGCACGGTATAAAACACTCCTCCACCGCCTACTTCCTCGGCAATGCTTCCATTCGTTCCGGATACAGTGCTATGTGCATTTGCAGGAAGCGTATTGTCTCCTACAAACCACTCAAAAGTGTAGGCCGCCGGGTCCTGTGGCACGCCGAGTAATTCCACCGCGGCGGATAATCGCCCATTCGGATTTGCAGGGTCACACGAAGTCTGGGGCGCAAGCTCCGTAATGACAGCCGTAGGAATTACCGTCTGGCTGGTAACCTGTGTGACAGGCGCCTGAACCGCAGCGCACTGCGTTGCCAGGTCCGTAACAACAACCTGGTAGTAGCCGACAGGCAGAAGGGTCCTGGTTTCACCGGTACCATTTGCGCCAGGCAGAATACTGCCGCGCGTAGCCGTAGCGTTATCATAAAAATACCATTCGAACAAATAATTTGCAGGTGGCTGAGCCACACCGTTGAATAATGCGGTAGCCGTCACGGATCCTGTGTTCGGATCCAAACAATCAACCACATTTTGTAAAGTAGATGCCTGCGCATCGGGGATCACCGGGCCATCAACAGTCTGGGGCAAAGAATTTTTCGTGCATCCGTCTTTGGACACCCGCACAAGGTAGTTACCCGCTACCAGACCGGTGGCGGTAGGCCCGCTGATACCGAGGGGATTTAAAGCGATGTCGAACCACTCAAAGGTGAATCCTGTGTTGCCACCAGTGATCTGTGCCTGGAGTTCTCCGTTAGGAGGGTTACACACTGTCTGATGAGAGGTAACATTGATGACCACGTCGGGATCATTCCCCTGACGGACAATGAGCGTATCCACGGGAAGGCCCACACATCCTTTAGCAATGTTGGTAACAATGGCAGTATAATCGCCTTCTGCCAGCCCCAAAATGTTGTAATTTGTGGCTCCGGCAATCGGGGAGTAACTCGCGGCCGTACCGGTATACCATTGAAATCCATACTGGCTGTAATCGACGACTTCGACACCTGCCTTGAAGATCCTTACTCTGAGTTCTCCGTTGTCAGGTGCAGCATTTATACACTTAAAATTGTCTTTGATCTTTTCAATTTTTGTGGTGAAAGGATCAGGGATGACATCCAGACTATAAATATTGTTATTGATCCTACATTCGGTTGAGGAAGCAGCGGTGGTATCTATCGGTAACACGCTGCCATCATTATTCAAAACAATGTATAAACGGAATGTCCCGCCTGTACCGTCAAAGGTTTCATAGGCGGTGGTCAGTGTTGAGTCGACTTGAAGATCAACAATATTGATCGTAGTGGCATACAACTTGTCAGCTGAGGTGGTTGTTCCAGCCGTGGGATCGGCCTTAAAAAAACTAACAGGGATGGTTCCGGTGATGGGAAGGTCGCCATCGTTTACAATATTAAATCTCACCTGAAAGGTAAGATCTCCGCAAATTGGGGGTATCACTTCTACAGCAGGAGTATAAACCCCATCTCCGTTGGCGTCAACTCCCGGGGTATCCGGATTATCACCAAAATATGCAAGGTCAGGCGCGGGATAAACCGGGCAACCGTTAGCGGCGAGATAGGGCACCTGGTTGAGGAACACGTTCATCGGCATCTGCGGACCTGGCAGACCATTCAGACAGTCGCCAGTGCCAAAGACGAGGTTCTGATCAAGCTGGGGAAAGGGGAGGGTAAGGTCATCATTGATATTGACCACAAAATAACCGGGCTGATTCCAGACCTTTCGTGTGGGAAGCCATTCGTTTCCACTGGAATAATACAACCTGAATTGGCCAAGGGCCTGTTGTTGAATTCCGGCATTGATATTAAATGAATTATTGGTATTGCAGGGAACACATATATCTGTTCCCCCGTCTCCGTTGACGTCGGCGATTACCGGGCCCTCAGTGTAAGTGTGCGATTGACAAACGGCAGACCAGAGTTTAGTCTGGCCGGTCGCGCCATCGATGACGGCCAATTCCTGGGAGTCGCGGTACACGACTTCCGGATCACCGTCATTATTGAAATCGTAAATACTTACGGTCAACACGCCTGAACGTGTGTCATTAATGGTTCTCGGCGTTGCCCACAGCGGAACAAGATTTCCACCTGCGTCTGTTGTAAGACAGTGAAGATAAGAACCTGCAATAAAGGTGAGATCAGTGTTTCCGTCTCCATTAGCATCTCCTAAATTCACCCGGCCCGTACCCCAGGGCCATCCATTTACGTATAGGGGGTCCGTGACAACATAATAGGAAACTGTTCCGTTGGCAACATTCCAATAGAATACGGTTGTAGGACCTGAGACTGAATTTAAAGCGCCCGAGATCACCACATCCATGTTGCCATCGCGGTCGATATCGGCTACGGAACACATACTGTGAGTATCCGTACCATACTCGACTGGGTCAATGGCTAATTTCACAAAAGCCTGCACAGCAGGGTTAATAGTATTCATGTCCGCCACCAGTGTAAGGTTTGCGGGTGTGGCGGGATTGCGGTTGCTTAGATCAGGTATACTGAAGATCTTTGTTCCGCAGACAAGTTCCATTTTATTGTCGCCGGTGACATTTACAGCCACAGGGCCTGAAGTGATGTCCAGGTCCCAGTTTCCGTTGCCTGCAGCTAATAGGGCACCCGTTTCAGCAGCATAGATCCGGTCGCGCAGGTAGATCTCAGCCTTGCCATCGCCATCCATGTCCGCGATCCCAAAAGTACCGGGGCGGTCTGTTCCTATTCGAATAGCATTGTACAAAGGCACCAGATTATCTTCGGCGTAACTCAATCCCACGAGAAAAAAACAAGTAGGCGGTGTGCTGGGATTACCGCCGCGGTTGCTAACTACGGCGAATAATTCGGCCTTGCCATCGCCGTCGATATCTGCAATTAAGTTCTCATGTTCAAAAAGCAAATTTTTAGGATCACAGCCACCCGTTCCGGAAAAAATTGCGGCGCCTGCTCCTGTTGTTTTAAAATCTGACTTTACTTGTCCGGCTGCAGTGCCATCGGCCTGACCACTTGCTGTAGCCACCACCCGGATTTCGGAATTCCATTTAGAGGTAATGACAGCATCCGGTATACCATCACCGTCAACATCACCCACGGAAACTTTTGATTGAGTATCTGCAGTGTTTTGCGCTGATGTTATAGGCGCGTTTACTAAATCGAAAGGTGTATTTGCGCCGGGAGGAACAATGCTACAATCGGAGTCTGCACCAACAAACGACAAACCATAATAGGTAGCGCAGTTCGAATCCGCCTTATCGATTTTGCCATCGCCATCGTTGTCAAGGTTATCAAAGCAACGGCAGCCTTTTTCAATATTGGCTGCAAACTGACAGTAGGTATCAGTGCAATTTGCGGGCACGCTGCAATCCACGGTCTGGGCATTAGCTATGAAACTGCAGCATACAAAGACCAGAAACAACGTAATTTTTAGCAAAAAACCGCCTTGTTTCTTAAAAAAACAATCTATCATAAAGTCAGACTTCAGGTAATAACAGGTATACATTCCCCCATTCACCAATAGGTAACAAGGCGAAAAAAAGGTTATTTAAACCGCAAAAATACTCACCGAAAAACCAGTACGCTGCCTGTTAGTGGCTTTTCGTCAGGACACCCATACACGTAGTAATAGGTACCTGAGGGTACCGCCGTGCCATTATAGGTTCCGTCCCAGTTTTCACCACTATTCTCAAAGATCCTTCTGCCTCTTCCGTCAAATATGTTTAACATACAATCCGGGTTGGTTTCAGCCCGTACGTTCCAAATATCGTTTTGGCCATCGCCGTTGGGCGAGAACGCGGGAGGGAATACTGACACTCCGGCAATTGTAACCAATACTTGTAAGGATTTTTCACACCCATCAGCCGAGGTTCCTGTAACGGTATAGGTGGTGGTTTCTGTTGGCGATGCAACGGGGGTGGCAATCGACGGGTTATCCAGTGTCTCTGCAGGTAACCAGACATAAGTGACAGCGCCGGTTGCATTGAACTGACTGGTGGCCCCGGCCGCTATCGTTGATGGCTCAGCTGTCGCCGTCAGGTCAGGAGCTGCCTTCTCGGCAATCACGATCTGGTCTGTGCCTGCACAACCATTGGCATCCACGGTACTGACCGTGTAAGTTTCGGGGGTCACTGAAATGGAATTACCTGTTGAAGCATCGCTCCACAATACCGAGGCAAACGTGCCGGAGATAGAAAGCGTTACTTCCTCCTCGGGACAGGCACTTGCTGCGGAAGTGGTAATCGCAGGTTGAATGCCTGCGACGATGGTGATACCTTTTGTTTCGTTGTCTGAACATCCTGTTACGCCCTGGTAACTTACGGTAAGGGAAGCATTAAAAGTCTGGGCGGTCGCGTAGGCATGCGTCGGGCTTGCGGTAGAGGAATTAAATCCATCGCCAAAATTCCAGTTATGGATTAAGGTAGCGCGTGAATCCGCCTGCGATTGATTGGTAAAAAGAATATCTTCAGTTGTGCATCCAGTAACCGACGCGTTATAAGCCGCCACCGGGGGCTGCATCACGGTCACAGCGATCCCGCTTGTTTCGGTTTCACAACTGAGCGTTGTGTTCGTCACTTCTACCGTATAGACGCCTTCCACACTAGCCGAAAGAGTGGTGTTGGTCTGCAAAGGCAGATCGCTGCCATCCATTTTCCACTGATAAGTATGATTGGCCTGGTTATTAACAGACAGGGAAACGCTATTGCCATCACAAACCGTGTTGGTGGCATTATTTGAAGTGATAGTAAAGTCGGCCAGGCGCGCCACATCAATTCGCCTTGTTACAACATCGCTTTTGCACTGGCCTACCTGCACTTGTACTGAATAAATACCGCCATGGTCATCCGACACCGACGCGATGGATGGATCTTCTGTTCCTGAAGTAAAATCATTTGGCCCACTCCACATGTATGTAGCGCCGGCCACCGTTTCTGTCTGCAGGTTCAGCGTAGCCCCCACGCAAAGAGGAGTATTGGCAGTGATAGTAGGGTCTGCAGGGGCGTTGGCGGCGTCTACTGAAACAACCACCGAATTCGATGAAACCGCACATGCCGCCAGTTCCCCTATTGCAGTTACCTGATAAGTACCAGGTGTAGTTATGTTCAGGTACGGCGTATTTCCGCCAATGGGTAATCCATCTTTCGTCCATGCAAAAGTAACGTTAGGAGCAGGGGCAGTTGTGAGTTGAATAGTCTGACCGTTACATATAACCAAAGGTTGCGGATTTATTATTTCCGGTTTATGACAAGCTGTGCTTCGTAGTATTCCGACCTGTGTACTGTTCGTAGCATTGTTGAAGGCCGTGTAAGCGATATCCGGTTTGCCGTCGCCATCAAGGTCACCGGTTTTTATATTGCGTGTAGGCAGGGCTGTAGTTATATCGATTTTTGAAAAAGCAGGCGTGGTGAAATTTCCGTTGTGCAGAAAAACATTAAGTGCAGTTTGATTCCGGTTTGCTACCGTAATATCGGGATCACCATCCCCGTCAATATCAGTTACATCCAGGCCCCATGGGCCTGTGGACGTTATCATGGAAATAGGAGCGGCAAAGGTGAATGATGTGGCGCCGATTGTTGTTTGATTCAAAAAGACATCGAGCTGGTTGTCCAACGTGCTGGTTATGGCCAGATCAAGTTTCCCGTCATCGTTAAAATCTGCCGAGGTGAGACGGTTAAGCCCGCTGGGAATGGAGATCTTTTGTGGCACTGCAAAACTGATGGTACCTGTGCTTTGATTTCGTAATATGTAAAGGTCATTTGTTTGAAACTGATTGATAATAACCTCTGGCAGATCGTCACCGTTGAGATCCTGGACCTCAGCTTCGTAGGTAGTCAACACATCGCCTGCCCCGATCTTTATAGAAACTTTTATTGGTGTGGCATTAAATGACAACGTCCCGCCGGCGCTTTGGTTGATAAAAATATACAGAACATCATTGAATGAATTTGTCACGATGATTTCCGCTTTTCCATCCCGATTAAGGTCGCGCAACACAAGACGCGTGGCAAAGTGGCCAACGTCGAGCAGCAACTGTGGCGTATTAACGAGACTGAAATTCAACGTAGTACCTACACTCGTATTCCGGAAAATGTGAATACTGTTTCGCGTCGATCCGGCGCGGCTCACTACCAATTCAGGATAACCGTCTCCCTGCAGATCTCCACAGACAACGTGGTCAGTTCCGAATGTCAGGTTCAGCACGGGAAAGTTTGTTTTATCGAACTTCTGGAAGGTCGCAGCAGTGAGGATACCGGGGGTGCTATTGTTTTGCAGCAGCATGATATCGGTGGAGCTAGTAAAAGAAGATGATGCGCTGGAAAATTTTGTTGCGGCAATGTCTGGTTTTCCATCTGCGTTAAGATCGCAGGTGCACAGATCCCAGAGTTCTTCAGGAGCGGAAAAAGTTACGGCAGCGGCGAATTTACTTGCATTGAAGGCTTCCGTATGAAGCGAAGGCATGAACTTGAGCAGGCTTTTGGCAGACAGGCGCGAAACACGGTTAACCACCTCGACGGTATTTAATGTTGCCTGGGGGGGTACTTTCACTTCGATGGAAAATTCCGACGAGGATATAACTGTTCCCTTCACAGGCCCGAACCATACATCAAGGTTCGAAGCAGTAGCGTTAAATCCGCTTCCAGTAATGATAATGGTGTCGTTAGGGGCCGCAGTTAAAGGCTCAACATTTTGAATCACAGGAGCCTGCCCAAAAATCAAATCAGGCATTCCTATGATAATTGCTAAAATGAAAAGGGGTTTCATGTTATATTTTTTACTCCACTGACAAATACCTGTAGCTGAAGTCAGCCAGGGATTGGCAGGGGTGTTGTTAATTTCAATTTTATTCGACAACAGTCATCAACCAGGCATCTTTAAACATCCTTAACTTCCTGTATTTATCACGCTGCACCCGGGCATCATTAATATCGTTTGACTGATATATGTAAACATACCAAAGTTGTTTTTGTGTTAAATGGCCATTATTTGCCTTATAACCCAGTTGTTTTAAGCCATTTGTATAACGGGTGGCATTTGCTTCTGAACTGAAAGCACCTGCGATGATGTAGTCACCGTGAGCGATTTCCCTGGTATGTGCGCCTCTTCTGAAGGTTTCATGTCTTCCATTATCAACCGGAGGTTGTTGTACCACACGTGGAGGAATTTCTGCTGGCTTAGTAACCGGTGAAGGAGGATTATTTCTCGCCAGTTCAGCTTGTGCTTCTGCTTCCTGTCGTGCGCGTTCTGCTTCTTCTTCACGAGCTTTGCGGGCAAGCTCTTCCACTTTCTTTTTCGCCTCTTCTTCCTCTTTCCTGAGTCTGGCTTCCTCTTCCAGTTTTTTCTTGCGCGCTTCTTCTTCAATTTTCCGTTTTTCAGCTATAAGTTCGCTGGCGGATTTGCGCAGGGGTTTTTTCTCTTTTTCCTTGACGGTATTCACAAACGAATAAATAGGCGCGTCCTTTTTCCTTTTTCCCAGAAGCAGGTTCAGGCTGATCTCAAAGCTGGGGCTGTTCATTTCATTTATGCCACTGTTTTCCAGGCTGTACGAGGCGCCGATGGCGAGCTTGCTTTTCAATTTGATTCCTCCGAGGGCGGAGATACCAAAATCCTGTTTATACGATCCGCCCAACCATATTACGTGGTTCAGGTGAAGGATTCCCGCGAACTCAAATTGCGGAGGAAGGTCGGCGTTGATCCTGTAGAGGGCATAAGGTTCAAAGATATTTTTATCATCGTTGAAATAAAACCGGTTACTCGCATTTACAATAATAGATTGAAACGGTTTTATTTCGGTGATGGTAAAATCCTCCTGGCTCATGTAAGAGGGTGCGAACATGGTAGGCATGGACACCCCCATCTGGAAGGAGTTTAAATGGAATGAAATCCCTGCATTTCCAGTAAGTGAGGCGTTGTTTTCCAATATATTGCCCAATGCCGGATCTGCGTTTAATGATTCCAGTTTATTCATGTCCAGCATGTTCCAGGTACCTCCGCCTGAAATGCCAAAGCGGATGAACGAATTTTTAGCCAGCGAAATGTTGTAACCGAAAGTCAATAAGACTGATGAATTATTTAGCAAGCCTTTGACATCATTAGTAATGCTCAAACCAAACCCCGCCCTTGGGCTCAAGGGAGTCTGAAGGCTGAAATTTGCAATGGTGGGCCCTCCATCAACGGTCATCCACTGTTTTCTATATATAATAGAGAGGGCGGGCTGTCCATCAATGCCCACGTAAGAAGGATTTATCAGGTAAGGGTTTAAATAAAACTGGGTAAAATTCGTTTGATCCTGGGCGTTTGTTACGGATGAGAAAAAAATAAGGAAGAAAAACCACCGGTGTCCACGCCTTATTAAAGAATAAATCCCCGTAATAAAAGAGTATTTTTCCAGTCTCATCCGGTTTTTCAGGTATCAAGTCAAATTTAACCCTTAATTTACCAATAAATTTTGATCAAAACCCCTTTGACAACGTGATAGGCCAGGCTTTTTTAGTGTTATCCCGTGGCATCAGGCGTAACTTTTTGCTCATTATTTGCATGTTTATCACTGCAAATATTGTCAACGCCCAAAAATACAGCATTGGATTCAGGGCTGGAGGTACTGTTAACTGGGCTTCCTTTCGCGATAAGGATCAAAAGGATACGTTCTCAGTAAAGCCATCAACAGGATTTACCGTTGGAGCCCTGGTTGGCTTTCCACTTAAGAATAATTACAGTGTAATAATTGAGGGTGGTTTTTCACAAAAAAGCCGCATTTTGAACGAAGGTTTACTTGAAAACCACTCTACTTATCGGTTCATAGATGGTTCTCTCTTGCTGAGGAAAGCCTATAAATTTCAATTGGGCGAAAACATTCCTGCGGAATGGTTTATGAACATCGGACCGGAAGTGGGATACTGGTTGTCGGGTAAGGGGTATTTTACAGCAGGAGGTCCGCGGTATCCTTATCACATTGAATTTGAAAAGGTACCTGATGGGGATATGAGACACCTTTATTACAACAGTGCGAACAGGTTATTCTTTGCGCTCGTTTTAGGTGTGGGATTCAAAGCCCCGCTGAAAAACAAAACGGCCATCAGCACCGAACTACGTTTTGTTTCAGGCCATACCAATCTTGGAAATAATAAATACTCTTATCCGCCGCGTGAGTGGTATTCCTCCCTGCTGAACTATAACGACACAATGCGCGTGAATCTTAAAGTCATCAGCCTTTCCGTTGCATACACCTATGACTTTGATAAAGTTGAATCGCGCAAAGGT
>JBBDXJ010000226.1:0-20091 GCA_040902445.1 Cyclobacteriaceae bacterium | reverse complement strand
TAAAGTTGTTGCCGCTTATCCGAAAGGCAGCAATGATATAGAATCCAGTGTAAACACGATCCCAGGGTACATCGAAGACGTGAAAAAGATGGGTGTCAAAATAGTGGATTCCATCAAGGATCTGCTGAGTGAAGTGGATGTGGTGCTGCTGGAAACCAACGATGGTCGTTTACACCTGGAGCAGGCTAAACCGGTCTTCAAAGCGGGCAAGACCGTTTTCATTGATAAACCGATGGCGGCATTTTTACCTGACGTGCTGGCTATTTTTACTGAAGCGAAAAAATATAAGGTTCCCGTATTCTCATCATCATCTCTGCGGTACGGTCCTACAATTCAAGCCATTGCTAATGGAAAGGCGGGCAAAGTTCTGGGCGCCGATGTTTTTAGCCCTGCCCACATTGAAAAAACTCATATGGACTTTTCCTGGTACGGCATTCATGGCGTGGAAATTCTTTATACGGCGATGGGCCTGGGCTGCAAAAGTGTTTCGCGTACCCATACTGAAGACGCTGATGTGGTGGTGGGTTTGTGGAACGACAACCGGATAGGCACTTTGAGAGGTATCCGCTATAAAAAATCGGGTTATGGTGGTAGTGTGTACGGTGAGAATTCCATTGAACCCCTGGACGGCACCGGAGGCTATAATCCTTTGCTGGTGGAGGTAGTGAAATTTTTCCAGACTGGTCAGGCGCCTGTCAGGCCCGAAGAAACCATTGAGATCTTTGCTTTTATGGAGGCTGCGGACGAAAGCAAGAGAGAGGGCGGTAAAATGGTGACACTTGAAAGTGTTATGCAAAAAGCAAATGCAAGCCTGAAATAAATTCATTTGCGGGTCAATCCTTACTTTAAAAATATTGATATGAATAAGAAAAGAAGAGAATTTGTGAAAGAAGTGGCGATGGGCGCCGCCGCTGTTTCTTTCGGCGGTATACTTCCCGGCTTCAGCGCAAAAAGTTATGGAAATATTTTAGGAGCCAACGAACGGATCAACGTTGCGGCTATGGGTGTAAATGCCAGGGGCCACGCCGTATCCGGAAACTTTGCCCGTCAGGAAAATTGTGAAGTGACGCATGTATGTGACGTTGATTCCAGGGCGGCAGATAAATGCATCGCATCCATTGAGCAGATCCAGAAGAAACGCCCGAAGGCATCGCCCGATTTCCGAAAAGCGCTTGAAGACAAAGACCTGGATGCACTGATCGTTACGGCGCCTGACCACTGGCATGCTCCTGCAGCCATTCTAGCCTGCAAGGCGGGAAAACACGTATATCTTGAAAAGCCATGTAGCCATAACCCCGGGGAAGGAGAGCTGGTAGTGGAAGCGGCGAAGAAATACAACCGCGTGATCCAAATGGGTAATCAGAGAAGATCATGGCCCAATGTAGCTGCGGCGATAAAGGAAGTTCACGACGGAGCCATTGGCAGAGCGTATTTTGCAAAGACATGGTATACCAATAACCGCGAATCGATTGGTATAGGCAAACCCACGGCAGTACCCTCCTGGTTAGATTATGATCTTTGGCAGGGACCCGCGCCGCGCAAACCGTACAAAGATAATGTCATTCATTACAACTGGCATTGGTTCTGGAATTGGGGAACGGGTGAAGCATTAAATAACGGTACGCATATGGTGGATCTCGCCCGATGGGGACTGGGCGTTGATTATCCTGGACGCGTTACATCTTCCGGAGGACGCTACCGGTATCAGGATGACTGGGAAACTCCCGATACACAGGTCATAACCCTGGATTTCGACAACAAGACCTCCATTACATGGGAAGGCCGCAGTTGCAACGGAGTTCAGGTGGAAGGCAGCAGCGTTGGTGTTATTTTCTACGGCGAAAAAGGCGCTCTTGCAATTGACAGTGGAAATTCATACAAGATCTTCGACCTGAAAAACAAGATCGTAAAAAATGTTGAAAATAACATGACGGTAGATCCGCGCAATGCGGTGAATCCTTCCCAGCAGCTCGATGGTTTTCATATCCTGAATTTCTTTGACGGCATCCGCAAAGGCACGGCGCAGAATGCCGATATATTAGGAGGTCACAAAAGCACGTTGCTTGTTCAGTTGGGAAATATCGCCCAGCGCTCTGGTCACACATTGAATATCGATCCGACGACCGGGCATATCAAGGATGATCGCGAAGCCATGAAGTACTGGAGCCGCGAATATGCGCCGGGATGGGAACAAAAAGCTTAGGATTCCGGGATCCATTTTATTTTTAAACACAACTGATCGGCCTCACCACCGATCATGTAAAACATTTTTTTAATTTAGGCAGTCATCTAATTTATGAGTACAACGGCTATTGGGGCAAAAGGAAATAAATCAGTGGAATCGGTGGAGGTTGGTTCTTTAAGTAAACGGCATACCGTTATATCCATATTCATTATCGCGTTGATGTTTTTTATCATCGGTTTTGTTTCGTGGGTCAATGCCATCCTCATCCCATATTTTAAAATCGCCTTTGAGCTTAAATACTTTCAGGCTTATCTGGTGGCATTTGCTTTTTACATTTCCTATTTTATAATGTCTGTGCCCTCTGCTTTTTTGCTGAAGCGCGTCGGGTTTAAAAGAGGAATAATGTACAGCTACTGGATCATGGCTCTGGGCGCGTTCATTTTTATTCCCGCGGCCTTATTGCGAACCTATGAGATATTTCTCATAGGATTATTTACGATTGGTACGGGCCTTTCCGTGTTACAAACCGCAGTGAATCCCTATATCACCGTTCTCGGTCCGAAGGAGAGGGCAGCACAACGGATCAGTATCATGGGTATCTGCAATAAAGGCGCCGGCATTCTTGCACCGATATTGTTTGCGGCCGCAATTTTAAGACCAACTGACAGCGAAATGTTCACCCAGCTTGCTACTATGGGCGGAGCAGAAAAAAATGCAGCGCTTGATGAACTCATCCAAAGAGTTATCGTTCCATACGCCTGCGTAGGAACTGTGCTTATCGGGCTGGGATTGTTTGTAAGATATTCACCACTACCGGAAATAAATACCGAGCAGGAAAGCGCCGAAGTGGCTACAGCGAACTTTGGCAAGAAAAGCATTTTTCAATTCCCACACCTGATTCTGGGAGCGGTTGCAATTTTTATTCACGTGGGAACTCAGGTGATTGCTATCGACACGATTATCCCATACGCCAATTCCATGAATATTCAGTTGATGGAGGCAAAAGTATTTCCTTCATATACTTTATTCGCCACCATATGTGGCTACATCCTGGGAATTATTTGTATCCCAAGGTTTATCAGCCAGGTAACGGTCCTGAGGATCTGCACCATTATGGGAGCCCTCTTCACACTTGCGATCATTTTTGCGCGCGGGGAAGTTTCATTCCTCGGTCACAACACAGATATTTCAATATGGTTTGTGGTGCTGTTGGGACTAGCAAATTCACTGGTATGGGCGGGCATCTGGCCACTGGCACTGGATGGTTTGGGTAAATTTACAAAGCTTGGGGCTTCCGTTATGATCATGGGTTTGTGCGGAAATGCTCTAATGCCTTTGTTATATGGTCATTTCGCCGATGTTTACGATGTAAGGACTGCTTATTGGGTGCTGTTTCCTTGTTATCTTTACCTGATATATTACGCTGTTTACGGGCACCGCATCAGAAGGTGGTCTTTGTAAGAATGGGTATATAAGTACATAGGTATATAAGTATTGAAATGAGAAGCTTGAACCTCATTCAATGCTTACCATTAGATTATACACCAATAGATTGTCAACTGTGAAATTGTCAACTGCCGAATTGGTTTTAAAAACGCCATGTCGAATCAACCATTAAAAATTTTTAACGCCAGGATCATTACTCCTTACCGGATAATACCCCAGGGAAGTTTACTCATTTCCGGTGGGATCATTACCGCTGTGAGTGAAGGAAACATTGTGGCTGCGGATGCGCTGGAACTTGACGCTAAGGGAAAATTTGTTGCTCCTGGATTTATCGATATTCACGTCCATGGCGGCGGGGGCCATGACTTTATGGATGGAAGTGAAACGGCTTTTTTAAAGATAGCTGAAACGCATGTGCAGTACGGCACCACCGCGATGCTTCCTACCACATTGACCAGTGAGAAGGAAGGTTTGTTTGAAACGCTGACGATTTACGAGGAGGCAAATAAAAAAAATAAAAACGGTTCTCAGTTTCTGGGCATGCACCTCGAAGGTCCTTATTTTGCGATGAGTCAACGCGGCGCTCAGGACCCCCGTTATATCCGCGATCCCGATCCCGAAGAGTACAAGGCAGTCATCGCACATTCTTCGTCTATCCGTCGATGGAGCGCTGCGCCGGAATTAAAAGGCGCCATTGAATTCGGGCAGTATTTGCGCAGCAAGGGCATCCTTGCCGCCGTTGCCCACACCGACGCCATTTATGAAGAAGTGATTGAGGCCTTTGACAACGGTTATACACTGGCTACTCACTTGTATTCAGCGATGTCGGGGGTAACGCGGCGGAATGCGTTTCGTTTTGCCGGCGTGATTGAAAGCGCTTTTATCATCGATGAGATGGATGTGGAAATTATCGCAGATGGTGTTCATCTTCCTGCCCCTTTGTTGAAGCTAGTGTACAAGATCAAAGGTGCTGACAGAACGGCCCTCATCACAGATGCCATGCGTGCGGCAGGTATGCCTCCCGGAAAAAGTGTACTTGGTAACTTGAAAACCGGATTGCCGGTGATTGTGGAAGATGATGTTGCCAAGTTGCCTGACCGCACTTCCTTTGCAGGAAGCGTTGCAACAGCCAACAGGCTTGTGCGCAATATGATCCTGCTTGCCGGTGTGCCGGTGATCGATGCTGTTCGAATGATGACCAGTACTCCCGCACGCATTGTGGGAGTTGGTGACCGGAAAGGATCGCTGGCAAAAGGAAAGGATGCGGACATTGTCATCTTTGACGAAAGCATAAATATTGAAACTACTATTATCAAGGGCAAGGTCGTGTATGCTTCACCGCAGGCGGCCAGTGACCACAAGGTAAAAACAGGTTAGTGACCGCTCACGGAGTCTATAGAATTTATGTCGAAAGCTTTACAAGTAGATACCTTAACAGTAAGGATTTCCGAAAACCGCACTGCGCTGGGTTCAGATGCTGCAAAACTTGCGGCGCAAACTCTCCGGCAGTTATTATCGAAAAAAAATATTCTCAATATTGTTTTCGCGGCAGCGCCTTCGCAAAATGAGTTTTTGGCAGCACTGGTGAAAGAAAAGAATATCGAATGGCAGCGCATCCGCGCGTTTCATATGGATGAGTATATCGGATTACCCGAGAGCGCCCAACAGCGTTTTGGAAACTATCTGAAAACACACTTTTTTAATTTTGTTCCGTTGCGGGAAGTTCACTTCCTCCGTGGAGAGGCCCCCGATGCGGAGACCGAATGCCGGCGATATGCTGAATTGCTTATCCGATATAGTGTCGACATTGTGTTTTTGGGTATCGGAGAAAATACACACCTGGCCTTCAACGATCCTCATGTCGCGAAATTCAACGATCCGAATATGGTTAAAGTGGTAGACCTTGATCAGGCGTGCCGGCAGCAGCAGGTTAATGACGGATGTTTTAAGAGCCTGAACGATGTTCCAAAAAATGCGCTTACACTGACCATACCCGCGCTCATGAAAGCGGACTACCTGTTTTGTATGGTGCCGGGTAAAACAAAGGCCAAAGCCATTTATCAAACCATCAATAGTGATATCAATGAACAATATCCGTCTACTATTTTAAGAACTCACCCGAGTGCTGTGTTATTTATCGACCCCGAGAGCGCCGAACTCCTATCGGGATGATCTTTCACATTCGTCAATTCCTCATTCGTAATTCGTAATTCCTACATCCCTTTCTTTTCCAGCTGCGGGTACTTGATCCCCAGCTGTTCCAGGTATGTCTTATACTTTGCGGGGTTGTAATAGTATTTTTTTAATTCTGGCCGGTATTGATCCATGATTTTTGTATTCAGATGCGTTGCGGGTTTTGTTTTTGCATCAAGAAATGAAACGTATTTCGTTTCTTTTGTCTGAACCTTGTTGTGGTAGTCCCAGGCTTCGGAAATGATCTTTGGATTGGTAAGCAGGTCAATTAATGTTGCAGACAGAACCTTGGCTCCTGCCACTACACCTTTGTGAGCAATCGGCGTGGCCATGGCGATCGCATCTGCCCAGTTGTGCCCGGGTGTGCCGGGAATATTGGAAGGATAACGGAACACAACCGTCGGAACATTCCAGGCAATATCTGCGATGTCATCACTTCCTGCGCCCCAGGAGAATTCGACAGGCCCGGCCAGAGAATCGAGTTTGGTCGTTAAACCATCAATGGGTTTGCCGAGGTAATTTTTCGCGGGAGCACTTACTAATTTTTGCACGGCTCTCGCCAATTGTTGATCGGCTTCGTCCCATGCAGGCAAACCAACAACTTTTATGTTTTTATATATAGCCTCGGCAACAGCTTTATTAAAATGTCCTGGCCATGCAGTACCGAGCAATCGGTGCGATACCTTTGTTTCGGTCATCTCCGCAACAGCATTGGCGTAACGAATGGCGTCATCATACATGGTCTTAATATCTTCATACGTTCTTTCTCTTAGGAAATACCAGACAGCTGCCTTTGAAGGGACGACATTGGGCTGATCGCCACCATCGGTAATTACATAATGAGAGCGGTGCGTAGGTTTCTGGTGTTCTCTTTTAAAATTCCAGGCAACGTTCATTAATTCCACGGCATCCAATGCGCTTTTGCCGCGCCACGGTGCGCCCGCGGAATGTGCTGAATTTCCTTCAAAGTTGAATTCCACGGATACCAGGCCATTGTTTCCCGCATCGCCCCAGGTAACATTGAGGTCACTTCCAACATGCGTAAATATGCATGCATCGGCATTCTTGAAATACCCGTCCCGAATGTACCACGCTTTTGTCGCGAGTAATTCTTCCGCGACGCCAGGCCAGATCATTAGCGTACCAGGAAGTTTTTCCCGTTCCATAATTTTTTTTACTTCAAGAGCGGATATGATCACTAACGGCAGGCCTGAGTTATGTCCTTCACCGTGACCTGGAGCTCCTTCTATGATGGGTTCTTTATACGCGACGCCCGGTTTCTGAGAAGCTTTAGGAATGCAGTCGATATCGCTGCCAAGTGCAATGAGTGGTTTACCATTTCCCCATTTGGCAAGCCAGGCTGTGGGAATGCCACTGATACCCCGCTCGATGGTGAATCCGTTTTTCTGAAGGATGCCGGTGAGATATGCCGAGGTTTCTGTTTCTTGAAACCCGAGCTCAGAAAAACTAAACACCATATCAACCATCTCCTGAGCCATTTTAGATTTGCCATCCACAGCCTGCATTACTTCCTGCTTCCAGGCGTCTGATTTACCCGCACTGCTTTTTACCTGTGCCTGAGCCTCGAATAAAAGGGAGCTTAAAAAAAACAGATAAAGAATTTTTTTTATGATCGTTTTCATAAGATTATTTGACTGTGGATTGGGCAGCTTTGTAATTTACTAAAAAACGAACAAACATGGATTTTTGGTCAGGAGAAATGAGGGCAGCACTTCCGCTCCGGCGGAGCTTCCTGTTTGTATCAATGAGCATAACTTGGGAACTCCTGAAGCGCACCCACAATCTCCTTCCATTCCAATATTCAAATGCAGGACAATCGATTTATGGCCAGTACTGCTTCATCTTTTTCCGCAGAAACGCAACACTTCTTTCAAGCTGCTCCATTCCATCAACGCCGTCTTCAATACTGATCCAGCCATTGAAGCCTTTGCTTTTGAGTTCGGTGAAAATCGCATCGTAATCGTTGAGTCCCTTTCCGATCTCGCCGTGGCTCAGTCGCTTCGCATATCCGGTCGCGCCGCCTTCTTCGCGACGTAAATCTTCAATTGTTCCCTCCTTCAAATAGCGGTCACTCGCATGCATGGTGACAACGCGGTGGGATACGCGTTTTAGAAGCTCGAGGGGATCTTCGCCTGCGAGGTAAGTATTGCTCGGATCGTAATTAACGCCGAAGTTTGGATGCTGAATACTGTCAACCAGTTTACAGAATACCTCCATCTTTTGAGCAAACTCCGGATATTCCCAGAAATCATCTTTGTAGTGGTTCTCGATGATGAGCGTAATATTCCGCTCCTGCGCAAAAGGCAGACATTGTTCGATACATTCAGCAGCCAGTTTCACACCTTCGGCCATTGAAAGTTCGGGACGTCGCTGCCCGGACAGTACGCGGCAATACGAACCTCCCAGTGCGTGGGTCATTTCGATCCACCGTTTCTGTTTTGCAGTCTCTTTATTCCGGAATGTTTTATCGGGATGGGTAAAGTCCGGTGAGCAGCACATCATGGGAATTGTTTTTCCGTGATCTTCCACCTGTTTCCGGAAAACGGACCACCTGGACTCATCCGACATTTCCAGGAATCCTGCATACCACTCTAATCCATCGATGTCAAGTTTTGAAGCAAGGTCTATCCATTGGGTTAGCTTCATGGTGCCATCTTTACAAAGCGCTTGCATAAAGGCTTTCGGAAACGCAGCTAATTTCGGCATGATAAGTTGTAAGTTATAAGTTTTAAGCTAAACTGATCTTAACCAATGTTTGATTTTCCCGAAAAGGATTGTGACTGTCGCCGCTTTTCAATGTTTGTCCATGTAAAGTTGATAAGGCTAATGAACCATGATGAACTAACTTACAACTTAAGACTTACAACTTAGGTGGGTTGCGGCCCAGCATGGGGTATTGTTCCAGGTCCACAACCTGGCCGCTAACAGGTCCGCACTCGTCGGAGATCCAGAAGAGGACGGCAGCGGCAATTTCGGCCGGTGATAAAATTCGTCCTGCAGGCGCATACACGTTATTTATCTGCTTGAACCAGTCTTCGGGAAGGCCCTGAACTTTTTTGCGTTTAATTTCCGTTTCGGTCAGCACCCATCCGGGATTGACTTGATTCACTCTGACACCTGCTTCGCGGTGAAGCGTATCGCCCAGATTGCGGGTGAGTGTCATCAGCGCACCTTTCGAAATGCTGTAAGCGAGCAGGTTGGGTTCACCACTCCAGGCATTTACTGAACCAATGTTGAGTACGCAACCTTTTGTTTTCTTGAGAGAAGGTAATGCGGCCTTAATCAGGGCAAAGGGAGCGATCGTATTTACTTCGAGTATTTTTCTTAAGAGAAGCAGGTCTGTTGTTTCAATATTGGATGAAATGACTGCCGCGGCATTATTTACCACCGCGTCGATTTTTCCGAATGATCTCAGGGCAGCATCCACAAGATTTTGAGGAGCGTCCTTGCTGGCGATATCTCCGATATGCAAAACACAATTAATACCGGTCAGACCGCTTTGAGCGGTCAGACCGGTTGCCTTGATCTCAGACAGCACCTCATTGCCCAGGTCTTGTTCCAGTCCGTGAATGACCACGCGTGCGCCTTCGGCAACACATCGCAGGGCGATGGCTTTTCCAATGCCCGTGGTGCTTCCGGTGACGATGATGACTTTATCCTTGAGGCGCACAGCTTATACCGGCTTAAGAACACTTTTAACAATATCTCCCTTGTGCATTTTTTCAAATGCTTCATGCCATTCTGTTATAGGCCAAACGCCTCCAATGATCGGTTTAACATTGAGTTGCCCACTGGCAAGAAGGGCGAGCACCCGTTCCCATATTGGCCAGTTGTGGCTGAAACTTCCCTGAAGCCTTACGTTTTTTTGAACCAATTGGTCCAATGAAAAGCCCAGTGGCTGTGGACCCCAGCCGACTTTTGTGATCTGGCCGTTAGGTCTAACGAGCTCGAGCGCAATTTTTAGCGTTGCACTCGCCCCCGAAGCATCAATGATGCAATCAGCGCCCAGGCCGTCGCGTTGCCTGGCCCAGGGGTTGGCGTCTCCTATTATAACATCACATCCGTATTGCCTGCCGACCTCGAGCCGGTGTTTGTCGTGTTCGAGTCCGAGCAGTGCAACTTCTGCTCCGCAAAGTCTGGCTACCGCAGCACACAGGATACCGATAGTACCCGGCCCAATCACTATTACCCGATCACCCGGCCGCAGGTTTGAATTTACCACCACGGCATTATACGCTACCGAGCAGGGTTCGGTGAGACACGCCTGTTCAAAGGCCAGGCCTTCAGGCACGCGGTGAAGACACCGTGCAGGCACGCGCACATACCGGGTCATGGCGCCGTTTACGCCGTATCCAAAACCTTTGCGGGTAGGGTCAAGGTTGTAAAGGCCGATCCGGGTCATACAATTATCGGGATCGATCACGGCTGCGGTTTCACTTACCACACGGTCACCCTGTTTCCATCCTTTCACCCTGCTTCCGGTTTCTGCAATATGTCCTCCGAATTCATGCCCGAGTACAACGGGATAGTTCACGTGCCAGCTGTGGTTGGAAGTCCACTGGTGGAGATCGCTGCCGCAAACCCCTACGTTCGCAACTTCGAGTAACACATCTTCATCTCCGATCGTTGGCTTTTCGATCTCCCGTATTTCCACCGATCCTTTTTCCGCGGCGTAATTAACAACCGCTGGTGATTTTTTTGCTGACTTGTTCATGTGTCTTACTTTATTTTCTGCCTGCCAGGTGAAAGTTTACCTGTATTTAATTTGTGAATGGTCAGTTGTGAGTAGTGAGTGGCTCGTGCCGCTGACAATTTTCCTCCCTTTTCACATCTCTTTGTTGAAATTCTTTAATTTATCTGTTGCGCTTTCTTTGCTTGATTGCTTTTTATGTAATTCCTGGTGAACTATAAAAACATACAAATTAATTTTCTTCTGCGCCCCCACTCACAACTGACCACTGACCACTCACAACTGACCACTCACCAAGCGCAGGCCTGGCGGGCGGGCTCACCGTCCAACAACCACTTGGCCGTAGCTATGAATTTTTTCGCAAATTAGTCGCAACGAATCCTCCAGGTTTCCGCTGGCAGTTTTGAAGGCATCGGCATCCACCGTAAGGGGCGCACCGAGTACCACCAGGGGCGCGCCGTATTCCGGACAACGGATTGCCTGTTCCAGAGTTAATCCTCCTACCGCCTGCACGGGTACTTTTACAGCCTTCACTACTTCGCGAAGCTGATCTAACGGACTCGGCATACGTTTTCCCTGCGCTGCAATGCCACGGCGTTCATCATATCCGATATGATGGATGACATAACCACAGCCGAGGGCTTCGAGCCACCGAGCCCCTTCAACCATATCCGGACAACCGAGGTTATCTCCCATAACACCGATGCCGTAGTCACGGCCGGCCTTGACCACGCATTTTATGGTCTCCTCATGGGCGCGTGCCATAACAACTACATAATTTGCTCCGGCTTTCGCCATCATTTCCGCTTCGAGATAACCGCCGTCCATGGTTTTCAGGTCTGCAACTATCGGTACCTTCGGGAAAGCTTCCCGCAATTTTTTTACCCCGTGTAAACCCTCTGCAAGGATCAATGGTGTTCCAGCCTCAAGCCAATCCACTCCGGCGCGCAAAGCCATGGCCGCGGTTTCGAGCGCTTCATCGATGTTGGTAAGGTCAAGGGAAATTTGAACAATGGGCTTCATATATAATTTTTTACCAAAATGATTTTTTGCCTCAAAGGCACGCAGGTGTGTCTTACTGGCTAGTTATTTCCGCTAGTAAATCAAAAATGGAATCTTATTTAATCAGAAGCAAACAATAAAACGACGTAAGGGCAAAAGTTTTATTAAATGACGTATTTTGACGTTTCATATGCGCAAAACTCCACATCCATAGGAAAAACTTTCAATATTTTTGAAAAAATATCATGAATACTGGTGTTGGGTTAAGGTAATTCCGGTAAGGGTCGGATCGCTTTCACAGCGGCCGGCCCTTTGCTTTTTGCATGCTACGCTGCAATTGTAAATTTGTTAATAAAGAACGACCTTTAATTAAAACGATCATCCATGAAACTTATCCTGACTATTCTTTTGTTTTTGATCCCACTTTGCGGCTATTCACAATCTAAAACAGAAAATATCTTTATCATCACGCTCGATGGGTACCGGTGGCAGGAATTATTCACCGGCGCAGATTCACTGTTGGTGGAGAATAAGGAGTTTGTCGATGACACCCTGGCGTTAAAGTCAAGGTTCTGGGCTAATACACCGAATGAGCGCAGAAAAATTTTGATGCCTTTTTTCTGGAATACTATCGCTACAGAGGGACAGTTATACGGAAATCGGAAATTTAATAACAAGGTTGATTGTTCAAACGCGATGTGGTTCTCCTATCCCGGTTACCACGAGATCCTGTCTGGCTTTCCGGACGATGAAAATATCAACAGCAACAAAAAAATAAATAATCCCAATGTAACTCTCCTTGAATCGTTGAATAGGCAAGCGCAGTTCAAGGGCAAAGTTGCGGCCTTTGGCTCATGGGATGTATTTCCTTTCATCATCAATGAACAACGCAGCGGAGTGCCTGTGAATGCAGGATATGAAAAAGCCACGGGCGAAAAACTGTCTGAGCGCGAAATGTTTTTAAACACTTTACAGGATGAGATCCCCGGACCATGGGGAAGCGTGCGACTGGATGCTTTCACTCATTATTTTGCGCTGGAGCATCTCAGGAAAAAACAACCACGGGTTATCTACATTGCCTACGGAGAAACGGACGACTTTGCTCATGGAGGAAAATATGATGAGTACCTTAAATCAGCTCATCGCACGGATCAGTTTATAAAGGACTTGTGGGTCTGGACGCAATCTCAAAAAAACTACAAGGATAAAACGACGTTCCTGATAACAACGGATCATGGAAGAGGTACGCATCCTGTCGAAACATGGCGCAGTCATGGTGATGAGATCAGGGGCGCGGGACAGATCTGGTTTGCGGTAATCGGACCAGACACGCCGCCAACAGGAGAACAAAAAACTTCTGGCCAGTTATATCAAAACCAGGTAGCGAAAACGGCAGCGGCATTTCTGCGTGTGGAATATACCACTAATAAGAAGGTGGGGGCGGCAATTTCTTCAGCCTTAAAAAAATAAGTGCCAGTCGGTCCCTACTGGATGGGAATTATACCTGGTATGATCAAACCTGTTCAGATTCTCAATAGCCTACCAAGAATTGACGAATGAATAAAATCGTCGTATGATGTCATTGAAACGCTGACTTCGGGGTATGACGCAAACGACGACTTTATAAACGTAAATCGTCGTGCCGTTCTTTGAAAAAATTCCATATCCTTGTTTTTATTTTAACCGACCAATCATGTTGTCTGACAAATTTTTGATCAAACACTCTGTGCGAAACTTGTTTTTCGTCACTCTTATTTTTCTTGTTTCGTGTAAGGATCTCCGGAAAGAAACAGGCCAGCCCTCGCACGACGATGTCCATTTCCGTCAAGACTACAGCATAAAATACCACATGGGGGATAGTCTTAGACTTCGACGGGTTTATAGTGATCGCAACGGCGTGGTTCAGGTCTCGACTTCCAGGAACCTGTATAAACCCCACGGAGGTGAGTTGCTGTTCCCGGGCTCACTGGTATCCGATCGATATTACCGTCCGATCGCAGATAAAAATATCGCTAATATTGGACTCTATAGGGATCATTTGATTTATCTCGACGATAAAGCGGTGTTGAGCAACGCATGGGCGGGAAACTTGTATGCTAGACATTCATTACCGGGCGCAAACCTTCTCGCCGGAGGTAAAGATTTTGATTTTTTGATTTCGGATGGAAGAGCTATTCAATATCTTAAAGATTCTTCCATTGTCTGGGAAGGTCGACATTCCGAACCGATCCTTGATATTATTTTCGAGTCTTCTAAAAATCGCTTCTTTATATTAAGTCAACGCAATATCTCATCGTTCTCGCTCACTCAAAAATCATTGAAGGTTGAGTTCACAGGCGACGGACTGACCTGTTTTTCACTGTCTGAAAAAACTAATGATCTTATTGTGGGCACAAACAATGGATATTTCCCTGTTGATAAAGAAACCATGAAACAAAATGGCGAAGTTCAGCGAAAATTACCCTGGACAGAACTCACCACGGTACAGGAAATTAACGGAGACCTCTGGTTCGGGTCTACACGTGGGGCTTTCATGGTAAGGCCTGATGGCAAGTTCACTTATTATGCCTCGCAAAGATGGCTGTCATCTGACAAAGTAATTGATATTGAGAAAGGTCCGGACAACTCTGTTCTTATATTAACTGATAAAGGTTTGGCAAGGATCTGTTTTAAAAACATGACCCTGCACGACAAGGCAGAGTTTTTTCAGAAGCAAGTGAGGAACCGCCACATCCGACATGGGTTCAACGCTACGCTGGGTTATATGTCGGGTGGAAACGTTAGCATCGGTTCCCTCGAAGATTCTGATAATGACGGGTTGTGGACGAGCATGTATATGGGCGCTGAAGTTTTTCGCTACGCGGTTACCAAATCAGAAGATGCCTTGCAAAACCTGCGCGAATCCATGGAAGCCATGGAGCGGTTATACACAATCAACGGGGTGAAAGGATTTCCCTCGAGATCATTTGAAAGGCGTGGATATAAATACGACGACAAGCCGTGGAGACGGGCCGAACATCCCGAATGGGATTGGAAATCTACCACGAGCAGCGACGAGGCCATTGGTCACATGTTTATTTTTGGGGCAATGGCCGAACTGCTCGACGACGAAGACCTTAAGCAACGCGCTATTATAATGATGGATTCACTGATGCAACATATCGTTGATCATGACATGTACATGGTAGACTGGAACAATGAGCCGACGCTCTGGGGCAAGTGGCATCCGGATTATGTTAACGCTCGTCCCGAAATGGTGGGTGACCGGAAGATAAATGCTTCGAACATTGTCGCCATGCTGCAGACCGCATACCACTTTACAAAGAAAGAAGTGTATAAAGAAAAGGCATTCGAGTTGATGAACGAACATGGGTATTACGATAATTTAATGCGGCCGATGAAGCAGGTCGGCAAAGCTCCGGACACCGCCGACGAATGGAGTAAGATGCTATCAGAATCCTGGAATCATTCCGACGACGAAATGTATTTTTTAGGATATTGGGGATTGTATCGCTATGCATTCAACGATACATTGAAGACCAAATTCAGGGAATCGATTCTGGATCATTGGGAAATTGAACGTCCTGAAAAAGAAGGTGCGTGGAATATTTTTACCGCACTCACTGGAACAAATGAATTTGACCTTGAGGAGGCCATCTGGTATCTACAGGAATATCCTCTTGACCTCGTTCACTGGAGAGTAGCCAATAGTCACCGCCAAGACATTGAGAAGATGGAACTCAATTTCCGCAACCAAACAATTGCTGAAGTGCTTCCGCCGGATGAACTTCCTGTAAACAGGCACAACGCCAACCGTTTTCAGCTCGATGGTGGAGACAATGGCACTTCCGAGTATAGCGCCGGCGATATATGGTTGCTTCCTTATTGGATGGGCAGATATCTGGGAGTAATTGGTGAGCCTAAGCGTGAATAGTGAATGGTCAATGGTGAATGCTCCTGCGCGCGAGGCCTGCGTTTTCGTGAGTATTCAATCGTAAGTCGTGACTAGGCGCGTGCGGCTTTTCGTTTTTCTCCTGGTTCTTTTTTTGTGCTGGCATTTCTTAATCGATCGTTCGATAGGCATTGCCTTCAGGACTACTAATTCTGGCAATCAATTGCCACCAGCTTTAGAAGCTCGTGGTTTAGGAATAATATAGGAAGGCTGGGCTTTTGCCCAATAAAACCTTTTCTAAATGCAAGAACGACATATGAACATTGCGGGAAACTATCGGCCGCATTCACTCACTCACGATTCACGACTCACGACTCGCGTTTGCTTCTACTTGCTCTTGTTCTGCCTCGCCTGTGTTTCGCCGGAAAAAGAAAACTCATCCGCAAAGAATATTTCAGTTCGTTGGGAAATTGTCAGCAATCTTATCGATACACCGAACGCTTTTGAAGCGAGGTTCACGCTTAAAAACCACGGCACCTTTGACCTGGATGATAAAAACTGGGCACTGTTTTTCAACATAGCACCCCGGCCGATATTAGAAAATAAAGTTCCCCAGCCCGCAACCGTTCGGCACATCAACGGCGATTGGTATAAACTTATTCCCAATGAAAATTTTTCGTTGCTGCGTGGTGACACCATCGCTATTACATATACGGGTACTGAAGGTGTGATCAAGGAAACTGACCGACCCCTGGGATTGTATTTTGTTTTTTATGAGGATGGGAAGGAAGAAAAGATTGTTGAAGTTTCCGACTACAGTTTTGTTCCTTTCACGAGTAAGGAGCAGATAAACAGAAGTCCACAGGATGAGGAACCGATTCCAACACCGGAATGGACTTACAACGACAATGAATCGCTGAGTCGAATACCTTTTTCCGAAATAAAGCCTATTATTCCATCCCCATTCAATATACAGACAGGATCAGGTTCACTTGAATTAAATAGTGAATTTTACATTTCCTATCAGTCAGGGCTTGAAAATGAAGCCGCATACCTTGCCCAAAGTTTAAAAGACGTTACCGGGAATGAATTTAAGATTACTGACAATGTAGTTTCCGGGGGCAGACCCATTCAGCTGCTGACAGAAAAAATTAATGTTGGCGGCGGCAGTGGAGAATCCTATATATTAAAGATCCGGAAAAATGGAATATCCATTGCCGGAAGTGATCCTGCGGGCGTATTCTATGGAATACAAAGCCTGCGGTCATTGATACCGCTCGAGATTTACCGGCAACCTTCACCATCAATTGTTTTGCCAATTGTTACTGTCGAGGATACGCCCAGGTTCCGTTTCCGTGGATTGCATATTGATGTCAGCAGAAACTTTCAGACAAAGGAAACGATTTTGCGGATATTGGATCTGCTTTCCTTTTATAAGATCAATCGTTTTCTTTTGTATACCACGGAAGATGAGGGTTGGCGTCTCGAGATTGATGGTTTGCCGGAACTAACAACAGTTGGCGCAGAGCGTCAGCATACCCTTGGAAAGGAGACCGCTGTGCTTCATCCCGCTTATGGATCGGGCCCTTATCCTGACGGAGATAATAGATATGGCAAAGGCCATTATACGCGGCAAGATTTTATTGAAATTTTGCGCTATGCAAAAGCTCGTCACATCAAGGTCATTCCGGAGGTAAATTTTCCCGCACATGCCCGGGCTGCAATCAAAGCTATGGAAGCGCGCTATCAACGCTTCATGAAAAAAGGCAAGGAAAAGGAAGCCAATGAATACCGTTTGATCGACCCTGAGGATAGATCACAATACCTTTCCGCGCAGGCGTATACAGATAACGTTGTGAGTGTGGCCCGCGAATCAACATTCCGCTTTTATGAAAAAGTAGTTGATGAAATCGCAAAGATGTACCGGGACGCCGGGCTTGTAATGGATGAGATCCACGCGGGAGGAGATGAGGTTCCTGAAGGGGCCTGGACCAGATCGCCAATGGCGTCGGAGCTGCTGAAAGAACATCCGGAGATCAGGGATCCTAAGAATTTACAGACTTATTTTTTCCGTGAACTCCTGAAAAGACTGAAAAAAAGGAACCTTCGCGTGGATGGATGGGAGGAAGTTTTTCTACTGAAAAATGACCAGGGAGGTTATGATCCCAACCCGGAGTTCGCCGGAGAAAATGTTGTACCCTTTATCTGGAATAATTTATTTGATTTTCAGGATCTTGGTTATCGTCTCGCCAATGCGGGATATCGCGTGGTCCTGTGCAATGTCTCGAATTTTTATTTTGATCTCGCATATTCCAAGGATCCCAAAGAACCGGGGTTGTATTGGGGAGGATTCGTTGACACCCGCAATGCCTGGTTGTTCGCTCCCTTTGACATGTACAAAACGACTCTTAAATCTTCCATGGGCCGGCAGATCGATCCGGAGAAAGAATACGCAAACAAAGAGCGGTTAAAGATTGAAGCGAGAAAAAACATTCTGGGCCTGGAAGCACAGCTTTGGAGTGAAACTATCAAAGGCAGGGATATGATCGAATATTACATGTTGCCAAAACTCCTGGGGTTTTCAGAAAGCGCCTGGGCCCGCGAACGCGACTGGGAAACCGTCGAAAATAAAGAGAACAGGGAAAGACTTATCAATAGGGATTGGAATTTGTTTGCAAATACCCTTGGCCAGAAGGAGGTAGCGAGACTGACGTACCTGAACGGAGGATACAATTACCGGATTCCACCCCCCGGAGCAATCGTTAGAGATGGAATATTAATGGCGAATTCTGCATTTCCCGGACTCACCATCCGATACACAACGGACGGGTCGGAGCCTGGTGAAAAATCAGCCGAGTATCTGAATCCTGTTAAAGTCTCTGGCGGGATTACACTGAAGACGTTCGACGCGTCCGGGAAATCCAGCCGGTCAGTTCAGGTAACTAATCCGTTAAACTTTAAGGAATGAGTTTTTTTCGCAAAGTGAAGTTTTTTTAACGCAAAGTTTTACCGTGTTGATGGTATGTGATAGATATCTTTGCAGCAGAAATTCAAAGCTAACATTAAGTCAATGGTAATAGGCGTTGATTTAGGTGGAACTAAGGTAAGGGCTGGCGTAGCCGTGAACGGTCAGGTCCGGAATCAGAAACAGGAATTATTCAGGAGCAGAGGTTCACAGACTGAAACCCTGGGGCAACTCATTGATCTGCTCAGGTCGTTGATGACACCTGATATAGAGGGGATCGGAGTGGGCGTGCCTTCCGTGATAGATGTCGAACGGGGCATCGTTTATAATGTAGTAAACATTCCTTCCTGGGATTGCGTGCCTTTAAAGGATATTTTGGAAAAGGAATTTACAGTACCCGTTTCAGTAAATAATGATGTGAACTGTTTTGCGCTTGGAGAGCACAGGTTCGGACTGTTAAAAGGTTTGAGGAATGCTGTCGGTGTTACCATAGGGACAGGGTTGGGATCTGGCATCATCATCAACAACGCGCTGTATAATGGAACTAATTGCGGCGCCGGGGAATTGGGACTTTTAAATTACATGGATCACAACATTGAGTACTATACCAGTGGCAATTTTTTCGAAGCCATGCATGAGGTATCTGCTATTGTCGCCCATGATCTTGCGGTATCCGGCGATCAAAAAGCCCTGGGTTGGTGGAAGGAATTTGGTTCTCACGTGGGGCAGGCAATGAAGACCGTGGTTTATTGTTACGACCCAGAGGCGATTGTTATTGGGGGATCAGTCTCAAAGGCCTTCAGGTTTTTTGAAGAAGCCATGTTTAGATCCCTTAAGGATTTTACTTTTCCGGAATCAATAAAAAGGTTTAAAATTTTACAGTCGGTAGATGAGAACATAACCTTGTTAGGTGCAGCGGCGTTGATCAATTCCGAAAGATCTCCTCTTTAACAGGGCAAAAACAACAGTGGGGCAGGCAACAGTGAAGATGGCCCTAATCGCCGTTTTTTCAAGCACTTACAGGATGTTCCCGCTCGGGAAAATTCTTGCGCAAAGGTTGTATCGGTAGACGCAAATTGCCCCCAGTGGCACGTTTATTATCTCTAAATTACATGTTAATAAAATCCAGTGGTTGGCAGCAGCCTTTGAATAAATCATAAACTGGTAACCCCCCGTAAAGATGGATTTCTCAAGTGATATTTATATTGACAACATAATGTAATGACAATTATTGTGAACAAACAAGGCAATCAACTAAACAAAAATTCAATTAAACAAATTATCTATGGAGCTAAATTTTTACCCGAAAGGAAAGCAAGGCGCGAGATATATCTTATCTCTCCTCTTTTCGCTATTGCTTATCGGCAATGGATTTGCGATACCCTTACAGGAGACCCGCGTCACTGGTCGAGTGACGTCTGTCGAAGATAACGCCGGCCTTCCTGGTGTAAGTATTGTGGTGAAAGGTTCACAGCAAGGGACGATTACAGACGCCGAAGGAAATTATTCTATTTCCGTCCCTAACAGTAACGCAACGTTGGTGTTCTCATTTATTGGCTTCACCGAACAGGAGCTGCCCCTAAATGGAAGAACCATTGTTAACCTTGGGCTTGAGCCCAGCATGGAACAGCTCAATGAAGTGGTGGTTACCGCTCTTGGTATTGAACGGGAAGAACGGTCGCTCGGCTATGATGTAG
>JBBDXJ010000225.1:0-20106 GCA_040902445.1 Cyclobacteriaceae bacterium | reverse complement strand
GAAGCTAGCACATGCCGATAGGCAAGTGCTAGCGCAGTTAAGCGGAGAGGGGGGGATTCGAACCCCCGGTACGGTTTGACCCGTACGACAGTTTAGCAAACTGCTGGTTTAAGCCTCTCACCCACCTCTCCTTAAAGTTGCAAGTAGTAAGCTCCCTTATTTCCCTTATACCTTATACCTTATACCTTATACCCTTCGGAAAAGGAAGTGCAAATATAAAGGATGGAAACATTATGCCTAAAAAATCGCGTTAAATTCTAAATTTAAGCATGTTTAATATCTCAGAAGCCACTGAAAAGGATATTCCGGCAATCATTGACATCGCAGAAAAAACCTGGTGGCCCACTTACTCATCCATCATTTCATCAGAGCAGATCGGATATATGCTCAACGCCATTTACGCACCCCAGATCCTACAAAAAGAAATGGTTGATGGTTCTCGGATATATTTACTTCTCATCGACCAGGGTGGTCTGCAAGGTTTTGCCTCATTCGGAAAGCGGCCTGAGGACCCCGCGGTTTATAAACTGCACAAATTGTACGTGCTTCCCCACAACCAGGCAAGAGGTTATGGCCGGGCCCTTATCGACGAGATAAAAAGCCGTCTGCTCAAAGAGAATATCCACATCCTCGACGTCAATGTAAACCGCTCTAACCCAGCCAGAAGTTTTTACGAAAAGTCTGGCTTTAAACCCATACGCGAAGAAGACATTCTCGTCGGCCCGTACTGGATGAATGACTTCGTCTTCCGCCTGGAGTTTTAACTGGATATTTTATTGCCCTCCTTAACAAGGAGTGAGCGATTTGGTTTCAGCCAAATCATGGTTGTCGGGCGTAGCGTGCACTCGTTAAATATTGATCTCATCCAAAACGTCTGCAATGGATGAAATTTTCACACATGTTAAAGGTTCTATTAATTAAGCCCTTTCAGGGTTGGACTCCTGCATCGCTATTCAAATTCAATCCCTCCGGGATTGCCCGTGACGATTACAAGCGCAAGTGTTTTTGGAAAAAAAACAAGCATAGAGAACGAATAATCACCCAGCACTGTAGCCCCACATTTGCCTCCCAGGAGATAATAATGCGATTAGCAAAATGATGGAATGCAAATCATGTTGGAGCACGCCCACTCACGATTTCAATACTTATTCACGACTCATGAAAGGGCTCAGCAGATTTATCTATGAAAAGAAAAAAAATAGTCGCACGCCGCCCCATTCACTACTCACCATTCACTACTCACCATTCACTACTCACCATTCACTACTCACCATTCACTACTCACCACTCACCACTCACAACTGACCACTCACTATTTCACAATCATGCCATCCCTCAACTCCACCCGCCTGTCGGCCATCATGGACAGGTCGCTGTTGTGTGTAACAATTATAAAAGTCTGGTTCAGGTCTTTGCGGAGCTGGAAGAAAAGATTGTGAAGCTCGATGGCGTTTTTCGAATCAAGATTACCACTGGGTTCATCGGCGAGGATCAGGTCGGGAGAGTTGATCAGTGCCCTTGCCACAGCTGTGCGCTGCTGCTCTCCGCCTGACAACTCGGAAGGTTTGTGATCCTTGCGGCTGGCAATGCCTAACATTTCCAGTAAACTTTCCGCCCGCTTTTTTACTTCTCTTGAGTCCTTCCCACCGATCAACCCGGGGATCAAAACATTCTCCAGGGCGCTGAATTCCGGAAGCAGATTATGGAACTGAAATACAAATCCGATCGACTGATTTCTAAAGGCCGCAATGTTCCTACCTGTCTGGGAAAACACATCCTTGTCATGGATAAATACTTTTCCGGCATCCGGATTGTCAAGGGTTCCCAAAATATGGAGCAACGTACTCTTGCCCGCTCCCGACGCGCCCACAATGGCGACAATCTCTCCTTTGGCAACGTGAAGATCAATACTCTTCAAAACCTTTAACGGACCATATGACTTTTGTATTCCCGATGCCCTTAGCATGCACTTGCTTTATTAAAACTTACCGGCTAGATAAGGAATTGCCGTCCTTTATGCAAGAGAGGGAACCAAGGGCATAATGGAAATAAGGGCCTAAGGGCATAATAATGGATATGCGCGTTAAAGGCAATAAATGCAGATAAAAATTCTTGGTGTCTAAGTGTGTTTGTGGCTAAATGAATTTCGGACCAAGTTCAGCAATGCTGAGGATTTTTACTTAAGCACCGTTTTTAAATAGGTGAGGAGCAAATCGAATTCCGAGGGTTTTGTAATAAAATTCGATGCACCCATTTTGAAGTAGTTACCCAACTCGCTTGTGTGGTTGCTGGTGGAATAAATTATCACCGGGATTCCCTTAAACACGGGGTGTTCCTTTATAAGTTTTAAAAATTCCTTGCCATCCATCTTAGGCATATTTACGTCAAGGAAAATGTAGTCAGGCAATTCGGCGAGGGTTTTCAATTGGGACAGACCCTGTTCGCCATCCTTTGCAACGATGCACTTTACGCCAGGAACGACCACTGAGGCCGCCTCCTGGAAAACATCGCGGTCATCATCATCATCGTCTACCAGAAGTATTGTCATCTGGAATTAAATATATTCCTGAATCCAGGCAAAACCAATTCAATCTTCGACATTGTCAATTGGAACAAATCATCAGGCAACAATTATTAATGGCCGCTTCCCTGATCAACCAAGCGTGGTTGTTTATTTGGTATTGGTTAGTTGCTTTCTTGCGCCACCTAAACAGACTTTATAGGGACTTGGAGGCCGGTTCCTGTCTTGGTGGTAAACTTTTGGCTTAAGATTTAAAAAAATAATACGAGTTTAAGGAGCTTTTTATATCTTCGCGTCCCTTTTTGGCAGGAAGTTGTCATGGAGAGGGGAATCAACTTAAGTTCGGGGTGTAGCACAGTCCGGTAGTGTACCTGGTTTGGGACCAGGGGGTCCCAGGTTCGAATCCTGGCGCCCCGACTTGACAGGACAAATTGGAATTTTTTCCGTTTGTCCTGTTTTTATTTTGCCCTAACTCACTGTTGATCATATAAATAAATCGTACCGCCTCGTTGATGCGGGTAGTTCGAAGTACGAATCCGTCAAAAGTCATTTTTTCGGGATACATCGAACTAATCACTTCACGCTTCTTTTCTATGCCTCCTGTTTCGTAGATCACGTCCAGCTTAAGGAGGTTACTCACCCCTTTATCGAGCAGGTGATCTATACTTAGATTATCGGTTTCACTTGCACTTAACTTCACTTCCAGCTTCTCCAATTTGGTGGTATACTCAGCTTTCATTTCCCGGAAATCTTCAGGTGCTAGCTGTCTGGACGAGAGTAGATCGCGGATATAAGAAAGTTTGTCTTCCAGTTCCCTGATCTGCGCTAACAGTTGCTTGTGTCCATTTCGCAAATTACTGGTTTGGTTATTCCACGACTCCATCAAAGTGAGCTTGTAAATCTCAGTCATTTCAGAGCGCGGAATATACTTTTTTAGTTCATAGACGAAAACGTCATTCACCTTGTCGGCACGGAACCGACAGGTGCATCCATCGAAGCAATGGTAATAGGAATAGTATTTTGTGTGACCTTTAGATTTGCTCCCCGTTAGAAGTTTCCCGCAGTGTGGACAAATCAAAAATCCGCGTAGCGGCATGGTTTCATTGGATGCCACCTTAAGGCGGTATTGTCCTCTTTTCCTGCCATCCAAAACATCCTGCACCTGGTAATACAGTGCGTCTGATATAAGAGGTTCATGCTGTCCTTTGATCAGGCGACCCTCTTCTTCTTTATATTTGGAGAGTTGAATTTTTCCACAATAAACAGGGTTGCGGATGACAGTCCAAAACAAGCTTTTTGTGCCTTTAAAACCCTTGTCCTTTGCCATCTTGTAAACCTGTTCTGTATTGAATACCCCCTCGGCAATTTTCCCGAATGACCAGCGGATAATTCCCGCCATAGGCTCTATTGGTGCGATAAATTTTCTACCCGATTCATCCGTTCTGTTAGCATACCCTACCGGTGCATGTCCCATGTAACGGCCTTCTTTCCTGGCCCTGCGCATGCCATGAATAACATTCAATGCACGCCTGTCATTTTCCACCTCTGGTGTTGCCAGATAAAATGCCAGCATCAGTTTATTTTCAGGGATGGACAAGTCAAGGGGCTGTTCAATGGCCTGCGGCTCCACGCCAAGTTTGCGGAGGATATTAATCATCTGGTAGGCATCACCGGCATTGCGGCTGAATCGATCCCATTTCAAGAAAAGTACAAGGTCACTCTTTCCCTTATGTTTACGGAGGTCGGTCAGGTACCTCTGCCATTCAGGACGATCAAAGGTTTTGGCTGAATGATCCTCATAAATCACCTTTCGTACAGTCAGTTTGTTGATGTCGCAATACCTGCGAAGCAGTTCCTCTTGGCCGCGCTGAGAGTACCCTTTGTCGGCTTGTTCATCGGTGCTTACCCTTATGTAGAGATCGGCTGTTTTCATAGGAGACGAATTATGTTACCAGTTTGATCTATGCCTCATGCTTTCCACCTTTCAGATATTGAGCGACCACAATATTTGCCAGTTTTCGAAGAAATTTGAGAATCGAAGCAGCCTGCTCAACCGACACCTCTACACCTTTTTCCTTGAGCATAGCCGCTACTTTCTCGGGATTCAATTTCTCCATCTGGTACCTCCTGGTTCTCCCGTCACCGGTAAACACGGCAAGGGGTACCTTAGTAAACGCTAATATAAAAATATTTGTTTTGATAACATAATAAATGTACAAACTTTGTCTAATTTAGTGCAATGATGGGCATTCACATCCATTCTGACGAATGAAATGCTTCGATTTGTTGCTATTTTAATCCCATCAAGGACGGGCAAAACCAAAAGGGGCTAAATGAGCAGAACTTATAAGGTGACCTACAAGACGTACTTCAACGAGCGACTCAGGCAAGTTTCTTTTCATGGCAAACTAACCCACCCCCTTTATATACAGGTGACCTTCGACCGGAGAACCACATTTTATAAAAGCTACTATTTCGAGCTATTCTCCAAACCACGGTATTTTTTATTGGCTGCCGGAAAAAAAGGAGGTCCAACACTTGAACAGGTCATTGCCAAGGAAAATGAATTGATCGACTTTGTGATCGAGAAAACGCTTGATGATTTCTCACTCGAGCGATTCAGAGAGCAATACCTCTATTATTGCCGCGACCTTTGCGATCTAACCGAAGTCGGCTTCAGGGAATATCTCTTTACATTTTTCCATGATAAGGGAATGCCAATTTTCGCTGCAGCATTAAACGAAGGTAGCAAAACCAAAATCCTTTACGATGTTGTCCGGGACCTAAAGACAGCTCTAAAAACGGCCCTGTACGATGAACTTATTGAAAACTCCTTCTATTATGCTCCTCCGTATCTTCCGTTGTTTGGGTTTATGATGCAGTTTAAGAAATGGCCGTTATTAAGTTTGTCTGTTATGGAATTGAATCTTCCGGACGTGAGAAATAATCTTGGAGACTATACGGAGAAGTATTATCCTGGGCGTAACATTTTCAGGTCAGTTGATGGAATTCTTACATAATACCTGCAACAAAACTAATTGCCATCTGGCAGTTGGGAAATGTCAATAAGGGTTAGCAACGCAACGACTGAACTTCCTTACCCATAGTACTTAGTCGTCTGCTCTAGTTCAGTGAACACTCAAGTCTGCCATTGGCTTTAATATATTGCTCAATTACATATTCGAAAACATGCAAGTTGTATTTGGGCTCATCAATGGAATAGAAGTATCCTAATGAATTGCAGTATCTTTCAATTTCTTCATAATTATCCTCAAAGTATTTAGCTATGTCCGGATAAGCGTGGTAGAACCATTCATTCTCACCGAGATCTCGATTAGAAAGTTTTCTGTTTCGACTGGACTTCGCAAAGTACCTCTGAAATGACACAGAGCAGTGGATAATATCTTCCTCTTTTTGGTAGATTGACAATCTCTCATTATCCCACTTCGCGTTGGCCATATATTTGTCAAAGTCAATGTTATGTTTCAGAAAGAAATTATCCACAATTAGCCGCCACTTGCTTACAAGGTATCTATCCATTGGAGAGGATGTTTCATTTAAAAATGAAATCCATTTTCGCTTGTTTTTGCTAAAAAGAAGGTCAAGTAGTTTCATGTAGGAGAAAGTTTGTTCCGTGATTCATTCTTTTTATCTAATTATCCCACCAGTACTCATATTTCCAATAAAAAACCCCACCATGGTGAGAGCAGGTTCCACTGCCCGTCGAATAACTGTTACTTCCGTCCATGCACTTGGCACCGACTCTATGCCGAGAAGCACATGTAAAAGCAATAAATACGATTGTCACAAAAATTAATATACTCCTTGCAGAGCAGCCACTTTTTGTGCTTTCACTTTCCATTCATTACTTCTTTGTTTGTTCAAGTATACTCTGTTTAATCGTAGTCAAAAACATAATTCTATCTTTGCCAAGGGTCATGGCGTTTGTGGTTCGTGCAATGCTTATTGACTCATTGTCAATGTTCAGTCCGTAGACTCCATTTACCTCACTGAACGGATAAGGAAACTTACTTTCTAACAACTTCAAAATGTCTGAGGGTACACCCTTATCGGTGGTTCTTGGTATTAGGTTGTAAATGGTTGTTACTATGATTCCATCTCGAATACCAACAATTATGTCTCCAATCTTTCTATCAAAGAATGAATCGTAAATTTCTTTTTTATATTTATATGAACTTACTCCTGTCTTTGAGGATACCCCGATGAGATCAAACTCATTTGAAGTAGGCTCTAAATAATTCCCTAGATAAAATTTCTGAGCCTCCACTCTTCCAGATAGACTGAGCAGGATGATAATTGAAGTTGTTAATAGGCTCTTATTTGCCATTTCTATTTCTTATCGTTTCTAGATTGTATTGGTCAACATTGTATTGGTCAACGTCCACTTAAATTCTCTTCCGCGTCAATTTCAATACTTATAACGCAACCCCCTAAGTAATCTATTTTTATATTATTCCGATCATCAATTGGATAAGATTTAACAATAACATTGCGTTTCCTACTCATGATATAAAGATCATCTTGATCCCAAGTGAAATTCTCAATATCGCCAATCTTTATATTATACAATTGGATTTCGGTTGATTCAGGTGTTGAGTATTGCAACTTCATTTCCAAATAGAAACCATTAAACTTTATCGAGATTGGAACTCTGGAATTTGGATTAGGAAGTTGTGTGCTAAATTTAATTTTCTTCCATTCATCAAACTTGGAAATTATCCACTTTTGGTTTCATGCTTTGTTTGCGCTTGCACCGAAAAAATTAAAAAGAACGAATAACAAATCAGCATTAAAATCTGTGTCATGATTTTCGGAAAATGGTTGACATTGAAAGTTGTAGGTTATTTATTCCGGTCCATTTTGGATTGGCTCTTGCCATCCGTCGGGCTGAGTGTTGCCTGTACGGCAACGCTACGTGCAAAAGGCGTTAGGCGAACATTCGTTCCGGCTATAGAGCATTGGAATGTTTCGGCTCCTGATTTTTTCTTTCGAGTTCTTGACTGCCAATAAAGATAGGACAAGTTTGGACTCCTGCCAAACGAAATCCATCGGAACTTCCTCCCCACTCACGGATTCACGCTCGTAAGCCGTTTCCAACTCACGTCTTCGACAGGGATATTTTTCAATCGGAGGTATTGTTCTGTCACTTTCCTGTTATACCATATTTCAAGCCGTGATGCAGGTGCAGGCATTTCCTTCCCTTCATGCGATGGATAGAAGTGGTTGAGCGTATTGTCGGCGAAATACAGTTGATCCCCTGTTTCCACCACGGAATAGGCGTGGTTGCCGGAAACAACAACAATGGCTTTATAACCCATGAGCCTCGCTGCGGCGCAAAAGGCCATTTCACGCTCGGAACACCAACCAAAGGTATAGAAGCGCTCTTCTCCCGACCCTTCGTATTGAACGGTGTCCACCAGATCACGAAAAAAAGTCACCGGTGTTCGATCTTCTTCCCTGATGTATTCACCGTGCTTCTTTATATATGTCCGCGTGCCATCCCAGTTCCCCAAATAGGGGATCTTCCACAGCCCCGGCCCTCGGTCGTAATTCCATGCGCTTCCGCCCGTCATCAGCCGATGCAGTTTTCCGAGATCGCGTCCGGTCGTCTCAATGAGAAGGTCCTCCACCGTACGCTGGCCGTATAACAGCATCGGAGCAAGGAGGAAGGTGACGTAGAGATAACTTCTTCTCATAGAACGATATTGTTTCGGTTTACGATGCTGATAATAACGAGTGGGGAACATGCTTGTTGTCTGCGGAATGTTGATTGTTCAAAATTATCAGGGCGAACGATTGTCCGCGGACTCTGGGCATTGGCGCTAACGGCAACTGTAGAAAGCGTAGACGGGGTCGATGGCGCTGTATAATACTCCCTGTGTTTTCGAATAGCTTAGTATTTGGCTTGAATTAGTAGACAATTGCTATGGTTGATGGCTGATAAGCATGATTATGTTCATAGGGAATTTCAACTAGAATCCATCGCTTTTAATTTCTTGAGCAATCTTACTGCTTACTATAAAGATATTCGTCTTGCATGCATTATATGATGACTTGCAAGAGTACTTTTCTAGCCCGAGATAAGTTTTCTCAGTTTTCCAAAAATAACGGTAATCATACATTTCACTAGATGGGCCAGGAATTCCATCACCAAATAGGCTTTCCAAGTCCCGTAATAAAGAATTATACTCGTCATCGTTTAAAAGAAGCAGGTCAATACTTACAGTGTATAGTTTATCTTTGTAAAAGCCAAGCTTCACCTCTTTTCCTGCTGAACTATTAAATATTTTGATGTTAAACCACTTACTATATTGGTAATATTTCACACCATCTTTTCCTTCAGCTTCAAAAGTGCAATCGCCAGAATATGTGCTAAAAGTGCTTCCGAGTTTGAAAATATTGATCCCATATTTTTGATCAAGATTTTGAATATTTTGCCCTGAGGCTGAGATACCGGTTATCCAGACTATAAATAGAATAATACTCTTGTTTGCCGATTGAGTAGTTGAACCCGGCAGCCTGTGGATAATCCGTGCTTGAAAGTGTTTTATTGGATGGGGTCTCATATTTCTTTCTGTTTTGGTTGATTCTCGGTGATGGTATTTGGCAACTTAACCAGTCCTTTAGAAGAAAAATATTTTGAAAACACGCGTAGGCTTATCTCTATTTCTCCTTTCGGTACAGGTTCCAGTAGTATTACCTGGCTTGTCAAGCTCGATAAAATAATAAAAAGTGCTTACACGATGAATTCGGCGCCGTGATCCGTTTTCGTCCACTGTGACCGGACGTGTTTTGAAACACAAACTACAAATTAACACTTCAACCCGCCAATAACACATCACACTATATGCAGAGATTAGCTTTCACCCCACTGTTCGCTGGTGGTCTTTCGTCAGAAATTCCATCGTGTGTCCAATTAGTCTGATAAAGTCGAAATTTCAACTAACTGTAGCAGCGCAACGACAGAGGAAACCGTCTCCCAGTTCTTCGTGTCTTTGTTGAAGGTTTTAGTTATTATATCTGTCAAGAACACACCAATGGCATTATTTACAACCGAAAGCCTTTGAACTGATTCAAAACCACATGACTGTATCTCAAGAACTATTTTGTCAATCAAATGTTCATTTTCTCCTGGCTTGTCCGATTGGATAAATTCTTTTAACAAGCTCAATATGATTTGCTTCTTTTCTCCTTTTGTCATAGTCCATCTTTTTGTTCAAGGCTTTCTTAAAATCTGTAAAACAATATAGTCAGTCTGCCGTCCTCCGTTATTTTCAATCCACTCTCTAGCTTTGTCAGAAGTTGCAAAGCCGTCAAGTGTGTCTTTGGTTTCCAGTCTCAGAAGCCCCTTCGGTTTTACAACAAATCCATCAACGTCAACGAATGTAAAAATGTAGTATCGCTCTTTCATTTCCTATTTTTGTCATGTTGCTGGAACTCAGAATTTGTCAAAAGGTAATTCTGCCAACGTTCTGTGCATATGACGTGCCGATGTGCATTGGCTGGTGTGGATTTTCCGTCAGCAAAGCCAGCCTACGTGCTGCGATCGCCACACTAATTTACGCAGGAAGTTGCAGACTTTAAAATTGCCGGTCCCGAGGCATGACATATGCTTTGTCGTGCACTGTGCCCCGTCTCGGTGCCCTAGGGTGGTATGTATTCAACGAAGCTTTGACCAAAAGTCGTATTGAAGATTATAATGGTCGTGACGTTCTTGTGAATGTGGGAATGGTATGTAGCAAAGTCGCTCGTGGGGCTCGGGTGCGATGAGTTGTCCACGACTGTGATCTTTCGATCTTTCTGATGTAGTGGTTTAAGCTGTTAAAAGTTTTATCGCCTAGTGCTTGTGAATGTGAAATGAGGCTAATGAACGAAGTCAGACAGGTATAAATTATAATCCTCTCTTTTTTCTATAAAGCTTTTTTACTTCTTCGATAGACTTACTTTTTATAGGCTGATCCAAAGATTGCTTTTCTTCAATTATTGAATGGGCCCATGCCTTACAGGGATTCACCTGATAGTGAATTGCTCCTTTACGTAGCTCGGCCTCAACATTCAAAACGCCTTCGCTGTTGTCAATCAGCATCAGCACATCCGGAAAATTCTTGTAATGTCTTAACAGCGCCAATCCTGTTGTGTATCTCTGCCTGATAATATCCGGATTGACATAATGCCCGCCCTGCCGAACCCGAAGATTAACTCTGTCAATACAAAGGGAAACATCATCTAAGGCCAGGAAATATATGAAGATACCATAGCCAAGTCCCTGCAATCCCTGGAAGGACTTGTATGTTTCTACATCGTAAAGATTGGTTTCGATAGCAAATGATTCTTGCCTCGCGGCTTTTTCATAAAAAATCTTGGCGGCTTCCTGATTGGCAATATCCTGGGTGTTTAAGCCACCGGCTTTTTCCTTGATGGTCTTCGCGATCAGATCAGCATTTATATAATCCAAGCCTTGCGGAACAATAGTCGCAAAAGCGGTTGTCTTACCAACTCCGTTAGGGCCAGCTACGATATGCAGTTCAGGCATTTAAAAAATTAAAAAGAGTGCTTTACCCTGGAGGCTTTCTTTGAAAGGGTCTGGCTGGTTACGGGAAGTTGGCCAACCTTAGCCGCAAGCTCGGTCACATGCCGGAAGATTTGCAAGCCGATCTCACGTCTTTCATTTTCGGTCAATTCAAAAAATGGACGGAGGGCTTCGCCCTTTGGAAGTACAATCTGATATATGTTGGTTGTCTCCATGCTTATGAAACGCCAATTTACGTCATTTTGTTCGTTATTCAATGATCAGAAACGGTCTAAATCCTTCTTCCTTTCCGCTTTTTCTTCCTTTTCTTATGGTCTTTCAGCCACGAATAATCCACACTATGTTGGTGATCAGCGTGGATAAGATTCCCATTAGAATGACCATCCAGTAACGATGCCAGATTGAGACCTTTTGACTTTTCCGGAAAATAACTGCCGCTTGCGACATCTTTTCGCTGAGTTGATCGAGGTGACTGCTTAACCTGTCGGCTCTGGCTTGAAGATCCTGAATGGAATACCCCACCATCTTCAGATTGTTTGACTGGTAGCTTGTGCTCCGCTCGGCTTTGTTGTAGAGCTGCTGTATTTCCAGGATAATGGCTTGTATCTGGATCGTGGGTGCACACAAACCTTGTCATGGCCTGTGGATATTAAAGAAATATCCTTTGGTGAGGATGAGCCTTTAAACCAACTGTTCCGAAGTTCATAGCCACCGGAGCGGTTGACAAATCCAATTGCCAGGTAATTGCGGCTTCCAATCTGGAATTCTACTTCGCGGCAATAACGTCTGGCCAACTCAGGGTCGATAGCCCTTTCCCTTAAATACCGGATTAACTCTGGGTTAGACAGATCGCTTACCCTTATGATCTCAAGCTTGTTTGCTCCGGGCTGATCCGCTGCTTGCTTTGGCGCGGTTTTAGGCAGGTCTGGAAAATTACCCTTTGTTAACTTTTCAATGAACTCGTGGTAAGTACATTGAAACAGTTTTGCTCCAAGGTCGATAATTGTGCCTCCTTCCCCGGAGCCGTGGTCAAACCATACGTTTTGGCTTCTATTGACTTTAAATGATGGCGTTTTCTCCTGCCGGAGCGGAGACAGATTCTTGTCTTTATTCGCTTCAAAGATCTTCCGCCAGTCACCTGCATTGCCAACATCTTGTGATTATAACCTAAATCACAACACAATGGAAGTAAACTCAAATGTCTTTCGCCACTGGGATGATGTGGTGTTTGAAAACCGGAACAAGAGTTATGGCGTGTACCTGCTGCGCAGGGCTTATGAAAAGCGTTTACTGATGGGCGAAGGTATCACCGTAGCCCTGGTTGCGCTTTTATTCTTGCTACAGAATATTTATTCCGGGAAAGAAATTATACATGAAGCATTTCCACCTTTAGTCGGAGAAGATATAAGAGTCCTCCCACCGCCGATTATTAAAAGAGTTCCTCCGCAACATACGATCCGGCAACCAAAAGCGAACCCCCAAACCCGCGCAGTCCTTGTCACCAGAGACGAGGTGATAGAAGACGAGGAGGTAGAGGCGATAACTGATTTCATTTCTTCTGGTGATGATCTCGGTTCTGGTGATGTGGCGCCAATTGCAGGCAGTGGAACAATTCCGCTATTGGAACCTACGCCGATCGTAGAACCTGGGGTTCTGGATTTTGCGGAAGTCCAGCCGCAATACGAAGGTGGTCTTAAGGCGATGATGAAGTTTATTCAGAAGAAGATCCGCTATCCGCGGGTGCCGAGACAATTAGGTATTGACGGAACTGTGTTCGTCAGGTTTGTTGTGAAGGGAGATGGATCCATCACCGACGTACAGGTTCTCAAAGGTGTGCATCCGGATTACGACAAAGAAGCCATCCGTGTCATTTCAATGCTGCCATCGTGGAACGGTGGAAGCCACAATGGAAGACCGGTTTCTGTAAGAATGGTGTTGCCGATAAAGTTTAATCTGCAGAAATAATTCTTTGGGACGTGCGGCTGGTGTGTGTAGGGACGCATGATTATGCTCAGCCCCGAACGTGGTACAGGCCAAACGGCGCGCACCTTTCAACCTTTCAAACGTTTTACCACTTTCGACGTCGAAGGGATCCTCCCGTCATTGCGGCAAAGCCACCGACCAGTCCGCCGATTATAAAAGTCACGAGAAGCAGAAGGGTTTTGCTGTACAGCATAAAGATGCGTGCAACCCGGTCAGCGAGTCCGGTGTCTGTGCTCAAATCTGTGATCAGTGCATTTACCACCCACAGTATTCCTATGGCGAGGAAGCCTGCTGAAAAATTTGATTTCGTGTTAATGAGAAGTCCTCCTGCAAATGCTGCGATGGCAATTGACCACCAGGGCAGGAACAGTTCCATGAAGAATCCCAGGATGACGATGACCAGTATCTGGACGGGGAATCTCATTCTGCGGTGGGATTAAGTTGCGTTGTATAAAATACTTTTTGGATGTTTTCATCCGGCGTCTGTAAAAATAACAGCGGAAAATAATTTCCCTTTACCCAGCGGGGCAGGAGATCGCTGTAATGAGTGCTTCCCGGGTTTCCTGATTGGCCTCCCGGATATGCAGCCCATGTTTTGATCCCTGAGGGTTCCAGGCTCACCACCATTCGCCAGGAAGGTCCGTGCGTACGTGAGTGTGCGTTAACGATATCATGATTGCCGCCGGTTTTTACGGGGATTGATAAGGCCGTCAAAGGCGGAAGCAAATGCGCGATATACGAATCTTTGTATTCTGCCCATACCGGAAGCGTTGTATGGGTTGTCTTCCATTTTTCAATGTCCTGGACGCCAAGCATAAAGGCTTTGCGGATCACGTCACCTGCAGTCTCCTTTTCTTCCGTCTGATGAATATCAAAAAAGGAAAGATCGGGTTCCTCCCTGAGTAGTTTAATGGTGTTGTAAGTAGTGGGTCTCGTGAGTGAAAGGGATTCATTTTGCATTTCATCCCACAACAGTGGCATCAGGTTATCCCACCACGCCTCATAATAAGTTGCCCCGGCGGAATTGGGGTGGTTGAAATGATCCCACGATCGCAGGGTCCGGTATGCCTGTTTTTCAAGCATTTCGAATTGTGTTGTATCCAGGTAACTAAGAAACAAAGGAAGGCTCTCAGCAGCTTTCAGATTGTAGTTGTCGTTCTGAAGTTTCATCATATCCCGGTAGGTAATATTGGAAGCCTCCCGCAATACGTCATTGATCCTGCGGTTCCGGTAAGCTTCATAACTTGTTGCGGTGATATAATAGGGATAGGTTCCATCCACCGGATATTGGTTTGCGGAACTCACAAAACCCCGCGCAGGATTTTTTTCCGCGATGTTATGGGCATTGGGAATAAACGCCTGCCAGCCCTGAGAACTTTTGCTTCCGTCCAGGACAAATTTGCCTTCCTCTTTTCGCCGCACAGGAAATTTACCCTGACTACGCATGGCAATATCGCCCTTTACCGAAGCGAAGACAAAATTCTGCGCCGGTGACGAGAAATGGTTCAATGCTGTCATAAACTCCGTATGGTTCTTTGCGCGGTTGAGCTGGTGAAAAGCATTGATCTCTTCCGAAGGTTCGTGGGCTACCCAACGGAAGGCATATCCGTTCAATTCATCTTCAGCGTGGTAGTTCAGATCGTATGTCACGGGTCCCCAATGCGTGTAGACGATGGTGTCATAAAAGGAAATGCCGCTCCTTATTCTAAATTCTTCGACCACTTTCCTCGTGTCGGCCCATTTTCCGTCAAGCAGATACTTATCCCGGCCTTTGCCTTCAAAGGTGATCTTGTACCAGTCGACAAGATCGCGCTGGGCATTGGTGACCGACCAGGCAATGGAATCGTTGAAACCAATGATAATGTTGGGAACACCGGGCAGTGATGCGCCCATGACATTGATGCCGGGAGCGTGAAGCTGAAGAGCATACCAGATAGAGGGCAAACTCAACTGGAGATGCGGGTCTCCCGCCAGCATTGGAGATCCGGTATAGGTTTTTGATCCCGCCACTGCCCAGTTATTACTACCTGCTGTTGGATCAGCACCCGGACCTTTTTTTATGCGAATGAGGCCATCTGGCAGTGCTAAGGGAACAATGTCAACGGGAACGGGTTGGAAATTCCAGCCACCGGGCTTTTCGACGATAGGGTCACCGGGCTTTTCATTATCCGGGTACAACAGGTCGACAATTTCTTTTCCATAAAGTTTCAAGGCGTTGGTCATCTCGATGTCCTTGTCGCCCATATTCAGTGTTTGCGCCATGTTCTTCAACAGCAGCGCACACTTGAGGTTTGTCCACGGTTCGGGTTTGTAGTTCAGCAGTTTGTATTCAAAAGGCAGGCTGCTGTAGTCCAGCGATTCAATAAAATGATTCACGCCTTTGGTGTATTGGATAATTGCGGGATGGTTGCCCATCGATTGAAGTGCCTGTTGTGCGCCGTATACCATTCCGAGTCTGCGTTGCCGCCGGTCATAGTTAAGTACCGCGTCGCTTGCTACGATCTCGGAAACCCTTCCTGCAGCAGCATGTGTCTGGAATTCCATCTGCCACAATCGATGCAAAGCTGTGATGTATCCCTGGGCGAGATAAAGATCATCGTTGTTTTTGGCAAAGATGTGTGGAATGAGAAGGCTGTCATATACTACCGTGACGGGCTCCTGAAGACCAGGAATGACGAGTTGTTTTTTACCCTGATAGCCGGAGGGTTCGAGATTTCGCCAGAAACCATGAAAAGGGTCGAGAAACTTGCCCAAGGGAGGAATGGAGATACTGCCGATCGTCCAGCCCCGGTCCAGAAGGGAAATTAACAGTAAAGTAATGGCCAGGCTGGTAAAAAACTTAACAAGTTTCATTCAGTGACTCCGGAATTTAAGTGAATAAAGTAAAAAGCTTTTCCTAATTTCGGCAAAATTTGAATAAATTTTGGCAAACCATCATTCGAACATTTTGTCCCGTTATTCAAAAGAACAAATAAAAAAGGCATCTCTCATTAAAGCGATCTTCTTTGATGTGGATGGTGTGCTTACAGACGGAAAGATCATTTACGATGAGAACGGTAAAGAGATCAAAACATTTCACGTAAAAGACGGGCTTATCATCAGCTACCTGAAAAAAGCAGGTATCCTTACAGGAGGCATCTCGGGAAGGGAGTCAGCAGCTGTTACCAAACGTTTTGCGGAATTAAAGATCGATTTCTGTCATCAGGGCATTGTTGACAAGGCCATGGTATTTGAAAAACTGATAAAACATTACAAACTGAAGAAAAAGGAAGTTGCTTTCATCGGCGACGATCTAAATGATTTACCCGTGTTCAAATTAGCGGGTTTTACTATCTGCCCCTCTGATACCTATGATTATATCAAAGAAAGGGCCGATCTGGTCACCGAGGCCAAAGGCGGGGAAGGAGTACTTCGGGAAGTGGCGGATCTGGTATTACAGGTAAAGGGAGCTTTCGAAAAGATATTAAGGGGTTAAGTTTTTGATTTCAAATCAACTCTGCTGAAAGCCGCAAAACAAGTCCATACGAACTCGAGTAGTTCAGGATAGTGCAATCAAACGATCATGGAAAGATTTAAAAATACGGTCGAAGTTGCAAAGAATATTACGCTCGGCGGAGGCCGAATGGTGTTGTTTGCGGGGCCCTGTGCTGCGGAGAGTTATGATATCTGTTTAGAAACGGGAGCGCATGTGAAAGCGCTGTGTAAAAAATTGGGGATCGAATATATTTTTAAGTCGTCGTTTGACAAAGCTAACCGCACGTCATCCGGTTCATATCGCGGGCCATCAGGAGAAGGTGGATTGGAGATACTATCGCGGGTGAAAAAGGATCTCCAGGTGCCTGTTGTCACCGATGTCCATGAATCTTATCAATGCGCGGAGGTAGCTGAAGTCGCGGATGTTTTACAGATACCCGCGTTTCTTTGCCGCCAGACCGATCTGCTTAAGGCCGCGGCGCGCACTGGCAAGGCTGTGAAAATTAAAAAAGGCCAGTTCATGGCGGCAGAGGACATGAAGTATGCAGTTGAAAAGGTGAGGGGAGAAGGCAATGAAAAAGTATTTTTAACAGAGCGCGGTGTAAGCTTCGGTTATCACACGCTGGTGGTGGATATGCGCTCGTTGCCGGTTATGCGACAGTATACGCCGGTTGTTTTTGATGTAACACATTCAGTGCAACAACCGGGAGGTTTGGGTGGCACATCCGGTGGGCAGCGCGAGTTTGCTCCATTTCTCGCCCGTGCGGCAGCAGCAGCGGGTGTTGATGGCTTCTTTATCGAAACCCATCCCAACCCCTCCAAAGCGCTAAGCGATGGTCCCAACATGATACCCCTTCATGAAATGGAAGCATTTCTTATTATGATCAAAAAGTTCTGGGACCTTGAAAGGGTTGCCGGTTTCCAGTTGCCAGTTACCGGGTGAAAAAGTTACCGGTTACCGGTTGCTGGTTTCCAGGTTGGAAAGCTTTTTTTCAGAGACTCTCGTTCCTTTGGTGAAACTTCAAGAACGCTAAAAGCATGCATTCTTGCCTTCCGGGAGGGATTCAAACGGCAGTGTAAATGCCCCTTAACCGGCACCTAGAACCCGGCACCTGGCAACCGGTATCTGGCACCTGGCACCTGGCACCCGGAAACCGGCAACTGATTCAACCGGCAGGGTTTTTTTACTTGAATCAGGTACCCGGAATTTGGCAATTGAGTATTAGATTCTACATTTGTACTTTAAATCTACCGTTTTAGTGGACTTCACCTTTTCACAGGGATACGTTTTATTCGTGGTTGTCTTTCTGGTATTGTCGTTATACCGGGAGTGGTTTAATCCGGCACTGACATTTTTCATGGCTACTGTAGCCTTGCTGCTTGGTCAGGTTATCACGCCCGGGGAGATGTTACGGGGTTTAGCAAATCAGCAGATCATCATAATATTTCTGTTGATATTGGTGACGGCGGGTATTCGAACGATTCTCGGATCTGAAGCATTTGCGCGACTATTTAATCCTGCATTATCGCCAAAGGCTTTTATTCTTCGGATGATGTTAACAGCGTCGTCGCTCTCTTCGATGTTGAACAATACACCCATCGTTGCTTTCATGATACCCTATGTGAAGGACTGGGCGCAGAAAACCGGGAACCCTGCATCCAGGTTTCTGATTCCGCTATCGTTTGCCACGATCCTGGGAGGGATGATCACTGTGATCGGAACTTCCACCAACCTTGTGCTCAACGGTTTGGTGATGCAGTATGATCTTCCTCTGCTGGGATTTCGCGACTTCTTTTATTTAGGGATTACGGTGACCGTGGCTGGCGGACTGTACCTTTATTTTATTGGATACCGGTTATTACCATCCAATCCGAATGAAATTGATGCCTTGCGGGAGAATCTGAAGGAGTACATCATTGAAACCGAGATCGGCCGGGGATCTTCTCTTATCGGCAAGACCGTAAAAGTTGCCGGATTGAGAAACCTTAAGGATGTGTTTCTTGTGGAGATTATCCGGGATGAAAAAGTCATTTCACCGGTTTCGCCAGATGAAGTTCTTGAAGAAAAGGATGCATTGTTTTTTTCGGGAAACACTCAGTCCATTTACCAGTTAATAAAGGAGGACAACGGATTAAGTGTACCGGAAGATGACGACACAGAGCCTGAGGAACAGTTCAACTTTGTGGAGGCGGTCATTCCGGCAAACTCCGAACTGGTGGGGGTTCGCATCCGGGATTCCGATTTCCGCAAAAAGTTCAACGCATCCATCATTGCCATTCACAGGAACGGTAAACGAGTTCCTGGCAAGGTTGGTGAAATGAACCTGGCCGGCGGAGATTTTTTGCTTTTGCTCGCAGGTGATAATCGGGAAAATCGCAGTCACGAAAAGGATCTGTTCTTTTTATCTGTTCCGAAAAAAGTAAAAGCGAAAAAAAATAAGAACCTTCGCATTGTCGGCATCATGAGCGTGCTATTATTAGTGTCGGGCGTAGTGGGCTTGTTTCCATTATTTGATGTATGTCTTGTGATCTTATCGGGGATGGTGTTCTTTGGTATCCTCAACCTGGCAGAGATCCGTCGGGAGCTTGATTTAAGTTTACTGCTGATCCTGGTGTGTTCGCTTGCTTTGGGTGTAGGCCTGGAAAAATCCGGCACTGCAGATTTGATAGCACACTTACTCGTCTCTTCGGTTCAATCATTTGGTCCGGTTGCCGTGTTGGCATCACTGTTTCTGGTTACGACTTTTTTAACAGCGCTGATCACCAATGCTGCGGCGGTATCGATTGTCTTTCCCATTGCCATGGCTGTTGCCGAGCAACTGGGCCTTCCTTATACGCCTTTTTTTGTGGCTATAGCCTTTGCGGCCTCCGGCGATTTTATGACTCCGATCGGATATCAGACCAATCTGATGGTCTATGGTCCTGGCGGGTATACTTTTAGAGACTTTTTAAAAGTAGGGTCGCCCCTGACCCTGATCTATACTATATTGTGTATTGGATTCATATCATATTTCTATAATCTGGTTTAGAGTTGAACTACATTTATCCTATAAAGACAAAGGTCAGCGCTGAAGAACGGCAGCGATTGATGAATCAAAAACCAAAGCTGATCTGGTTTACGGGCCTTTCGGGATCAGGAAAATCAACGCTTGCGGTTCAACTGGAAGCTGCGCTGCACGCACAGGGTTTTAAAACTTACCTGCTGGATGGCGACAACATACGGTCAGGATTAAACAAAGACCTCAACTTTACCGATGATGCGAGGGTTGAAAATATCCGCCGTATCTCGGAAGTATGTAAATTGTTTCTCGACGCGGGTGTGGTCTTATTGTCTGCTTTTATTTCACCTTTCCAGGCGGACAGGGCACAGGTCAGGAGTATTGTAGGTGACGAAAATTACATTGAAGTGTTTGTCGACGCCCCGCTAGAAGTTTGTGAGCAGCGCGATGTAAAAGGGTTGTACAAGAAAGCGCGTTCCGGCGAAGTTAAAAATTTTACAGGCATCAGTTCGCCGTATGAAAAACCCGCTCATCCCGATGTGGTTATCGCCACGGATAAAATGAGTGTGGAACAATCG